>CASBHZ010000014.1 GCA_949123685.1 uncultured Bacteroidales bacterium | reverse complement strand
ATCTACACAAGGAGACACACTCTTTCCCTACACGACGCTCTTCCGATCTTGATCGCTACCCTGAAATTGAACCCGCCTGGCATTGGAATAAAAAATATTGGAACCAGATTAACATCAGTGGAAACCTACGACACGATTTGATAGAGTCTCTGATACGTCACAGTTATTCCGAAGTTGTAAAGAAAATTCCCAAGAAAATAAAAGACGCCCATCCCGAAATACTTGATGTGGGACTTGGCTAACCAAGTCCCACATCAAGTATTTCCTTAAGAAGTTGCAAACTATTCTATTTATAGTGACGTCTGACTTTAGGAAACATTTTTCTAACTTTAAGAATAACCTTGTCTACAGATTTGTCAGCTATAACCAATGTAGTGGCAAGTACAATGAGCAACCCGCCGCAAAGATCGCGTACGGTTATGGTCTGACCCAAAACCAATACACTCAGAATTACTGCCGACACAGGCTCTAAAGCACCGAGGATAGCAGTAGGGGTCGAACCTATTATCTGAATAGCACGGGTGGTGCATGCCAAGGAGAAAACAGTAGGTATAATCGCCAAGGCAATAAGGTTAAGCCATCCTGAGACTTCAGTAGGTATCGTCAAAGGATTACCAATCGGTATCATTACTAAAAATACGACACATCCCCACAAAAGTACATACATCAAAAGTTTAGTTGTCGGTATCGCCCTTACTACATGCGACACGTTCACCATGATTATATAAAGTGCATAAGTCAATGCCGAAACCATTACCAGCAAGCACCCATATGGGTTCAATGTTTCGCCTGATGACGTTTTCATCAGCAATCCCAATCCTGAACACATGAGCAAAAGACATATTGCCACAGTATATTTAAATTTCTCATGGAAGAAAAACACCATCAGAACAGCAACCAATATAGGATAAATAAACAGTAGGGTAGATGCAATTCCAGAATTTATGAATTTGTAACTTTCAAACAACGACAACGAAGAGAAAGCCATCAATATTCCGAGGATTGCCACTGCTGCATGTTCCTGCCTTGACAGTTTTAACGAATGACCGCGAAAAACCAACATCATGACAAGCATAGGAATCCCGATAACGTAACGGAAAAACAATACGGAATTGGGATTCATACCCTGTTCGTATAAAGGTATGGCAAAAGCCGGGTTAGTGCCATATGCGGCGGCAGCTGCAGCCGCCAATATATAACCTTTCAGTTCGGATAGTTTCATTCAGTTTTCGGTTTTATACGGCAAAATAGATTCTACAATTAAAATTAAATTCCATCCATAAAGCATCTATAAAGCGGATTGTCAAATGACAATCCGCTTTATAGATGCCGGGCTTATTTCCATGATTCATAATGAATGTAATCGGGATTCCATTTATCTTTAGGTTGCGATTTATCGGTAGGATGTCCTATTATGGCAATTCCCAAAGGCTTTATGTTTTCCGGTAGGGAGAACAACTCAGAAAATGCTGCAACCCTGTCAGATAACGGATAGATCCCACACCATACGGCACCAAGATCTATAGAATGTACTGCCAGAAGAAGATTTTCCATAGCTGCAGAAGTATCCTCCACCCAATATTCTTGTCCTTCGCCAGGAAATGTGGAGTCAACATCGCCACATACAAGAATGGCAAGCGGTGCCTGCGATGCCATTTTCATAGAATTGAAATTGGAACCAATGCTGTCGAGCGTAGCTCTATTCTCAATGACAACAAAACGCCACGGCTGTTTGTTACCGGCTGTAGGAGCAGCCATAGCCGCTTTAAGAATGGTTTCAATATCTTTCTTGGCAACCGGCTCATCCTTATATGACCTGACACTCGTTCGTGTCATGATATTTTCCAATGCGACATTGGTATTAGCTTTTTCATCTTGCATCTCTGATACAGATGTGCAAGATGAAGCCCATTTATATGAAACAAAAACGAGTCCTAACGCGAGTAAGACTATTATGATACTTTGAATTTTCATAATTTTATTTTTTTGAAAGCATTTTTTCTTGAACCTTAATTAATGTGCCTGTCGGGCATATGAAGCGACAGTAGGGGCGTGGAATGAACAGTGACAATAATACAACAATTGCTCCACAAATCAAAATAACGTCAGATGCAGACGCTACAAGGAATGCCGAGAAGAGTTCATAATCCATCCACTCCATAATTACCGGAATCCAAAGACAGAACATGAGTACAGCCCAGAGGAGTCTACGGAACCATTCAAGAATCTTTGTCACATTATGAGGAATTGTAATCTTATGTTTACAGCACATTCCCGCAAGCTGCTGAATAGATCCCAAGGGACATATATGTGAGCAATAATGTTGTCGTTTGCCGAAAATAGGGTAGACGAAAGCCGCAATTATCATCATTATAGGAATAATGCCTTTCCACAATGCGATACCGGAAGACAGATAGCGCACCAATAACCCATAAGATATAAACTCTCCACACCAGAACCCGAGAACAATAACATTAAGTGACAACTGGATTATGTGATATGTCTTGTTTTTAATTATCAATGGAAGTATGCATGCAGCAAGTGTTACAGCTAAAGCCACCCACAATTTCCATGGAAAATCAGCAACAGAACCTGACGCTTGATCATTATTGGCAATTTCTGCATTGTAAAGCTCAAGTCCGACCCTTATATTCTCTTTAATTGCATCAGAAGACATAGTAGCCCCAGAAACAGCATCTACATGGAGTGTCAAAGCCTCATCAACACTTTTGCCTTTCCAATTTTCAAGCAATCCTGACGCCCTTTTGAAGAAACCCGGAGTTTCAGTATTTGCTAACGCTTTTATATTTTCTATTTTACCATCAGAAGATACTGTGATCTCAAGTGGAGTTTTTCCTGCAAATCCGGTCACATCAGTAAGAGAAGAAGTGTCTATGATTATAGCACCTGATTCAGTTACATGATATGATCCCGCTCCGGATTTCCCTGAGTCATTTTCAATTTGCGATTTAGTCAAGTCTTTCCCGAAAATTGACTTGTTACAATTCAAGGCTGCACCTACCATCATAAGCAGGCACACCAAAAAAGCAAGTATACGTTCTACCGTCTTCATAAATATAATGTATGGTTAGTTCCAAGTATATACGAACAAGATCATTAGCAATGCTTACTTGTATACATTCACTACATAGCCGTGCTCATCAGCAAGTATTGCTTCTGCATTCAATCCATTTAAACAAAGAAACTCTGCCAACTTTTCGGCAGAAGGAAGTATATCGCTCTCTGAATGCTTCTCCCTATGGATATTATTGATAAATTCCGGACCGGTAGGGAACGCAATCGTGATTATTCCTTCATCCGCAAGGTTAACACTACGTAACCATTTGAGAGTATCTACAGGCGTATGAAGATGTGGATATACGCAATACAGAATTATACGGTCATATATGCCGGATATTGTCTCTGTTTCGAAATCAAGCCTGATAAAATCCGGAGTCGGAACCACAACCGAGAACTTTTCTTTTGCCTTGCCAAGCATGCCCATTGAATAATCAACTGCCGTTATAGCACCTGCCTTTCCAACCCGTTCGGCAATATATGGTATCAATACTCCGGTTCCTGTGCCAAGATCAAGAACCCTCTGTCCGGGTTTAAGACCAATATAATCAAGGATAAATCTTATTTTATCAGGTGTTGAAAGCACTTCGTTAGCATCCCAAGTAGGAGCTAACTTGTCGAAAAATTCTTTTTCATCCATATGGTAATTCCAAAATTAACTTTTTAACAGTTTCTAATTTTATAACGCTTTTTAAGCTAAATTTCTTATTATGTTACTGGATGTGAAAAAAATTATGATCGATCAAGCTTTTGTTATTGTCGCAATACAATAATTTTTGTAATTTTGCGGCTTAAAATTTCAAAAGTTTCTACATCATGGGAGGATTTTTCGGAGTCGCAAGTAAAGTTCCTTGCCGAACCGATCTTTTCTACGGAGTTGATTACAACTCTCATCTCGGCACCAGACGTGCCGGTATGGCAACCTACGATAGTGTCGAGAAGAGTTTCTGTCGCTCGATACATAGTCTTGAACGAACTTATTTCCGGACCAAGTTCGAATCAGAGCTTGACAAGTTTAAAGGGAATGAGGGAATAGGTATAATCAGCGACAATGATCCGCAGCCAATCGTTATCAATTCACATCTCGGGAAATTCGCCATCGTAACCGTGGCGCATGTCACTAACATTGATGATCTTGAGAAAGAACTTCTTGACGCCGGCGTGCATTTCGGGGAATTGAGTTCAGGTAAAACAAATCAGACCGAACTTGTAGCCCTCCTTATAAATCAAGGCAAAGATTTTATTGAAGGTATTCGCAATGTTCACGCAAAAGTAAAAGGGTCATGCTCGATGTTGATACTCACAGAGCACGGAATAATCGCTGCCCGTGATAAACTTGGAAGGACCCCCATTATCCTCGGAGAGAAAGATGGGGCATATGCAGCAACTTCCGAGACCACGGCGTTCCCTAACTTGGGATATAAAATATTGCGTGATCTGGGTCCCGGAGAGATTGTTGAATTTACTGCAGAGGGCGTCCGCCAATTAAGCGCCCCGCTCAAAGAGATGCAGATATGCAGCTTCCTTTGGGTTTATTATGGATTCCCGACCTCTTGTTATGAAGGGGTAAATGTAGAGGAAACCCGTTTTGCATCCGGTGAAGCAATGGGCAAGTCTGATAAGACAGATGTTGACTGCGCATGTGGCATACCGGATTCAGGTGTAGGAATGGCTCTCGGCTACGCTTCCGGTCATGGAGTGCCTTACCGACGTTGCATCTCTAAATATACACCAACCTGGCCTCGTTCATTCACTCCTGCCAACCAGTCGATGCGAGACCTCGTTGCAAAAATGAAACTGGTGCCTAACCATGCTATGCTTGAAGGCAAACGCGCCCTTTTCTGCGACGACTCAATCGTGCGCGGAACTCAACTCAACGATAATGTATCGGAATTATATGCCAATGGAGCCAAGGAAGTGCACATGAGGATAGCTTGTCCCCCTTTGATATACGGATGCAGGTATCTCGGTTTCACATCCTCAAAATCAGATATGGAATTGCTTACGCGCCGTATAATAGAAGAATTGGAAGGAGATCCGGAAAAGAACCTTGACCTTTATGCCACGACCGGTTCTCCACAGTATGAAGCACTCGTGGAAAAAATTCGTCAACGTTTTGGTCTCACGACACTAAAGTTTAATCCACTTGAGACATTGGTTGAGAGCATAGGTCTTCCCAAATGTCGTCTTTGCACGCACTGTTTTGATGGTTCAAGTCATTTTTAACCATAAATAAGTTTTAATTCAATATAGAAGCAGGATACAAACTGTATTCCTGCTTCTTTGTTATAATAACATGAGAAGAATTGTGATAATGGGTGCCTCATCAGGCATTGGATTGCGAGTAGCGGAAGCACTCGCATCAAGAGGAATCAAAGTGGGTATGGCTGCTCGCCGCACTGAGACCATGAGTGAATTAAAGGAAAAATATCCTGACATGATAGAATATGAATCTATCGATATAACTCATGCCGATGCCCCTTTGCTCCTTGATAAGTTGATAAATAAGTTAGGTGGGATGGACATTTACTTCCATGTTGCCGGTATAGGATATGAAAACCTCAATTTGGATCCGCAACGCGAAGTGAATATAATCGCCACTAATCTTGGAGGTTTTGCTCGTATGATATGTGCTGCATACCGCTATTTTCGTGACAAGCATCATCCCGGAAGGATCGTAGCCGTGACAAGCGTTGCCGGCACCAACGGTATAGGGCGCTTATCGGCATATTCATCATCAAAAAAGGGAGCACAGGCATATATGATCGCATTGGAACAACTTGCCAATGAAGAGGGTGTAAATATTTCTTTCACGGATATTCGCCCGGGATGGATACGCACCCCTCTGCTCACAGACGGATTGAAATATCCAATGGAAATGACACTTGATTATGCAGTTCCATTAATTATAAAGGCTATTGTCAGACGTCCGAGAGTAGCCGTGATCGACTGCCGTTGGAACATACTCGTAGGGTTATGGCGCATGATTCCCAATTGCCTGTGGACCAAACTTAAAATAAAAATATCCTCTCCCGACAATAATCCGGGGTAGAAGATACTTGAAAGACGGATAGTAACCCATTTTCTCTCCATTCCAAAATCGTTTATTGGCCGATTTCATTGGGTTCAAGGAGTTTTCGGGTTGAGTTTATTATGTCCTACCATGACGCTCCGTCAAGATCAAATTTGCCATTTTCTTTATAATTTCAGAACTTACGATAGCAATTGCCTTCTTCGTCATAATACTTCCATTCGCCGAATTCGTTGGAGAAATCATCTTCCGGATCATTTGAAAATACAATCCATCCTTCACATCTTATGCTACCATCTTTATAAAGATAACGAATATATGCGATAGAATCAGGCTGTTCCATGCAATCACTTATCGGACATATCCGTGACTGATTAAAGGATTTATTATCTATCAATGGAGTAATATCGTAATTCTGTTCAAATTTTGAAATTCTGTTTATTGCAGTTATTATTCGTCACGCTTATCATCACTATGACAACAGGCAAGAGCGCAATCTGCATCCACACCATCCAAAGCAGTATCTTATATCGGAGAGAATCTGACATATCAGCTATTTCTTTTTATGTTTGAACTTGACGGTTTTCTTGATGTTGCGCTTGGGGTATTTGACCTTGATAGTTATTGGGTCATCGTATCCATCGGCTTCTATGCGGAGTGTCGCTTTTTTTAGCGGATTGCCGTCTTCGTCTTTCAACTCATAGCTGGCATCCCAATAAATGCGACAAGGGTGTTGTTCATCTACAAATTCATGATACAAATAATCCGTGTATTCCTCTCTATCTTCATCAATTTTTACAATGCTTATATCAAAATGTTCAGAGTCAATCAGATTATCGTTTTCATCAATGATGTTAAAATCAAGATAGTGATTTTCTCGTAGCTTTGTATCATAAGGCATTACGCCTGCCAAAACCATTTCTCCCAATAACGCATTATTTGGTACAAGTGTGATTGTAGTATCTCCCATATCCTCGGTCACGACAATCGTCTGCGGTTCATAACCGACATATTCCACCTTCAATGTATCTCCTACACATACGGACAATCCGAAATGACCATCCAAATCGGATATGGTACCTAACGCAGTGCGTCTGTTTGATATAATCGCTCCGATTAACGGCTCTTTTGAAATAGTGCCGTCGGGCAATGTGTCGCCGCTCAGTACAATACCTTTAACCGTTATTGTATCAGCCACAGCAGGAATGCTCCCTTTCAAAAGGCTCTGCGATTCTTGCACGGTCTGCGCATCGGAGGTCATCGGCATCAGCATGGCGAGGGAAGCTGCCGAGATTCCGACGAGAGCAATGGCTTTACCGGAGAGAGAGCGGGCGCGAAGTTGCTGCTCCAAGTAGCGCACCTCGGCTTCGCATTTGGGGCATGTGCCGAGGCAGTCTCCCTTGTAGCGACATTCCGATGTGGCGAACTCTATGCCGTTTGCATCAGCTATCTGCCGACGTATCTCTTTCAATATCTTGCAGGTCTGTTTCCCTCGTAACATAGTCAATCTGCGGGTAATTTGAAAGTAATGGGAAGAATAAGATATGTATTGACTTTCTTGCCATTGAGTGTTCCGGGCGTGAAGTTGGGAAACAGTCGTACTACACGCAACGCCTCACTGTCAAGGGCAGGATCTTTACCTCTCACAATTTTCGGCTCACATACACGACCTAATGTGTCAACATAAAATTGCACAATTACTCTGCCTTGTATGTTATCAGCCATTCCAATCGGGTATTTGATGCTGTCGCAAATAAACTTCATCATAGCTACCTGTCCTCCGGGAAATTGAGGCATTTGTTCAACGCATTTGTATATGCCATTTTCATCGGGGTCTGTTGCAGGTTCCATAGGGACCTCTCCTTGGGTTACAACAACATTGGGGTCGCTGGCAATCTCGCCTTCTTTGACACCACACAAACCTTTCGGCACGCTTAAAATAGTGTCAACAACGGGCGGCAGCTCTCCTTCATCAACACTATCAATTTCTTCTAAAGTGGTGTCGTAAACAACGCCCATTAATTCATAGTCATTATTACTTTTTGATGACATTCCGCTACAACCAGACATTAGAATCATACCTGCCGAGATCCCGGCGAGGGCTACGGCTTTTCCTGCAAGTGAACGGGCACGGAGTTGCTGTTCCAAATAGCGAACTTCAGTTTCGCATCTGGGGCATGTGCCGAGACAGTCGCCCTTGTAGCAACATTCCGATGTCACGAACTTGATACCGTTAGCCTCGGCGATTTGCCGGCGTATCTCTTTCAGTATCTTGCAGGTCTGCTTTCCTCTTGCCATAATCAGTGTTTGCGGATTTGATAGGTGAATAGATCGAATCGGTTGAAGCCGAGTGCTTCAAGAGCCTTTCTGCTTGCATCGCGGTCGGCTTCAGTATTATAGTTAGGTATCAGAGGTATGCGGATAACGCAGTCTTGTTGTCGCCCGGCATCGGCTATCATATGGAGATTGTCAAGAACAAAGTCGTTGTTCTGCCCCGTATAGTTGCGATAAATATCGGGATTCATATCCTTGATGTCGACAATCAGAGTATTGACCAACGGTAGCAACGCCTCAGTATTGGCTGTCGGGACATTAAGCGATGTTTCAAGATTAATCTGCCAAGCCTGGTCACATAGCCCACGAAACTCATGGATGAAATCAGGGCGCAGACAAGGTTCACCGCCGCCGAAAGTTATTCCACCGTTTGTAGCGAGAAAATACAGCTCATCAACCCTCACTTCATTATAAAGAGACTGCGGAGAATACTCTTTGAATCGGTTTCCACCACCCAACGATTGCGGATTCAGACAATACCGGCAACGGAGCGGACAGCCGTGAAAAGCTACCAGCGTAGTCACGCCGTCACCGTCGGTCGAAAGACGGTGACGCGCTATCCCTATTATCTTGGCGCAATACTTATCAAAAAGTCGGTTATCTGCCATACGCAAATTTACAACAAAATTCTGTAACTCTGTGATAATCGGGCAAAAAATCAGCATCTCCACTGCTACCATCATAAAAATGCGGATAATTCAATTAAATCCGCGCCCCATCCGCCATATCAGCGTCTCTCCCTATATGCCATAGGCATATAGGAATCCGCGATGCCGGATATCCATAATTTAAAATCCGATTTCTCTCTGCGCCAAGCCAACACACATAAAAACTCCAACCACATACAACCACGTAACAACCACCTTAAAGATTTAAAATGTTTAAAATGTTTAAGATTTCAAATTGCTCCGGACAATATTTGTCAAGAAAAGTGATTTGCACTCCCATTACTCCGTTGTAGTCTGATGGAATTGCACCAGTATAAAGGATATCTAACACTGCCACACATGCACATCTTACGCTTAGTAGGGGATAAAAGTAAATCTGATGATGATTTTTAAAAAGTTATCATCAGATTTGTTTTTAATCTCAGTTCTTCGTATTTTTGCGGATATCATCAAATCAATAAGATCATAAATGCAAAAATATAATATCGCAGTAGCAGGAACCGGCTATGTCGGACTAAGCATAGCAACACTTCTTTCACAACATAACCATGTCATTGCAGTTGACGTGATACAGGATAAAGTTGAAAAAATCAATAACCGTATTTCTCCGATTCAAGACGATTATATAGAGAAGTATCTTGCAGAAAAACAGCTTGACCTTACGGCAACTCTTGATGCCGCATCTGCATATCGTAATGCTGATTTTGTTGTCATAGCTGCTCCTACAAATTACGATCCGCATAGCAACTATTTCGATACCCGACATATCGAGGATGTCATTAACCTTGTGCTGTCTGTAAACCCGGATGCCATATTGATAATAAAATCCACGATACCGGTAGGGTATTGCCGTTCGCTATATGTGAAATATGCTGCACAAGGAGTAAAAAAATTCAATCTTCTGTTCTTTCCAGAGTTTTTAAGGGAATCGAAAGCATTATATGACAACCTATATCCGTCAAGAATCATAGCAGGTGTTCCCAAACTTATAAATGACAAACGTTTCGCTGCAGAAAATGCGGCTATTGAAGCTATAGCAGATATACCCGCGCTTAATGAAGCTGCACATACTTTTGTCTCACTCCTTCAGCAAGGGGCCCTCAAGCCGGAAATAGACACTCTGTATATGGGTCTTAAAGAAGCTGAAGCCGTGAAACTCTTTGCCAACACATATCTCGCTTTACGCGTAAGCTATTTTAATGAGCTTGATACATACGCAGAAGTGAAAGGACTTGATTCGCAAGCTATCATCAAGGGTGTCGGACTTGATCCACGTATAGGAACCCATTATAATAATCCATCGTTCGGTTACGGGGGATATTGCCTGCCTAAAGATACAAAACAGCTTCTCGCCAACTATGCAGAAGTTCCACAAAACATGATGACAGCAATAGTGGAAAGCAACCGCACCCGCAAAGATTTTATTGCTGACCAAGTGCTCCGCATGGCTGGTTATTATGATTATACAACATCCAATACATACGGTATGGCAGCTGAGCAACCGTGTGTGATAGGCGTGTACAGGCTTACAATGAAATCACAATCCGACAATTTCCGTCAGTCATCTATACAAGGTGTAATGAAGAGGATCAAAGCCAAGGGAGCAACGGTCATCATTTACGAACCGACCCTCGAGGATGGCTCCACATTCTTTGGAAGCAAAGTAGTGAACAATCTTGAAAAATTCAAAGAAATGTCACAATCCATACTGGCAAACCGATATGATTCATGTCTTGATGATGTTGCAGAGAAAGTCTATACGCGTGATATTTTCCGCAGGGACTAAGAAGCTGTTTACTGTAAAACTATATAAAAAGAGAGTGAGATGAACCTGAATCGGTCATCTCACTCTCTTTTTGTTATGATTCTCTATAATATCTCATGGTTCAACTTACGAAGTTTTGTAGACAGGGCAATCCTATAGCATCCGAATGTAATAAACGAGACACCTATATATAGCCATACTGCCACTCCTCCAACTACGGGACCAGCCAGGAATATAACTGAAAAGGCAAGCGTAATCAGAAGCAATGCTAAAAGCCAGCCTGTCATGCCTGAAGAATAAGTATAGAGCATACATGCTTCGCAGATGGCATTGATAGTGATAAATATCAGATAAATGCCGATAGTATATATAAATGTCACTATCAGCATAGTTTCCGGCAGTGTATATAACCATATTCCTACGATTATTTCTATGAGCCCAAGCGCCAATGACCATCCCCATCCCGGCATTATCTGGGAATTGGCGATAGCAAAAGAAATGTTTACTATGCCGGCAGCGATTACTACTCCGGCAAACACATATGCGAGCACCGGCAACGATGAATCCGGACTACAGAGGCACCAGATTCCAATAGCAATTGAGAGCAAGCCTGTTACCAGTGGCATCCACCAATAACGAGTCACTCCTCCTTTAAATGTCATTTTTTCCATAATAATTATTTAATTAGTTATCAATTATTTTTCCCGTCTCTTTAAGTATGACATCGAAATTATTTAATGTATTGATTAGTCAACGCATATTTTTAGCGGATTTGCGAGTCATACTTAGGAGACAGAACATATTGCTTATAATATGCAATAATGAGTGCCGTCACAGGGAGCGCGATAATCATACCTATGATTCCGAGCAGCGTTCCCCATATTGAGAGTGACAGCAGTATTATTGCAGGATTTAACCCTAAAGATTTACCCATTATTTTAGGAGTCAAGAGATAATCGCATATGCATTGGCTAATTATATATACGAGAACGCATTTCCCAAGCTCAGGCCAAAATTCACATGCTCCGGTCATGGAATATATATAACAGAGTATGACCACCGGGATCAACGTGATATATTGAAAATAAGGAACCATATACAATATGCCTACCGTTATTCCCATTACAATGGAGAGGGGAAGACCAACAATAGAGAATCCGATACAATATAATACCGCAGCACAACAAGCGATTATTGCCTGACTCCGAAAATAGCGATCCATATTATCTTTAATATTGTCAAGAACAGGATATACTTTATCACGGAATTTTGGAGGCACAGCAAGCCTGAAACCACGCATTATACGCTTATAATCAAGAAGTATAAATATCACATAAATAAATGTTAGTAGCCATTCTATCGTGTTCATAAGGAAATCAATAGTTGCGGCAAGCACTGAAGTGCTTTTATTCAACACTGCCTCAATGCGGCTTCCACTTATATATTTGGATATATTCTCGAAACTAAGATATTTAGTAATATATTCATGGATCTCAGGAGGCAACAAAGTTGACGTTACATCCTTTGAAGATGAAGCTTTGATTATTGACTCAAGCTGCGCAACCTCATCAATTATTGAAGGTATGAAAAAATAAGCGAGTCCTCCCGCCAATATGGCAACTTCAACTAAAGTCAGAAATACCGGAATCAGCCGATGTTGCAACCGCAGATGTTTCTGCTGAAATTCAACCACCGGTTCAAGGAGATAGGATATAAGGCATGCCACACAAAATGGAAGTAAAACATTCCGTAATATATCAATAAGCCACACTACAGCCGCAATAGCCGCCAAAGTGGCAAGCACCCTCACTACCCGGTCAAATGTTATGGGACGTTGATTAGACATAATTTAAGTATCTTTATAGAAGCAAGCAAGTTTATTTCAGAAACAGACCTGCTATTATTTTAATGGGCTCACTTACTTAAATAAGTGAGCTCTTGCTTACCTATAAAATAACTTGCTTAAGGAAAATGTTCGCATGAACAAAAGAAAGATGGCATGTGTTTCTAAAAAGAGTGTATAAAGAATATGCAGTCAGCCATAAGGCATAATAAACCTGCTTGGTTGTATGCTTATATTCATGATTATTTAATTACTATAAAAAACACATTGTTATGAATCACGAACAAGAACACATTCATTGTCATCCAGGCGTGAAATTAGGATTTAAGATTGCCAAACTCGTTCTATCAGCTGCAATGGTGGCTGTAGGAGTGTGCATGGTTAAGGAAATACACAAAGTTCATAGAGCCGTAGAAAAACGCGAACATAGGAAACTTCTATAGCCATCTTGCGAAGCAATCCTGACTTAGAAATGTTTAGAAGCTATCTATTACTTTTAACATTCTTCTGACCAGACTTATACAAAATGAATGTGAAAACAGATCTGTTTTCACATTCATTTTGTATAAGAACCTATTTATAACCATGTATTAAGAACCTGCTAATTAAAACCATTTCCAATCATCTTCCGTTATCAAGATAAGCAACAAACATATACTTATGAAAGAAGCAGAAATCAAGGAAGGAATGATGAAACTATGGAAAGATACTTTCCATGATTCATATGAATATATTCATATGGTGTTTAATGAATATTTTAATCTTTCACTGATAGAATATGAAGAACGCGCAGGACGAATAATTGCAGGATTGATGGCAATTCCATACAAATTCGGAAACAGTAAAAATCAAATCAAGGGGTTATATCTATGCGGACTTTCCACTGATCCGACATTTCGGTGTCAAGGGATCATGGGCGATATGATAGAAAGAATGGCTAAACGGATGGAAAAATCTGAATATTCATTCCTCTTCCTCATTCCTGCGGATAATGGTCTACAACGATATTATAAGGATCGTGGTTTTGTTAATGCCTTCTATCGTATTAAGGAGCGTTTCACAGCTTCACATGATTTTGCATTGGAACATTATAACATTCTCAGACAAGAAGATGAAAGAACCCAAAATATAAAACAACGTTATTGCCAAAGGCTTATTTGCAATATGATTTCATCAGATTCTCGTCCAAATCAAGATGAAATAAATAAAATAATTTCATATTTGTCAATAAAAGAACGCTCCGGAAAAAACTTAGGAATACTTCATGAGCTATCTGATTTGTCTTTGGCTATAGATGAATGTATAATTTCAGGTGGGACCGTTTTTTATTGTCTTAATTCAGATAAAACAGTTTCCGGAGTCGCATTTACTTATGTGAAAGAAGAGACAATAACTATATATTCACTTGATGCAGAAAATAGATGCACTTACTATAAACTCCTTGGTGAGATAAAGAAACATTATCCTGAATCAAGTTTGGTCTTATATAGATATCCCACAAAATCTGAAATATCCGGATTATGGGAACCGTTCTATGGAGCAACCATTCCGGATGCTACCTCTGCAGGATACATAGGAACAACCGAATGTGTATATGACAAGACAAATCACTCTGAAGTTTACGGCATGGCACGTATCTTAAATCTTTATGAGATTCTAAAATTTCAGGCAATAGAGCGGAATAATTTGAAATATTCCATTCTCGTGAAAAACGAGAAAAATGGAAGATTGACAAGGTTCAATGTGAAAAATGGATTAATAAACAATGAGGAAAAAATTGATAAAGAAAAATACGAAAAAACAAACTCTATAATGTTGGAAAGGGAAGTGGCAGAGATATTGTTCCGTCGTCCTGATTCAAATAGCATAATAGAAGAGATATTGCAGTTACCTCCATTAATAGGAAAAATATATTTAATGTTAGACTAATTCTCTATCTTAACTTATAAACCATTTAACAATTTATTACAAATTGAGAATTTACTAATGAAAAATCTCATTAAATTTTAATAAACCACCTAAATTTTACATTCCAATCGCTAAATTAGAATATAAATTTATATTTGTAAACAAGGATAAAGTCTTATATTTTAAGATTTTATCCTTGTTTTATTCTGTATATAAGGCTTTGAGAATCGGATATATCTAAAAATCCCAATAAATGTAGGCGATTATGAAATTCTCACAAAAATCAAACTCAGAAAAATTTTTAAGCTATTGCATGAATAGGAGAGTGCAAAATTTACAGATTATAACATTGGTCAAATTGGGACATTCAATTAAGCATGATTTTCACCAGATTGTATCGTTTGCAAAATAGTACTATCATTTGTAAATTTAATAGTGTAAATTGCGAATTGCGTCTACTTTGCAAATTACAATCGTAACGTGCATATGTACCTATTTACTCTATTCACATATGCAACTTGACTGGGTTTTACATATAAAATTAAGTAATTAATGCAAATAATAACAATTAACGTCCTTTAACATTAATTGTAATACCTTGGTATATTGCACTATAATGAAATTATTTAAAGAATTAGTTCTAATTTATGTCTATATTGATTGTCAGAAGATGGCATTTTAGACATGTTATGTGTTATATCACTTATTTTCAGTAAGTATCACTATGAATCCCAACTTAATTATAGACTTATCAATTGTTGTTGCAAATTGTAAATTACATCTGTAAATATTTAGTTTGTATATTTAAATTACAAAATTTGCCAATTATAATTTGCAGTTTGCAAATAAATAATTACATTTGCAGTCAGAATTTGAAAACTTAAACAAGCCGTATGAATGAGGATAATGTAGCAATTCGTCTAAAAGTGTTCATTGATGAAATGGGTCTAACGAACTCTCAATTCGCTGATCAGTGTGGAATCCCACGTCCAAGCCTATCGCAGATACTGACCGGGCGCAATAAGAAGATATCCGATGTTATAGTCGGACAGATTCACACAGCTTTTCCTCGCCTGTCGGTATTATGGCTGCTGTTTGGTGAAGGCGGTATGTTGATACCCCCTCCACATGATGAGACTTCTGAAGAAGCATTACCCAATTTATTCAGTGAACAAGCAAAAAATCCTGTCAGAGATACGAATTTTGAAAAATACGCTACTCTCGCAGCCTTAAATGAGGGTATAAACAGCCCCTCATCCCGCATGAACAGCGAGAATCACGCTGATAGAAAAAACTCCGAATTACAACGTGAAATAGAAAAAATGCGTAAAAATCCACGAAAAGCGGTTCAAATTACCGTTTATTATGACGATTCAACATTTGAGACATTTTATCCCGGCAAATGAGCTTGTTTAAACAAGTTTACAAAAATGAAGTGATTCTATAAAACCCAATAAATGATCACATATTTAATTTACAGAAATTAATAAGCTGTTTAAAAAGAATAATTTGAATTATGATTGATACAATCCTTGAATATAATCGTGAATTTGTTGCCCGCAGGGAATTTGAAAAATATACGACTTCAAAATATCCCGACAAGAGGATAGCTATTGTTACTTGTATGGACACAAGGCTTGTCGAACTGCTTCCTGCAGCATTGGGTATAAAGAATGGAGATGTGAAGATGATCAAAAATGCCGGTGGCACAATAACCAACCCTTTTGATTCAACAGTCCGCTCATTATTAATTGCCGTATATGAACTGGGAGTTAATGAGATCATGATAATAGGACATACAAATTGCGGAGTGCAGGGCATGGACGCCAACGACATGCTATCATTGATGCGTAAAAGAGGTATTTCAGAAAAATATATAACCCTCATGGAGCATTGTGGCATAAACCTTAAAGAATGGCTCCATGGTTTCGAGGAGACAGATGCAGCTGTGGCAGAGACTGTGGACCTTATCAAGAATCATCCCTTGATGCCCCAGGACGTTACGGTGAGAGGCTATATAATGGATTCCGTCACCGGAGAACTTACATCATTGTAATAAGTAACAAGCAGGATTCAAATTATGAATCCTGCTTGTTTAGGAAATCAAGACGTTGCTGCATCTTTGCTTCAGACGGATTATTGCCTGCCTGCCAAAAACGTGAGCCTTCAAGTTCAGCTGGCAGGTATTGCTGTTGCACATAGTTGCCACTATAATCATGAGCATATTTATATCCTTGATGATAACCAAGATCCGCCATGAGCTTCGTAGGAGCATTACGCAAATGCAGGGGCACCGGAATATTACCCGTCTTTTCAACAGCATCCAAAGCCTCTCCAATAGCAACATATGCTGAGTTGCTTTTGGGTGAGTTGGCAAGATATATAGCACATTCGGATAATATGATACGCCCCTCGGGCCAACCGATTTTATTGAGCGCATCAAATGCCGTATTTGCAAGCAACAAGGCATTAGGATTGGCAAGACCTATATCTTCTGCAGCCAAGATTACAAGACGACGGGCAATAAATGCAGGATCTTCACCACCTGCCACCATCCGGGCAAGCCAATAAACCGCCGCCTGAGGATCGCTACCACGAATAGACTTGATAAATGCGGAGATAATGTCATAATGCATTTCCCCATTACGATCATACGCCGCCGGATTCTGCTGCAATCGGGAAGAGACCACATCATCATCAATCAAAACTATGTCATCTTCCGCAGTAGATTGCTCAATCAGATCAATTATATTTAGAAGCTTGCGGGCATCGCCTCCGGCAAAACGGAAAAGTGCATCTTTCGATTTTATATCAAATGTCCGGTTCTTAAGAATCTCGTCATTGGATATGGCACGATCAAGAAGGTTTTCCAGATCCGGGAGATCAAGCGGTTTCAATGTATACACCTGTGCTCGCGAAAGTAACGGACGAATCACTTCAAACGACGGATTCTCCGTAGTAGCACCGATTAACGTTACTGTCCCTTTTTCCACGGCACCCAACAACGAATCTTGTTGAGACTTGTTGAACCGATGAATCTCGTCTATAAATAATATGGGACGTCCCTTTACGAACATGCTGCGGGTATCAGCCTCACAGCGTGACAAAATCTCACGCACTTCTTTTACGCCGGATGTCACTGCACTCAATGTATAGAACGGCACATCCGTCTGCGCTGCCATTATACGTGCCAATGTGGTCTTTCCAACCCCCGGAGGCCCCCACAGGATAAACGAATTTACCCTTCCTGTCTCTATCATGCGGCGTATAATTCCGTTTGGTCCGACCAAATGTGTCTGACCAATGTAATCATCAAGGGATTGGGGACGTAACCTTTCGGCAAGAGGAATGTTCGTCATACAAACTGAATCTACCTGGAAAATAATATCGTTATAAGAGATTCTCGATCAATCTCTCCAAGATTATTTACAACGATGTCGCAATAAGGCTCAATAGAGGATGCAGGCAGCGTACCGGCAATTCCAACAACAAATGCGCCGGAAGCCCGACCCGCCTTCACACCTTGCAGCGAATCTTCAAACACGACACAATTCTTAGGATCGGCACCAATTAATTTCGCAGCTAAAAGATATCCCTCCGGATCCGGTTTTGATCTGGTAATCTTATTGGCGGTTACCAACTCCGTCATCAATCCCTCAAGCTCGGGAATCTCGTCACGGAGATGATCCATCTTCATGTCATCGCTACTTGTAACCAAAGCCCTGGAAATGTTTAGCTCTTTAAGCCACAAAATAAAATCCTTGGCATTCGGAAGCCATTCGTATTTCATATGTGCTTCCAGTTCATGAAGCGCATTCCTGACTTTATCTCCGAGTCCATCGGCATCATAATAAGTCGCGATTATATTATCCAATGTCATTCCCTTTATCCTATGTGCCAAATCGCAATAAGGAGTAGGGAAGCGACGATTGACTTCACTCCAAACTTTAGTATATTCACTCTCACTATCAATGAGAACTCCGTCGAGATCAAAAAGGGCTCCTATTTTAATATCAGCCATGAACATCTATTTTGTGCATAATATGATGCAAAATTAGTCAATTTTATCAAATTATCACTATATTTGTTGTTTGAAAGTAGAATGCGCATTATGTATGCGCGATTTAGAAGCTGTTAAAAAATAAATAATGATTCAGGATATAAATCTGCGAGTTTCTCCGCGAGTGGCAGCAGAAGAAGATTTGCTCCAGGAAACCTTGTTGCGTGAAATTAAACTGACACCATCCGAGGTTAATCAATGGAAAATAATTAAACGTTCCATAGATGCCAGAAAACGCAACGTTGTTGTCAACTTGACAATACGTGTAGCTTCGGGAAATGATTTCAAAGTTGAACCGACAGCCAAACCGATTAAATTCACTCCATTGTCATCCGAAGCACCCGATGTGGTTATTGTCGGTGCCGGTCCCGCAGGACTCTTTGCTGCATTGAAAGCCATCACCTTAGGAATCCGTCCGATAGTGATTGAACGTGGCAAAGATGTTGATTCAAGGCGTCTTGACATTGCCAATATAAGCCGTGAGGGTAAAATAAATCCAATATCAAACTATTGTTTTGGAGAAGGTGGAGCAGGTGCCTACAGTGATGGCAAATTATATACCCGCAGCAAAAAAAGAGGTAGTATTGAAGAAGTACTGCAACTGTTTGTGCAACATGGTGCCCATTTTGATATTCTTATAGATGCTCATCCACATATAGGAAGCGACAGATTGCCACATGTTATAAAAAATATACGTCAGACTATTCTTGATTGCGGTGGAGAAGTAAGATTCGAAACACGTTGTGACGGTTTAATCATTGAAAATGGTTGTGCCATTGGAATAACAACCGATAATGGAGACAAAATAAAGGGAAATGCTGTAATCCTTGCCACAGGACATTCTGCACACGACACTTTCAGAAAATTGCACTCATCCGGGGTGAAAATGGAGTCCAAAGGTATCGCGATAGGAGTGCGTCTCGAACATCCTCAAAAATTGATTGACCAACTCCAATATCATTCCGACAAGGGCAGAGGGAAATATTTACCTCCGGCAGAATATAATTTTGTCACCCAAGTGGAAAACAGGGGAGTATACTCTTTCTGCATGTGTCCCGGAGGAGTTATAGTTCCCGCCGGAAGTGCTGAAAATGAGTTGGTAGTTAACGGCATGTCCGCATCCGCGCGTGCAGGGGAACGTGCCAATTCAGGAATGGTGGTTGAGATACGTCCCAGAGATTTTCCGGAGTATAATAAATTCGGTGAGCTTGAGATCCTGCAGTTACAAGAAGATCTTGAACACAGGTTTTACATAGAATCCGAAAATTCCATAAACGCACCGGCTCAACGGATGAAAGATTTTACTGATGGTAAAATATCAACGACACTTCCATCCACTTCTTATGCTCCGGGCATTCATCCTGTGGATTTCAATCGTCTGTTTCCACCATTTATATCATGGAGATTAAGGGAAGGACTAAAAGACTTCGGTCGCAAATGTCCGGGATTTCTCACTAATGATGCAATTTTACTTGGTCTCGAATCACGAACATCTTCACCGGTAAGGATATCTCGTGATAAAACAACTTTTGAACACGTAGAAATCCGGCGCCTTTACCCAGCAGGCGAAGGCGCCGGATACGCCGGAGGTATAGTCTCTGCTGCAATCGACGGTATCCGATGTGCAGAAGCGGCATGTGCAAACCATTAATTATTAATTACACCAAACATGGCTACAATATTAAACATAGAGACTTCAGGAAAAATATGCTCCGTAGCTCTGACTCGTGATGGAGTTTTGGAATTTAACCAAGAGAACAATGACGGCATGAAGCATGCCGAGCTTTTAGCCCCCTTTGTGGAACGGGCTATGGAGGAAGTTAAACGTAAGGAATGGCAGGTTGATGCCATAGCTGTGAGCATCGGACCCGGTTCATATACAGGACTCAGGATCGGTCTTTCTCTTGCTAAAGGACTCGCATTCAGTCTCGGTGTCCCTCTGATAGGTGTCAGCACACTCAAGATACTTGCGGTGAAAGCGATGTTCAGAAATTTCGACTTCACAGGAGAAGAGATTCTCTCCCCTATGATAGATGCCAGAAGAATGGAGGTATTCACGGGTGCATATGACTTTTCTTTGAACGAAGTTGAGACTCCGGGTGCAAAAATTCTTGACAATAATTCTTTTGCTTCGTTACTTGCCAACAAGCAAGTATGGTTCATGGGTGATGGTTCATCAAAAGCGAAAGAGGTCATCAAGTCTCCCAACGCACACTGGATAGACAACCTTTATCCAATGGCAAAGGATATGCTTGCCCTATCGGAAAAGGCATTCCGAGAAAATGACTTCCTTGATATTGCCTATTCCGTGCCAGAGTATCTTAAGGAATATCAGACAACTACTCCAAAAGCAAAAATATAGTCAAAAAATCTGTACCATAATCTCGCGGATTCTTCGTATATTTGTAAGTTAAACTTTATATGAGACTATTAATGATACCCTATAATACTGATTTAAAACAAATCACTCTCCCGGAGTTTGGAAGAAATGTTCAAGGGATGGTGGATTATTGCGTATCCATCCCGGATAGAGAAGAACGTACCAAATGTGCATTCGCTATAGCTGATATAATGGCAAATCTTTTTCCTGAATTAGTAGGAGAGAATCGCGACTATTCCCAGATATGGGATCAGATTAATATTATATCCCGTTTTCAGCTTGACATAGATTTCCCATGTGAAGTTATAACAGCTGACAGGCTTAACCCGAAACCTGAAAAAATCCCTTATACTGCATCTGCCATGCGTTATCGTCACTATGGCAAAAACATTGAGAAGATGATTGAAAAAGTGGCAGATATGGAAGAGGGTGAGGAGAAAGATGTGTTAATCTCCCTTATAGCACATCATATGAAGAAACTTATGTTGATTCATAATAAGGAGGGGGTTGACGATGCCAAGATATTAAAGGACCTTAAAGAATACTCTAATGGCAAGATTGATCTTGACCCACAGACATATTTGCTACATGAGTTTAAAGAAGCCAAGCCCGTGAATCAGCCTAAAGGCAAAAAGAAGAAAAAATGAGTAGTTTCATAGTTGAGGGAGGACACCGCCTTAACGGTGAGATAAGTCCCAAAGGTGCAAAAAATGAAGCGTTAGAAGTTATATGCGCAACGCTTCTCACTGAAGAAAAAGTCACTATCTCTAATTTGCCTCGCATATTGGATGTTACCAACCTCATAAATCTCCTTTCAGAAATGGGGGTGAAAGTCAACTATGTTGACGAATCCACATGTGAGTTTCAGGCAGACAACATTGACATAGAATATATTCACACACCTGAATATCGTAAAAAAGCAGCATCGCTGCGTGGATCAGTCATGATATTAGGACCGCTTGTAACCCGCTTCGGTCAAGCAGTGTTGCCAAAGCCTGGAGGAGACAAGATAGGTCGCAGACGCCTGGACACTCATTTCTTCGGACTGCAGAAACTTGGGGCACGCTTTGAATATGCCAATGACGAAGGTCTTTACCAAATTTCCGCTCCCGATGGACTTGATGGCGACTATATGCTTCTGGACGAAGCTTCAATTACGGGCACAGCCAATATCGTAATGGCGGCAGTGCTCGCCAAAGGTATAACCACAATCTACAATGCTGCATGCGAACCTTATATACAGCAACTTTGTCGCATGCTATGTCGCATGGGTGCGAAGATAGATGGGATCGGATCCAACCTGCTTTCCATTCATGGTGTAGAACGGCTTGGAGGCACAATGCATCGGTTATTGCCGGACATGATAGAAGTCGGAAGCTTCATTGGAATGGCAGCCATGACCGGCTCGAACCTACTGCTTAAGAATGTAGGCGTAAAAGATCTGGGACTGATGCCGGAGATTTTTGAAAGAATCGGCATTCATCTCCAGATTGAAGGCGACGACATAAGGATAGACCAAAAGGAAATATATGAGATAGAAAATTTCATTGACGGTTCTACACTTACCATAGCAGACGCTCCATGGCCGGGACTTTCTCCAGACCTAATAAGCATATTTCTTGTTATCTGCACTCAAGCGAGAGGAAGTGTTCTGATACATCAGAAAATGTTTGAAAGTCGCCTCTTCTTTGTAGACAAACTTCTTGACATGGGAGCCAGAATCATCTTATGCGATCCTCACAGGGCAGTGGTGATAGGCTCAGGGCATTTTAATTCCCTACGTGCCACAGATATGGTTTCTCCCGACATTCGTGCCGGCATCGCGATGCTCATTGCCGCAATGGGAGCAAAAGGCACAAGCAAGATACAGAACATCGGACAAATTGACCGAGGATATGAAAATATAGACTTGCGGTTGAACCGTCTTGGCGCTAAAATCATTAGAATAGATGATTGATAAAGATAATTTGATAGAGATTGGAAAATTCCAAAAAGCTCATGCCTTGAAAGGAGAGCTGAATGCCATTCTTAATATTCCGGAAGAATATGTTGAAAACGGCAATCCGCTTATTGTGGAAACCGATGGCATTCCGGTGCCTTATTATGCAGAATCAATACGACCAAAGGGATCGACATCCTTTCTAATCAAACTGGAGGGCATCGATTCTGTTGAAGATGCTTCAGAAATGGTCAATAGTGCAATATCTGTACCAAAAGACGTTTTGCAAGAATACGTAGGCGATGTTATGTATAATGAGGATATTGAAGGATTCAAAGTCATAGACAAGTGTTTTGGAGAAATCGGGGAGCTTGAGTTTATTGACGACTCAACGGAAAACCAGCTTATGGTAGTCCGCAACCCGGATGGTGAAGAAATATATATTCCCCTTGTTGATGATTTCATAATAGATATTGACGATACAAACAAGGAAATACACACTTCTATTCCGGAAGGTCTCCTTTCACTCAACAAGAAAATTACGGATTAGTAAAATACATCACATTGAAGTTGTTTAAACAACTTCAATATTAGAAGAAATTAATATGAGCGAAATAATGAAATATGAGGAGGATGACGCTATTAAATTCATCCGCACCGCTCTCCCTGAAGAGGTGAGTGAACGATATGACGATGATGACATATTGTACATAATAGATATAATCTGGGATTGGTATGAGAAAAACGGATATTTGAAAATTGATGCCGGTGTGACAGATGAAAAAGAACTTGACGTCACCAAACTCACAGCTTATGTGGCAAAAGAGATTAAGAAAGATGGCGAAATTGAAATGGATCCAGCTGATATCGATTTGATAGTGAAAGGAGAACTTGAATATGAGGAATCTATTGAAGACATTTTTTAGGGGATGTCTGGTATCCACGTTTCTTTTAACAGCAACTACCGGTGTGGTGGCGGAAACTCGGCTACAACGCATCGACGCTCTTGACGAACTCTCATTCAGGGAAATGATAAATAGCGTTGAACTTGATGAGAAAAGCGCGAACCTTATCCGTAAATTTCAAGAAAAGGAAGGACGCACACGCCTTTATAACAAGGAATACAATGCAAAAAATTCCTCTATGGTAGAGACCTATCGCAATAAGGAAGTGCTTCTCGTGACTATTCCCGCCTCAAAACTTTTTGCTCCCAATGAGGTTGAGGTGCGAAAAGATGCATCTTCATTGCTCGCTCCATTAAAGCGTTATCTCAGAGAACCGGATATGTACAGGGTTTTACTTGTTATGCATACAGATAATACCGGCTCGGAAAAATATCGTGAACATATCACTGAGGAACGCTCCACGGCATTGTTCGACTGGTTTGTCAAGGAAGGCTGCGACACCCGTTATCTTTTCTCTTATGCATATGGAGATGATATGCAGCTTGTAGAAAACAACTCTTTGACAAATCGCGAGAAAAACCGACGTTTGGAAGTTTATCTTGTCCCTGGCAAAAAGATGCTTGAACAGGCTAAAAAAGGCAGAATCGTATTTTAAACAGCTTTTAAGAATCAAAATAAATTACCCGTAAATGACAACGAAAAGAATAGCCATCGTAGGTTATGGCAACATTGGCCGCTATTCGCTTGAAGCAATAGAGGCGGCTCCCGATTTTGAGATCGCCGGCATCGTACGTCGTAACCCGGCTGACCACGGCGATATTCCGGTAGGGATTCCGGTTGTAGGATCAATCAAGGAACTCAAGGATGTTGATGTGGCAATCCTTGCCACACCGACACGAAGCGTGGAAGAACACGCCAAAGAAATCCTTTCAATGGGTATCAACACAGTCGATTCCTTTGACATTCATTCCCAGATTCCGGAACTTCGCAAGAGACTTGATAATAATGCGAAAAACGGCAACGCAGTGAGTGTTCTCTCTGCAGGTTGGGATCCGGGAAGCGACTCTGTGGTTCGCGCCCTTCTTGAAGCTATTGCACCCAAAGGCGTGACATATACCAATTTCGGACCGGGCATGAGCATGGGACATACGG
Source organism: uncultured Bacteroidales bacterium (assembly GCA_949123685.1). The sequence goes on along the minus strand of CASBHZ010000014.1, from coordinate 24,803 downwards.
TTGCCGTTAAATCCAAAGAGGGCGTGAAAGATGCATTGTCAATGACTATACCTCTTGGCACAGGTATTCATAGACGTATGGTATATGTGGAACTTTTACCGGGATATGAACTCTCTGCAGTTGCCAAAAGTATCAAGGAAGATCCTTATTTCGCTTCCGATGAAACTCATGTAATGGCTGTAGAATGCGTTGACAACCTCAAAGATGTAGGACATGGAGTCAACATGGTTCGTAAGGGCGTTTCCGGAAAAACACATAGCCAGCGTTTTCAATTTGACATGGCAATAAACAACCCTGCATTGACAGCCCAAATCCTTGTAGCTTGCGCCCGCGCCACATTCCGTCTTTCTCCGGGATGTTACACAATGATTGAAATTCCGGTGATAGACCTCCTGCCGGGAGAGCGCGACCAATGGATAAAACTGGTCTAAGATCCTTAAGCATATACGCAATAAATAATGGACATTGCTGATTTATCAGCAATGTCCATTATTTATTGCGTATTATTTAAAACAAGTAAGACGATTATTTGGTGAGTTTGCGATAGCGTATGCGATGCGGTGTATCAACTCCACCGTCACGTTTCTTCTTAAACTCTTCATATTCTGAATAGGAGCCTTCAAAATATGTAACCTGACTATCTCCTTCAAAAGCGAGGATATGGGTTGCTATACGGTCAAGGAACCAACGGTCATGACTTACTACAACCGCACAACCTGCAAAGTTTTCCAAACCTTCTTCAAGAGCACGAAGGGTATTGACATCAATATCATTGGTAGGCTCGTCAAGAAGCAATACGTTTCCTTCTTCCTTTAAAGCCATGGCAAGATGCAGACGATTTCGTTCACCTCCCGATAGCACTCCGATTTTCTTTTCCTGATCAGCACCGGTGAAATTGAACTTGCTGAGATATGCTCGCGCATTCATGTCCCTACCTCCCATACGGAATGACTCAACACCTTGTGAAATCACTTCATATACACTTTTCTCAGGAGAAAGGTCTTTATGATTCTGATCGACATATGCAATCTTTACGGTTTCTCCAACTTCAAACTCCCCGGCATCCTGCTTTTCCTGTCCCATGATAAGACGGAATAGTGTTGTTTTTCCGGCACCGTTAGGTCCAATCACGCCGACAATTCCGTTAGGAGGCAACATAAAGTTCAGATCCGTGAAGAGTGCCTTGTCATCATATGCTTTGGCGAGATTCTTGGCTTCAATCACCTTATTGCCAAGACGGGGACCATTGGGAATATAGATCTCCAACTTCTCCTCACGTTCTTTCTGATCTTCATTCATCAAGCGGTCATAACTTGAAAGACGAGCCTTACCCTTTGCCTGACGTGCCTTTGGAGCCATACGCACCCATTCAAGCTCCCTCTCAAGAGTTTTGCGGCGCTTGCTTGCCTGTTTTTCCTCCAAAGCCATGCGTTGGGTCTTCTGGTCAAGCCAGGACGAGTAGTTACCTTTCCATGGTATACCTTCACCTCTGTCAAGTTCAAGTATCCAACCAGCCACATGATCAAGGAAGTAGCGGTCATGAGTCACAGCTATAACAGTGCCCGGATATTGCTGTAGATGCTGTTCAAGCCAATCAATGGATTCTGCATCAAGGTGGTTGGTAGGTTCGTCAAGAAGTAGGATATCCGGTTGCTGGAGTAGGAGACGGCACAATGCCACACGACGTTTTTCACCACCGGACAAGACCGCAATCTTTTTATCATCAGGCGGACAACGGAGCGCATCCATGGCACGTTCAAGCTTATTATCTATATTCCATGCGTCTGTGGCATCAAGTTTATCTTGAATCTCAGCCTGACGGGCAATCAGCTTATCCATAGCATCCGGATCTTCAAGCACATCCGGATCAGCGAACGCATTATTAACCTCATCATATTCCTTAAGGAGATCCATTATAGGCTGCACGCCCTCCTGCACAACCTCCTTGACTGTTTTTTCCGGATCAAGTTTAGGTTCCTGTTCAAGATATCCGACACTATAGCCGGGAGAGAACACCACATTGCCCTGATAACTTTTGTCTAAACCTGCTATGATTTTCAAAAGAGTGGACTTACCGGAGCCATTGAGACCTATAATTCCTATTTTTGCTCCATAGAAAAAAGACAGATATATATTTTTCAAGATCTGTCGCTGCGGTGGAATGATTTTACTCACACCCACCATTGAAAAAATAATTTTTTTATCGTCAGCCATATATTTAAGAGTCGTTTAATGAGATTTTGCAGAAACAGTGCGATAATCGCATTTTACTTTGCCCCTTGCGAGATTACCAAGCTTGTTGCGAACCATCTGTTTACGAATAGGAGATATATGGTCTGTATAGACGGTGCCCAGCAGATGATCAAATTCATGTTGAATAATGCGGGAAAGAAATCCTGTAAATTCCTTTTCGTGTTCCACAAAATTTTCATCAAGCCAATTAAGGAGAACATGCTCTACACGCTTAACATTTTCCGACATTCCTGGCAGAGAAAGACAGCCTTCGTTACGTCCAACAGGTTCCATATCCTCAATAACTTCAAGTTCCGGATTGATGAGACACATCTTGGAATCCTTGCATTCCGGAAAATCCTCAGCCAAGACACTGCCGTCAATAACAATAAGGCTTATAGATTTACCAATCTGCGGAGCAGCCAGACCGACCCCTTCTGTAAAATACATGGTTTCCCACATATCCTTAATCAACTTTTCAAGACCGGGATAATCCGGTTCTATGTCTTCTGTCTCCTGACGGAGCACGGGGTGTCCGTAAATATATACAGGTAATACCATTTTGTTTTAAATAAAATATAACGGATACCGGATTTTGATTTTTGGGGATTATAATCCGGACATCCAACATTACTGCAAAAGTAATGAAAAATTAGCGGTTTTGCAAAAATTCAGTCAGTATGATAACCGCCGACATCTCGTCGGCACGCCCTTTTTCCTGCCTCTGACTTTTACGGAAACCGGCAGCCAGCATTTCACGATGGGCAATAACAGATGTAAACCTCTCGTCACGTCGTAATATCTTCATAGTCGGCATTTCACGTGACAGATGTTTTATAAAAGGTTCGATATAACGGGCTGATTCCGACGGTGAACCATCCATCTGACGAGGTTCACCTATAATTACCATTTCAACATCCTCCTTTAAACAATAGTCCTTAAGAAAACCCATCAGTTTATGCGTTGGAACCGTCGGCAGTCCATTGGCAATTATCTGCAACGGATCAGTGACAGCAACACCACAACGCTTCCTGCCATAGTCAATAGCTATAATTCTTGACATAATATACAAAATGCCCGGAACTCTTATAGAGCCCGGGTATTTTCTAATTTACAAAATTCTAAAACTAAGATTATTTGCCGAAATAGCGATCATAAAGACCTTTAAAGCCTCGACCATGGCGAGCTTCATCTTTTGCCATCTCATGAACAGTGTCGTGGATAGCGTCAAGATTCTGAGCCTTTGCATTCTTGGCAATACGCATCTTGTCTGCGTTTGCACCTGCCTCGGCATGCATGCGTTTCTCGAGGTTAGTCTTGGTATCCCATACCATGTCACCAAGAAGCTCCGCAAATTTGGATGCGTGCTCTGCCTCTTCCCATGCATAACGTTTAAAAGCCTCGGCAATTTCGGGATAACCTTCCCTGTCTGCCTGACGAGACATTGCAAGATACATACCAACCTCTGTGCATTCACCCATAAAATGAGTGTTAAGGTCTTTTATCATCTCGGGATCTGTGCCTTTAGCAACACCTATCTCATGCTCTGTAACGAACTGAAGAAGTTCGTCAGCATTCATCTCTTTGAATTTAGACTGGGGTGCGCCACATTGAGGGCATTTCTCGGGAGCTACTTCACCTTCTGCAATATAACCGCAAACGGTGCAAATCCATTTTTTTGCCATGATTTATTTATCTAATCTATTATTAAATTTGTCTGGTAATTACATTCTTCTTGACACATGAGATGTTAAGCATCAGTCAATACCATTCGTATAACAAAGTTACTAAGAATTTAGATTAATTCCAAACAATTTTTTAACTTTGCAGACATGAAACAAAAGGCTGACATATCATCCAAGATCGAAAATTCCGTTTTCAATGCGCTTCAAAATGCAGGAGCGTCAAATTTGATAGCAGGAATTAGCGGCGGAGCTGACAGCACAGCCTTGCTTATTGCCTTAAAGGCAGCAAATGCGAATGTTACAGCCATACACTGCAATTTTCATTTACGTGGAGAAGAAAGCATGCGCGACCAATTTGCAGTGGAATCTCTTTGCAAAAAGCATGATGTTCCTTTAAGTGTGGTAGATTTTGATGTCGAGAAATTCAGATGTGGGCGTGGCATCTCAATAGAGATGGCATGCCGTGATTTGCGATACGAGGTGTTTAATAAGGCAATGAATACATCCGGTGCAGACAGAATTGCCATAGCGCACAATGCCGATGACAATATAGAAACCCTTTTTATAAACCTTTTCCGTGGATCAGGAGTGACCGGACTCCGAGCCATGCTTCCCGACACGGGCACCCTAATAAGACCTCTATTAAATATTTCACGCAAAGACATAGAAGCCTACCTTATAGATAAAGGGGAGACTTTTGTAGTAGACTCAACAAACCTTGAATCCGATTATCGCCGCAATTTCATCAGGAACGAAATTATGCCCCTTATTGAAACTCGTTGGCCAAGCGTTAAAAAAACAATTTTAACAACTATAGAGAACCTTAGAGGGGAGGAGTGTGTTTTAAGATGGGCTGAGAAGGAATTGCTGCCCAAAGAAGATTTTCTTCCTATGCAATCAATATTCAATTCTCCCAACAAGTTCTGGCTAATATACCGCTTTGCCACAAAACATGGAGCAACCAGAGATATAGCCTTGGAGATTCTCGATGTTTTTGAAAAAAAAGGAGGTAAACAGACTATCGTTGGAAAGAGTTGGAAGTCCGGAACAGGAAAATTGGTATTTGCTATGAATGGATTGAAATATATGGAGTAAATTTGCATATTAAAAATTTAATTGTTAAATTTGCATCATCAAAAATCCGGCTGTAGGTAAAACCGATTTTCATTGCATCAGCCAGAATTAATCCCCAATAAATTCCATTAAATTTTTCTTTTCACCGTTTCTCACGCATACTCCCAAAACTTAGATTGCGCCATGTCAACAAAGTTGAACAAGCAGCTAATACTAATAATTTTCACGGGATTAACATGAAAACAGGACATATAATCTTATGTATAGTTACGATGAACTTATGAACATGGATGAAAACAAGCTCCGTGAGCTTGCGTCTTCCATGGGAATGAAAAAAACTGCTTCAGTAGATCAGCAGGAACTTGCTTATTATATAATTGACAGCGAGTCAGAAAATACTGCCAAAGAAGCGGTTGCAAAAAATGCAGCCAAATCCAAGACACCTAAAGAAAAAACACCTAAAGAGAAAAAAACACGCACAAAACGCAGTGCCAAGCAAGAGATACCGGCTGAAACTGACGCTACAGTAGAATCAACAACCAATACTGACGACACGACAGTTTCATCAGTACAATCTGAAAATATTACAGAGCCTTCCTTTGTTGAAGACCATATTGCAGAAACTCCCGCACCCAAAAAGCGCGGACGCAAGCCAAAAGCTAAAGCCGAAAGCCAACAGACAGATTCTGCCGTGAATAATGTAAATAAGGAGAACGAAGGCATTCTTGAGAAAGGTCCGGAAGTAAACACTGAAACTCATGTAAACGATAATGATTATCATAACAATGAGATTAAAATTACAAATGATCTTAATACGACCTTAAACGAAGATGTTCTTGTCTCTGGAGAATCCTACCTGCCTGCCATTTTAGAAAACAACAATGGGCAGGAAGAGGGGCAGGAATCTGATCCAAAGATATTCATCTCTCCAAAAGCAAAAGAGAAACCATCGCTCGATGCTTTCTTCTCAAATGCCAAACGCCGCACATTTGTGCCTCGCTCACAACGTGAGATCCAAGAAGCTGAAAAAGCGGCAACCGTAGCACCAATAATCATCGCAGATCCGGCTCCGGTTAAACCGTTGTCTCCGAAGATGCAAAAACATCTTACCAAAAAACAACGCATGCAACAACGGCAGATTGAAAAGCAAAACAGCACACGTCAGCCTGAAACAAGTTATGATTTTGATGGAATCCTGACTACTTTCGGAGTTCTTGAAGTTATGCCTGACGGTTACGGTTTCTTGCGTTCAAGTGATTATAATTATCTTGGAAGCCCTGATGATGTATACGTATCCCAACAACAGATAAAAGATTACGGACTCAAGACCGGAGACGTGGTAGAAGGTGGTATTCGCCCCCCAAGACAAGGTGAAAAATACTTCCCATTATGTAAAATCGAAACCATAAATGGACTTTCACCGGAAGTGATCCGGGATAGGGTTCCCTTCGAACATCTTGTACCCCTCTTCCCAGACGAGAAGTTCAACCTTACAGCAGGACGGGCAGCCAGCATTTCAACACGAGTAGTAGACATGTTCGCACCTATAGGCAAAGGTCAGCGTGCGCTCATAGTTGCTCCACCTAAAACCGGTAAAACCATACTCCTTAAAGATATTGCGAACGCAATTGCCACGAATCATCCTGATACATACATCATCATGCTTCTCATAGATGAACGTCCCGAAGAAGTAACGGACATGTCGAGAAGCGTAAATGCTGAAGTTATAGCCTCAACATTTGACGAACCTGCCGAACGCCATGTAAAGATTGCAGGCATCGTCCTTGAAAAAGCCAAAAGACTTGTAGAAAGCGGTCACGACGTTGTGATCATGCTTGACTCCATAACACGACTTGCGCGTGCATATAACACAGTCAGTCCCGCCTCCGGCAAGATACTCTCCGGAGGAGTGGATGCAAACGCCCTTCAACGACCGAAACGCTTCTTTGGCGCGGCACGCAATATAGAGAATGGAGGTTCACTTACCATAATTGCCACAGCTTTAACAGAAACTTCTTCCAAGATGGACGAAGTCATCTTTGAAGAGTTTAAAGGCACAGGTAATATGGAGTTGCAACTTGACCGCAAACTTTCCAACAAACGTATTTTCCCGGCTGTGGATATCGTTGCATCTTCAACACGCCGAGACGATCTCCTGCTCAGCGAGGAGACTCTCAACCGCATGTGGATTGTACGTAACTATCTTGCAGACATGACATCTCTTGAAGCTATGGAATTTATCCGCAAACGAATGGAGATGACACGCAACAATGAGGAATTGCTACTCACCATGGATAAATAATGAACACCTTTGGTAAAAATATAAGGCTTACGACTTTTGGTGAAAGTCACGGGCCGGCTATGGGGGGCATTCTTGATGGAATGCCCTCACGCATACCTATAGATTTTGAACGGATCCAGTCTGAAGTGGACAGACGTGCACCGGGACGCAATCCGTTGACGTCTCAGCGTAAAGAACCGGACAAGGTGGAAGTCCTTTCCGGAATCTCTGCTGAAGGACTGACATTGGGTTCACCGATCGGATTCATTATTAGAAATAGGGATCATCGTCCTGAAGACTATTCATCTTATGAAGGTAAATTTCGCCCGAATCATGCAGACTACACGTATTATACCAAATACGGCATCCATGACTTCAAAGGAGGCGGGAGGGCAAGTGCCCGTGAAACAGCATCATGGGTTGTGGCGGGAGCCATATGCCGGCAATGGCTGGAATCATTCAACATAAAGGTTTCTGCGCGCTTGATTGAGACTAATAGTATTGCAAATGCATCACAATGCGGAGACAGCACCGGAGCGATAATAGAAGGTTGCATAGAAGGATTGAAACCCGGAATAGGGGAGCCGGTTTTTGATAAGCTCTCTGCGCGTCTCGCTTCTGCAATGATGACTATAAACGCGGCAAAAGCGTTTGAATATGGCGACGGATTTGAGGCGGCAATGAAGAAAGGCAGCGAGAGTCTCGACATTCCTTATGTAGACTCGGAAACAGGCAAGATCGGTTTTAAATCCAACCACTCAGGAGGAATACAAGGCGGCATATCTAACGGCATGCCTATAAACTTCAAAGTTTATTTCAAGCCGACACCAACACTCATGCAGCCTGTTGAATCAATAGACATACAAAGAAACAAAGTAATTATCAATCCTAAGGGTCGCCATGATCCATGTGTGGCACTGCGCGCAGTGCCGGTGGTAGAAGCAATGGCTATTCTTACAATTGCTGACTTTTATGCATTATAAGGATTTCGCCGAGTATATGCGAGAGAAATTCCCAGGTGAAAAAATACAAAAGATTTCTATAAATGCTGGATTCTCTTGCCCAAACCGTGACGGAACAATTGGCAAAGGAGGGTGTATATATTGCGACAATTCATCATTCACTCCCGGATATTGTTTCGAACATAGCGACATAGCTGCGCAATTAAATGCGGGGAAAGCTTTTTTCAAAAAAAAGTATCCGAAGATGAAATATCTTGCATATTTCCAATCTTTTAGCAACACATTCGGACGTTCAACAGAGGAGCTGGAGAAAATGTACCGCAAGGCTATGAACGTTGAAGACATTGTCGGTCTGGTAATAGGGACACGTCCCGACACTCTGCCTCAGTCGGTAATTGACATGCTTTCCCGGCTTAATGATGAAAAAACCATTATAATAGAAATAGGTGCGGAGACAAGCCATGACACGACTTTGAAAGTTATTAACAGAGGACATACGTGGCACAATGTAGAAGATGCAGTGATAAGACTTCATGAAGCAGGATTATCCACAGGATTGCATCTCATTGCCGGGTTACCGGGAGAAGATGAGGATATGGTGCTTGAAACAGTTAAGAGAGCAACACAACTGCCAATAGAGTCAATAAAGATGCATCATCTTCAAGTATTAAAGGGTACACGGCTTGAAAAACTGATTACTCAAAGAAAATTAACAGTATATCCTTTTTCAGTGGAAAATTATATTGATTTATGCATAAAAATCATTAATTTAGTACCGTCAAATATCGCAATCGAAAGATTTTTAGCGAGCTCACCCCCAGACAAGGTGATAACGCCCAAATGGGGGTTAAAAAATTATGAGTTTACAAATCTCCTTATCAACAAGTTGAATAGTATAACTAAAAGATAATAACAATGAAAAAATTAATTCTTGCGGCAACCGCCGCAATCGCAATCCCTGCAATAGCGTCAGCAGATGTTACCGTGAAATTTCCAGAGGGGAAAGCGGACACCGTATATACGGTAGAACGCATGTTGGTTTCCGACATGGTGCGTCCAAGAGCTGAAAGACCTACACCAACTGTCGATACACTCAAATCGATAGGCGGTGTAATGAAATTTGATATAGACCCGGCGGGTCCGGCACGTTATATGATCCTGACATCCGGAGGACGTCAAGGTGTTGACCTTTACGCAGCACCGGGAGAGAACCTCGCTGTAATAATAGCTTCAGAAAATCCCATCGACTATGTTGTCACCGGCTCAAAGCTGATGGACGGTATCACGAAATTGAAAAAGGAATCAGGTGTTATTCTCGAGAAATATAAAGCAGCAGCACAAGCCGACCCACGTGATGAGGCAGCAATGGAAACCGCTCAAAAAGATTACAATCTGCTATTCAAGAATTATGTAGCTTCAAATCCGTCTGACCCGGCATCACTCTATGCCCTTTTGAGTCTTGACGGCGAAGACTTCATGACCGGTCTTACATCTATTGATGAAACATTGAAAAGCGGAATACTTTATCCTATCGTAGAGGGTCAGAAAGCATATGTAGAGAAAGCCATAGCAGCAGAAAAGAAAATGCAGGAACTTCAATCCGGCAACGTGATGGCTCCGGATTTTACGCTCAAGAACCTTGAGGGGAAAGACGTTAAGTTGTCAGACTTCCGTGGCAAATGGGTGATCATTGATTTCTGGGGAAGCTGGTGCGGATGGTGTATCAAAGGTTTCCCGAAACTCAAGGATGCTTACGAGCAGTATAAACCCGAACTTGAGATTCTTGGAGTTGATTGCAACGAACCTGAGGCAAACTGGCGCAAAGGTGTTGAAAAGTATAAATTACCATGGGTGAACGTATACAACCCGGAAGGCACAAGCATCCTTTCCGATTATGCAGTTCAAGGTTTTCCGACCAAGGCTATAATCAGCCCGGAAGGCAAGATAGCCAATATCACAGTAGGGGAGGATCCTTCTTTCTTCGATACACTTGCCAAGTTGATCAACGGCAAATAATGGCATAAGTATGTGACAACACTATTTGATATTTTCAAATCAAACAAGTGTTAAAAAGTATAGAGTATGATGTGACCACATCGTACTCTATACTTTTTATATGGATACATATCAATTCACAGTTTTTTTTGAATCTTTTTGTTTAATATGTGAGTAATTAGTAATTTTGCATTATGAAAACGAATGTAGCAGTTTTTTTCGGAGGACGCTCCGTGGAGCATGAAATCTCCGTCATATCAGCCTTGCAGGCTATCAATGCCTTCGACAAAGAAAAATACGATATAACTCCCGTATACATATCCAAACAAGGAAAATGGTATACAGGTGACAATCTTCTTGACATCCGCAATTATCGCGACATGAAGAAGGTTGTAGAAAATGCCGAAGAGGTGTTTATGCGCCCTGAATATGGGGATTACAACCTATATAAGGTCAATACCGGAATATTTTCCAAACGCAATCCAATAGTGACCACCTTACATGTGGTCATCCCTGTGCTTCATGGCACTAACGGAGAAGACGGCATCTTCGAGGGCGTACTCGAAACGATTGGCATCCCATTTGCAGGATGTAATACGCTTTCAAGTGCAAACGGCATGGACAAAATCACGATGAAGATGATTCTTCGTGAGTCCGGTGTGCCTATCGTGGATTATGTCTGGTTTACAGACCGTCAATGGTTATCTTCCAAAGATTCTATCATAGAACAGGTAGAAAACAAATTAGGTTATCCTGTCATTGTCAAGCCTGCGAATCTCGGATCAAGTGTTGGCATCGGGAAAGCATCAAACCGTCAGGAATTGATATCAAAAATTGATAATGCGGAAAAGTTTTCCCAGCGAATAATAGTGGAGCATATGATCGAGCAGCTTAAAGAAATAAATTGCTCGGTTCTCGGAGATGCCGACGAACACCAGTCATCTGTTTGCGAAGAACCTATCAAGACAGGTGATTTCCTTTCATATGAGGACAAATATATGGGGGGATCCAAAACCACTGCGGGAATGCAGGCAAGTGACAAAAGAATCCCTGCGGATCTTCCTGAAAGCATGAGCGAACAGATACGTCAAATGGCGGGAGAAACATTCCGTGTCCTTTCTTGTCATGGGGTAAGCCGTGTTGACGTAATGGTTGATGAAAAAGACAATCGTATATATGTGAACGAAATCAACACTATTCCCGGTTCACTTTCGTTCTATCTCTGGGAAGCTTCCGGGATATCATTCCCGGAACTGATGGATAAACTTGTTCAGCTTGCCTTGAAAAGGAAACGATCAATCGAAAGAAAGACTTTCACTTACGATCAGAATATCTTTTCTCTTGGCGGCGGTGTAAAGGGAGCAAAAGGAGCAAAGGGCTCCAAATTCTAAAAATGCGACCTCCGGCAGTATTGAATTTTAAACTCAACATTAACATTGCACTATATAGATGGCAAAGAATTTTAAAGAATATAGCAAACAGCTAAACCTTTCCGACATCAATAAAGAGATGTTGGAACTTTGGGACGCCAATTCACTCTTTGAGACAAGTATGAAGGAGAGAGAGGGATGCCCAACATTCGTGTTTTTCGAAGGTCCCCCTTCTGCTAACGGCATGCCGGGTATCCATCACGTAATGGCTCGAACTATAAAGGATATTATTTGCCGCTATAAGACAATGAAAGGCTTCCATGTGAAGCGTAAAGCAGGCTGGGATACCCACGGACTTCCGGTAGAACTTGGTGTGGAAAAGACTCTTGGCATCACAAAAGAAGACATAGGCGCAAAAATATCCGTAGACGAATATAACGCCGCCTGTCGTCGCGAAGTGATGAAATACACTAAAGAGTGGACCGACCTTACTCATAAGATGGGGTATTGGGTTGACCTTGAAAATCCTTATATCACATACGACAACAGATATATAGAATCAGTATGGTGGCTCCTTAAAGAGTTATATAAGAAAGGGTACCTTTACAAGGGATATACCATTCAGCCTTATTCTCCCGGAGCGGGAACAGGACTTAGCTCCCACGAGCTTAATCAGCCGGGATGTTATCGAGATGTCAAGGATCTTACAGCCACAGCACTTTTTACTATCAAAGATCCAAAACCGGAGATGACAGGTTGGGGCAAACCTTGTTTTCTTGCATGGACAACAACACCTTGGACTTTGCCGTCTAACACGGCACTATGTGTAGGTCCCAAGTTTGAATATGTGGCAATCCGCACATACAATCCATACACTGCTGAAAAAGTGACTGTGGTAATGGCTGCAGACCTTGTCGGTTCATATTTCAAGAAAGATGGAGAAAGCATTTCTCTTGAAGACTATAAACAAGGCGACAAAATTATTCCGTACCGGATCGTTGGCCGTTTCTCAGGAGATGAACTTGTCGGAATGCACTATCAGCAACTCATGCCTTGGGTTAAACCCACGGAAAAACTCGGCGAATATAGCGCTGATTATGTAACAGAATTTGCCAATGCTCATCCGGAGAATATTTTCTCCGTAGGCAATGACAAATTTGTAGAGATGGCGGATGCGGCATTCCGCGTCATAGCCGGTGATTATGTCACTACCGATGACGGAACAGGAATCGTGCACATAGCTCCCACATTTGGTGCTGACGATGCGAAAGTGGCGAAAGCTGCCAACATACCTTCTTTGTTTATGATTAACCATCGAGGCGAAACGCGCCCAATGGTTGACCTTCAAGGCAAATTTTATCTAATCGATGATCTTGCTCCTGAATTTGTGGATAAGTGCGTAAACATAGAGGGATATGGACATCATGCAGGTGAATATGTCAAGAATGCATATGACCCGCGTTTCACAACCAATGGCAAATATGATGAAGGCGCGGCAGCAAAAGAGGAAGACCTTAATGTTCGTCTTTGCATTGAAATGAAACAGGCGGGAGAGGCATTCAAAATTGAAAAGCATGTGCATAACTATCCCCATTGCTGGAGAACAGACAAACCTGTGATCTATTATCCGCTTGACAGTTGGTTTATACGCACTCCTCAAGCGCGCGAAAGACTTATTGAGCTTAACGAAACAATCAAATGGAAACCGGCATCTACCGGAACAGGACGTTTTGGCAAATGGCTTGAAAATGTCCAGGACTGGAACCTGTCACGCTCCCGTTATTGGGGAACACCGCTCCCTATATGGCGAACCGAAGATGGCAAGGAAGAGGTATGCGTCGGATCTTATGAGGAGTTGTGTGAACTTATCGATCGCTCAGTTGAAGCGGGAGTAATGACAGAAAATCCATTTACAGCAAAAGGATTCATTCCCGGTGCATTCACAGCTGAGAACTACGACAAGATCGACATACACCGTCCTTATGTAGATGACATAGTACTCGTTTCTGAAAGTGGTAAACCCATGAAACGCGAAACGGATCTTATTGACGTATGGTTTGACTCCGGTGCAATGCCATATGCACAGATTCACTATCCGTTTGAAAACAAAGAGCTGCTTGATTCTAAAGAGGTATATCCTGCAGATTTTATTGCAGAAGGGGTAGACCAGACTCGCGGATGGTTCTTTACATTGCATGCAATAGCCGGCATGGTATTTGATTCCGTTGCATATAAGGCTGTTATTTCAAATGGTCTCGTTCTTGATAAAAACGGAAACAAAATGTCCAAACGCCTTGGCAATGCAATCGATCCATTCGGCAACATAGAAAAATTCGGAAGCGATCCAGTGCGTTGGTACATGATCTCAAATTCTCAGCCATGGGATAACTTGAAATATGACGAAGAGGGTGTTGGTGAAGTGAGCAGAAAACTTTTCTCAACATTATACAATACATACAAATTCTTCGCATTATACGCAAACGTTGACGGATTTACCGGAACAGAGACTCAAGTTGAACTTGATAAACGTCCGGAAATTGACAGGTGGATACTCTCACTTCTCAATAGTCTTATCATTGATGTTGAGACAGCCCTTGATGATTATGAGCCAACTAAAGCGGCACGTGCTATAGACACATTTGTGAATGACAATCTTTCCAACTGGTATGTGCGCCTTAACCGCAAACGTTTCTGGGCTGGAGAAATGGATACGGACAAACTTTCGGCATATCAGACACTATATGCCTGTCTCAAGACCGTGGCACAGCTAATGGCTCCATATGCACCGTTTTATGCCGACAGACTTTATGCCGACCTCATGGCACCGACGGCAAAAGACGGTAATGAATACTCTTCGGTTCACTTATCTGATTTCCCGGTGGCAGACACTTCCGCAATCGACAAGGACCTTGAAGAGCGCATGAGTCTCGCACAGGTAATAACCTCGAATGTGCTTGCCCTCAGACGTAAAGTAAACCTCAAAGTGCGTCAACCGCTACAGACCCTTCTGATTCCGGTTATCGATGCCTCACAGCGCGATGCTATCGAAAAAATCAAAAGTATTGTGCTTGATGAAGTTAATGTCAAGGATCTTAAGATTGTAGATAATGAAGAAAGTGGACTTGTAAAGAGGGTGAAAGCTGACTTCAAGAAACTTGGTCCAAAATACGGCAAAATAATGAAGGCTCTTGGCAAAGCTATTACAGAAATGAGTCAGAAAGATATTGCCGAACTTGAAAAGAATGGCTCTTTCACATTCACAACCTTGCCTGAACAGCCTGTTATAACCATCGAGGATGTAGAAGTTATTCCAGAAGATGTTCCGGGATGGCTTGTAACCAATGAGGGAAATGTAACTGTAGCATTGGATGTAACACTTACTCCGGAGTTGAAAAACGAAGGTATGGCACGTGAGTTAATCAACCGCATTCAAAACATACGCAAATCCTCAGACTTCGACATTACGGATAAAGTAAAAGTTGAATTGACAGAAACACCTTCTGTAACGGCAGCTATTGATTCATTCAAAGATTACATAGCCGCTCAGGTACTTGCAGATGAGATTAAGACAGTAGTTACCCCGATTGGGGATAATGTCGTTGAACTTGATATTGATGGTGAAAAAATCCTTGCGAAGGTAACAAGAAAATGACACTTCAAGACAACGGACATACGCTTAATAAGAAGAACAAGTCATCCGGAATTTCTGCCGGATGGCTTGCTCTTATAATCGCATTGACTGTAATAATAGTAGATCAGGCACTCAAGATCTGGATTAAAACCAATCTCTATCTCGGTGAAGATATTGAAATCACCAAATGGTTCCATATAAAATTTATTGAGAATAATGGAATGGCATTCGGTCTTGAGTTATGGAACAAACTTGTTCTTACATTCGGACGTATTATTGCAGTGGTTCTTTTTATATGGTTTATAATAAAAATCAAGGATTTAAAAGAATTACGCAAAGGTTTTGTCATTGCAGTTGCACTTATTGTGGCAGGAGCGGCAGGCAATATATTCGATTGTGTATTTTATGGAAAAATCTTTAACAATCCTATGCCACCAACTGTTGCGACATTGTGTCCTTCAGACGGTGGATATGCGGGATGGTTTGAAGGACGAGTAGTAGACATGCTCTATTTTCCGTTCTTTGATTTCTATTGGCCGGATTGGATTCCTGTCATAGGAGGCAATTATTTTGAGTTTTTTGCCTATATATTCAATATTGCAGATTCTTCAATTTGTATCGGAGTGGCACTGCTGATCATTTTTTATTCAAAAGATGCCTCCATTGCATTCAAATCTATCAGTCTTAACAAGGATACCTGCAATTCTTCAAAGAATAATAAATGATAATGAACAAATATATCCGGATACTCATATCTGTATCTGTTATCCTTTGGGGTGCTTGCAACAAGCGCCCCAAAGGAGTATTATCAGATAACGAAATGGTCGGTTTGATAGCCGATATGGAAGTTGCAGAAATATATATGCAAAATCACAACTCCGGATATTATAACGACAGTATCAGAGACAGTGCCGTTCAATGGGCACTCGAAAAACATGGACTTTCAAAAGCCGATTTTGATTCAACCATGACATGGTATGGTCGCAACATTGATGACTATGCAAACCTTTACGCAAAGGTTGATCAAGAATTGGCTTTGCGCCAAAGTAAAGCAATAGGCAAAACCGAACAAGACTTAAATTCAACAGATCTCTGGCCTTATTCAAGACATTTATTTGTTTCAGACCGGAGCAATTCCAATGGTGTTACATTCTCCATTCCAATAAATGAGCTTCAAAAAGGAGACAAGATCACATGGAAAATGCGAATTAAAGGTCTGACGGAAGGTAACCTGATGTTAGGTGTTGACTACGATAACGGTGCTTCGTCATATACATACCAAACACAGAATGGAAGTTCAAAAGTAGAGATGACTCTACAGACAGACACGGCATTCATTGTGAAACGGATATTCGGATATGTAAGAGCCAAAGACAAGCAATCATTACCATTATGGCTTGACAGCATAGCATTGCAACGAACTCCAATAGACAGTACTCAATATTACAGGATATATTCT
The DNA here is from genome assembly GCA_949123685.1 of uncultured Bacteroidales bacterium. The sequence goes on along the minus strand of CASBHZ010000014.1, from coordinate 8,114 downwards.
CAAAAAAGATATCCCGGATTGCACAATCGCTTGAAGTCTTCTGAGAAAAATGACTCTCTCGCAGAAGATTCTAAAATAGGGGAGATACTTACAGAAGATAACAACACTTTGTCAATCCCGAACGAAAGGCCGGTAGCTAACAAACGGAGACATCTGAAATCGTTTGATTCCAAGGAATTAAAGAAACCTGTAAAAACACTTCCTAAAGAACCTCTAAAGGCAGTACCTACAGAACTGACACCTGCAAAGAATCTATGAAACACCTAAAAATGCTTACCTGCAGACTTTATAAGAAAGACCGGAAAGGAAATGATTCAACATTTTCCCTTCCGGTCTTGACTATACATGTATCAGATGATGATTATTATATCCTAATAAAAAGACCCCAAAGCCCTTTTAACATAAAAGTAAACACATTCACTATTTCTGACTACATAGCTGAAACGCCAGGTGTATTGTTTATTGACTCTTCGTTATTTCTATCCGAAGCATCGGATGGATGGTATCTCTCCCATATCAATCAAACGGAATGTTAATATTGATCGAAGGCAACAGAGTCCAGGAGGATAAGGGATTCCAATTAATATTTACGACACCTCGAGAGCCATATCTGCCCGAATATGGATATAACCGTTGAGTATAATATCTGCCGCCCTTATAATACTTTACCAGATAAGTGTCATCACTCACGCGCCATACTCGAACATCTCTGCCTCCCCTTGCAGCATAAGCAACCATCTTTCGAAGTTGACGATCATAGTCTTTGTAATATTTACGATCAATTTTGCGGCGTTCCTTCCAATATTTTTTCTCAGCCTTATGAGCTTTCTTCATATGCTTGTAATAATCATCGTCATGTTTATGGCGATATTCATAACGGTCTCTATCATGGTGTTTATGATGCTTGTCAGCAAATGCGACACCCGTTCCGGATATAATAAAGAGAGAGAGGATGAATGATGTAATAATTCGTCTCATAGCCTTGAATTTTAATTGTTACAGTCTCCATATGAAGTAAAAACTTAATCGGAGTATATCTATAAGACACACTCCGATTAAAAAAGTTTAAAAAAAGCAATCCCCGATATATTTTTTTAAGTAAGTTATTACATTAAACACATATCATGAACTAATAAGAAATGTCATTCCAGGCAGGTGGTTCTGTTCCCATAAGTTCACGAACGAAAAAGTCATAACGCTTATGGTCTCCAAATGCTTCTCCCATAGTATGATGTGCTCCGGGGATGACAACAAGCTCAAAGTCTTTGTTGGCTTTAATCAGAGCATTAGCCACCTGCATTGTCGAAGCCGGATCTACGTTATCATCAAGTTCTCCTACAACAAGCATTAACGGACGTTTGAGAAGATGGGCATTGGCTACATTAGAGCAATCTTCATAGCTTTTATCTATCGGATATCCCATCCATAATTCATTCCACCATATCTTATCCATCCTGTTGTCATGACATCCGCATGCAGAATAGGCAGCCTTATAGAAATCAGGATAATGGAGCAGGGCACTGGTTGATTCCTGTCCGCCGGCAGAACATCCATATATTCCAAGCCTATCTATATCCATTTCGAGATACTTTTCCGCAGCAGCTTTAATCCATGCCATATGATCCGGTATTCCTGCATCTTTAAGGTTCTTATAACAAACATTTTCAAATTCACGGCTTCTGAAAGAGGTGCTCATCCCATCCACCATAACTACTATAAATCCCAATTCCGATAATGGAACCATCCAATAGTTGCAGGAGATAAAGCTTTTAGGCACATATTGATCACCGGGTCCTTGGTAAATATATTCAATAACAGGATATTTTTTATTAGGATCAAAATTGGACGGACGTTGAATTATTCCCCATATATCCGTTTTTCCATCCCGGCCAGGGGCAGTAAACACTTCCGGTGCACGCCAGCCGTTTGCTAACAGACGAGAGATATCTGCTTTTTCAAGTATTGAAAGCACCTCTCCGTTTTCCGCGCTGCGCAATGTAGTCACAGGGGCATCCACTGGAGTTGAAACAATATCAACAAGATATTTAAAATCGGGTGAAAACCAAGCTTTATGAAACCCTTTATCAGGTGTCAGCACTCGCATATCAGATCCGTCAAATCCAATACTATAATACTTGATATTATAGGGATCTTCATCCTTATTGACTCCATTTGCAGAAAAATAAATCTTTTCATTATCCTCATCAACCTTCAGAACCTCACGCACATACCATTCCCCTTTAGTTATCTGATGTGACGGCATTCCCGTTAGGCGATCGTACATATAAAGATGATTCCAATTATCTCGTTCACTCATCCATATAATACGTTTGCCATCATTTAAATTGTGACGGAAATATCTGGTATAATTAACATACTTATCAGATGTTTCTTCCACAAGTGTACGCACTTTTCCTGTGTCGTAAGAAAGTTCAAGCACCCTAAATACCTTATGACCACGCTCATTATAATCGAAAATGACACTTTTACTGTCACTATTCCATACAGGCCCATAAATATCATATTGGGAAGCAAATAATTCCGTAGAAGGAACTACAGCTTTTCCTGTTTCGACATCAAATATACATGGTATCTTAAACCTTAACTCATCCCCCGGTTTAGCATACTCTTGTTTATGAAGTTTCGGTTGAATACCATCTGCCGGAGAAGATTCTACATAGTATACATACCTTTTCTCTGCGGGTCGGATCTTGCATGTCGTTATTTTCTTACTGTCCGGACTCCATGATATCCAAGATGAATAATAATTACCTATTGTACCATCCTGACTGAGTTTACGTTCCTTTCCTGTATGCAGATCACGGACAAACACATTATTCTCTTTTATATATGCTGACTTTGAACCATCAGGAGATGTTACGGCAGATGCATTTTTCTCTTCATCAACAACCATCCAATGTGGCTTTTCAGGTGCCGGTTGGATATTCCCTTTTACTGAAAGCTTGTTTTTCTTTGTAAGAAACTCATATTTTCTATCATCAATACTGAAACGCATTGTATCGCCTTTATAAGACATCTGAACATTATTCAGGAAAAGGCTATCAGGAGAAAATCTTTTACCGATAAGTTTATACAATTCGGAAGATAATTTCGCATGATCAAACAAATCACGCCTATTCCCGGAAGGAGCGTCGACCAAAACATATTTACGACCATCAGGAGTCTCCCTCACATACCAGAATGATTTGCCGTGCTCAAGCCAAACAGGCTTGACATTGGAATAATATACATTATGAGATCCAAAGTTACGACGCGCGGCATATGCACGATTGTAGTCTTCTAAAGTTCCTTGCCCGTAAGAAGGTACTCCGACAGTAGCCACGACAGCTACTAAAAACAAAAATTTGAGTTTTTTCATGATTATTTTTCAATTAGTCCAAATAGTCAGAATAATCAGAGAATGGGACATTGCTATATGTCCCATTCTCTTTTTCAATCCATACGGGACCGATAATCCTCGTATGTAAATTCCCTTAAAAGAACCGGATCGCCATTAGCCGGGACAAGCCAAATTGAAGGGTGACTAATCCCATTAAACATATTTGTCTTGACCGTGGTGTAATGATTCATATCAAGTAAAGTAAGTTTATCTCCAGGTTTCAAGGGCGCAGGAAATTTCCAGTCTCCAATGAAATCTCCACTCAAACATGAATTACCGCCAAGACGATATGAATATCCATCTTCGGAATCATTAGGTAGAGACTCTAAAATATTAGGTTTATAGGGCATTTCCAAACAGTCCGGCATATGGCATGCAAAAGAGGCATCAATTATGGCAGTTTTGATTCCGGCATCCTCAACCACGTCAAGGACTTCGGTAACAAGATCACCGGTCTGCCAAGTGAACGCGCTACCGGGTTCCATTATCAACTGAAGACCAGGATACTCTTCATGCAATTTATTCAACAAAGAAATAAGATGATCGATATTATAATCCTTGCGGGTCATCAAGTGACCACCGCCCATATTTAGCCATTTGATATGTGGCAGGAGATGACCATATTCCTCCTTAAAAGCATCAAGAACTTTTTCAAGATCATAACTTGACGATTCACATAAAGCGTGAAAATGGAGTCCTTCGATTCCTTCCGGCAATCCATCTTTAAGGTTCACAACATTTTCACCAAAACGCGAACCTGGAATGCACGGGTTATATATATCCGTTTCAATCACGCTACAATGAGGATTTACGCGGAGTCCGGCTGATACAGTCTTGTCTGCATGAACTTTATTGTAGTCTTTTATCTGAGGATAGAATCTTCTGAACTGTGCAAGCGAATTGAATGTGATATGTGTGCTTCCCTCCAGAAACTCCGGAAACGATTTTTCAGTATACACAGGACAATACGAATGAACCTCATTTCCCAAAAACTCAAGAGAGAGCTTCATTTCATTTAGAGAACTTGCTGTTGACGCTTTAAAATATTCAGCAATAATAGGAAAAGTTTTCCATAATGCATTCGCTTTGAATGCCATTATAATCTTCACATCAGCCTCTCTTGCAACACGACTAAGTTTTTCCATGTTGCGCCGAATGCGGTCTTCATAAACAATATAATATGGTGTTTGAATATTCGATCCCATCTTTCATCTTAATTAAGTGCATTAATTTCTGTTACTTATTATTTCAAATTTAGCAAATTTAAGTAGCAGTTTCTTAATTCCCGTAACCCCGAAATCCACCGTAATACTTGGTTCTCCCTGAACATTACCCATCATAGTAATATTGCCAACACCCAACTTGGGATGCCGGATTTTCATGCCAATTGACAATTCATCAGGCGTGTGTAATGGTTTTATACCGCCCCCTGACAAAGCACCGGATACTTTATTAAGCTCCTTGACAGCACGCTGCCCATAATCCGGTCGGGATGAAGGAGACCCATAATCCGAGAATCTTCCGGAACGGAATGATTCCGAAGGATTTGATCTGCGATTATACGAACTATAATTAGCTATCGGATTAATAAACTTTCCGGAATCCTCATCTTCAATATTTACAGAGGAAACAAGTTTCAAATATTTGGGGTCAATCTCGGAGAGGAACCTGGAAGGGCGTGAAAGCACCGTCTGTCCGTTTCGGAAACGCGAACCTGCAAACAAGATAACACACGTTTCTTTAGCACGAGTGATTGCCACATAAAGCAAACGTCTTTCTTCCTCTATCTGCGCAAGCGAATCCATACTCATCGCTGACGGGAATAAATCTTCCTCCACACCGACGATATATACATGTTTAAACTCAAGTCCTTTTGCGGCATGCACAGTCATAAGTGTCACTTTAGGCTCGTCGCTATCGTCTTCATTATCCTGATCCGTAGCCAACATGACATCAGAAAGGAAAGCTCGCATCGAGACATCGGCATCTGTTTCCTCCTCGATACGGGATTCCACAAAATCTTTAAGACCGGAAAGAAGTTCTGTCAAGTTTTCATGCTTACTTATACTTTCGGGAGTCTTATCGTGTGCAAGTGCCGTCAATATACCTGTCCGGTTGTATATCAGCTGACCTAACTCAAAAGCATTTGATTTATCGTTATCAGCAATGAAAAGCTTTATGAGTTCTGCAAAAGCCGTCAGTTTTTTTTGTGTTCCGGCATTTATTCCTGCATTATAATCCGCAATATCAGATATAACAGCCCATAAGCTTATCCCATTTTCTGAAGCGCAAGCCTGAATCTTTTTCATAGTAGTCTCACCAATTCCACGGGCAGGATAATTGATAATCCTCCTCAATGCCTCGTCATCATCCGGATTGATAGACACCCTGAAATATGCTATTACATCTTTAATTTCTTTACGCTGATAAAAGGATAAACCTCCGTATATGCGGTAATTTATATTTCTTTTGCGCAATGCCTCCTCAAGAACTCGGCTCTGCGCGTTGGTGCGATATAAGATTGCATAGTCATCTAAAGAATCATGACAAGTAAGCTTTGAGCCGGATATTAGGTTCGCAACCATATAAGCTTCTTCCATATCGGAATATGTCCTGATCACTTCCACGGGGGCTCCAATCTCATTCTCACTATAAACATCTTTCTTGAGCTGATTGGTATTCTTTGAAATCAGACTGCCAGCTGCATTCACGATATTTTGCGTTGAACGGTAGTTACGTTCAAGTTTAAATATACGTAATCTCGGATACCTCTTTTCAAGATTGATTATATTGCTTATATTGGCACCTCGGAATGAATATATGCTCTGTGCATCATCTCCGACAACACAAAGTTTCATATTGTCTCCGGTCAATTGAGAAACAATCAGATGCTGGGCAAAATTCGTGTCCTGATATTCATCGACGAGTATATATCTAAAAAACTCCTGATAATGCCTCCGCACATCCGGATTGTCCCTAAGGAGCTCATTCATATAAAACAGGATATCATCAAAATCCATCGCATTTGCCCTATGACAACGGTCTCTATATATCCGGTATATCTGACCTATCATCGGGCGCTTGGCTTTCCTGTCCGCTTCATAATAATCCTTGTTCTGAAGATATTGTTTCGGTGTAACCATTGCATTTTTAGCATTTGATATAACAGATGCTACGGAAGAAGGCTTATATATCTTTTCATCAAGGACCAACTCTTTTACAATCATCTTTATAAGCGATTTGGAATCGGCGGTGTCATATATGGTGAATCCCGGTTTAAACCCTATCAATTCTGCATTTCCGCGGAGAAGCCTCAAGAAGATCGAGTGAAATGTCCCCATCCACAACCTGGAAGCTATCTTGTTCCCCACAAGTGCGGATATACGTTCTTTCATCTCTCTTGCCGCCTTATTGGTAAAGGTAAGTGCCATAATTCTGTATGGCTCAAATCCATTATTCAACAAGTCCACAATCTTATATGTAAGGACACGCGTTTTTCCGGAACCTGCCCCTGCAATCACAAGAGATGGCCCCTCCTTGTAAACCACGGCAGCACGTTGCTGCGGATTCAATAGGTCAAGGTAATTATAACTTATTTCTGACAAAACTTTATAATTCAATTTGCGCTGAAGGCGCTGTTTAAATCTTTATAATCCGGAATTGAAGGAATAAAATGATATGTATTGTTCCTGTAATCAATCACACAGCAATAATGACACAAGCCATTGGAAACAATCAGATATTTAGCATGCAATACCATATTATACCGCACGATCTGATCAAACGTGTCTTGAGTGATCCTCACGTCCGGCGCTTTATATTCCACAATAAGAAGGGGAGAACCATCACGATTGAAAACAACTGAATCACAACGTTTCTTCATTCCATTGATATCTACCCCTATTTCATTTGCCATCAGTGAAGACGGGTAATGAAACTCCTTGCGCAGCCAAGCCACAAATTGTTGTCTGACATACTCCTCAGGAGTCAGAGCTACAAGCTTATCCCTTAAAGGATCAAACACTTTTACAATTCCACTCTCTTCCTTTAATCTGAGAGGAGAATATGGTATATTAAGTTTAGGAAAGTCCAATATATTCTCTAAGAATCAGTTTTAAATCAATCTTTTTTAATTATTGTGTTGGCGCCAACATAATGCGGATCAAAAATGGAGTTAAGAAGATCTGCAAGACGAAGTCCGCCACGAAGGAACTGAAGTTCAATAGTAGGAGTCCATTTACTGATATAGTCATAACTCAACTTTGAATCTTCAGGAGTTGTATTATAAACTTCAGATGCTATCATGTAGCATTCCTTACCCCATTTTTCGGGAGATCCATCTGCAATGATCTCAGCCTCCTCTTCAGGAGTTGCACGATCAATCTGCTGTTGCCATTCGGTATAGCTCCATTTATGCGCTGATTCAGGCAAACTGCTGTCCCAAACGGAATGCAGATTTTTAGGAGAATTGAAATACTTGACCATCCAGCGATTGCCACCTAAATCACTGCGATGTCCCATATGCATCGGTTGATGTATATCCCCCACAAGATGAACAAGTATCTTGAGTGCCAAAGATTTCTGTTCATCAGTAGACTCATTGTTATTCAAAATTGCAACCTGCTCTCCAATTGCTCTGACAACATCCCCCGATTCAAGTAATTGAGAGATCGGAAGAGCGTCGTGTAGGGAAAGAGTGTGTCTCCTTGTGTAG
>CASBHZ010000013.1 GCA_949123685.1 uncultured Bacteroidales bacterium | reverse complement strand
AAGTTATGGCTAAAGAAAAATTCGAAAGAACCAAACCGCATGTTAACATCGGTACTATCGGTCACGTAGACCACGGTAAGACTACTCTTACTGCAGCTATCACTAAGGTGCTTGCAGAAAAGGGTCTTTCTGAACTTCGTTCATTCGATTCAATTGACAACGCTCCTGAAGAGAAAGAGCGTGGTATTACAATCAACACCTCTCACGTTGAGTATCAGACTGCAAATCGTCACTATGCTCACGTAGACTGCCCCGGACACGCTGACTATGTAAAGAACATGGTTACCGGTGCTGCTCAGATGGACGGTGCTATCATCGTAGTTGCTTCTACTGACGGTCCGATGCCTCAGACTCGTGAGCACATCCTTCTTGCTCGTCAGGTGAACGTTCCCCGTCTCGTTGTATTCATGAACAAATGTGACATGGTAGACGATGAGGAGATGCTCGAACTCGTTGAGATGGATATGCGTGACCTCCTTTCTCAGTATGAGTATGATGGTGACAATACTCCTATCATCCGCGGTTCTGCTCTTGGTGCTCTCAATGGCGAGGCTCAATGGGAAGACAAAGTTATGGAGCTTATGGAAGCTGTTGATAACTGGATTCCACTTCCTCCCCGTGATGTTGATAAACCATTCCTTATGCCTGTTGAGGACGTATTCTCAATCACAGGTCGTGGTACAGTTGCCACAGGTCGTATCGAAGCTGGTCGCGTAAAAGTAAGCGATGAGGTTCAGATCCTTGGTCTTGGTGCTGACAAGAAATCTGTAGTAACAGGTGTTGAGATGTTCCGTAAGATCCTTGATGAGGGTGAAGCTGGTGACAACGTTGGTCTTCTCCTTCGTGGTATCGACAAAGACGAAATCAAGCGCGGTATGGTAATCTGCCATCCCGGTCAGGTTAAACCTCACGATCACTTCAAGGCTCAGGTTTATATCTTGAAGAAAGAAGAGGGTGGTCGTCATACTCCGTTCCACAACAAATATCGTCCTCAGTTCTACATCCGTACTCTTGACGTAACCGGTGAGATCACACTTCCTGAAGGAATTGAGATGGTTATGCCTGGTGACAACGTAGAGATCGACGTTAAGCTCATCACTCCGGTAGCAATGGACAATGGTCTTCGTTTCGCTATCCGTGAAGGTGGTCGCACAGTTGGTTCTGGTCAGATCACAGCAGTTGTTGAAGACTAATAAGTTTTCTTGACTAAAACATAAATAGGGGCCTTCGGCTATGGAGGCCCCTAATCTACGGGAATAGCTCAGTTGGTAGAGCACCGGTCTCCAAAACCGGGTGTCGAGAGTTCGAGTCTTTCTTCCCGTGCCAATAGAGAACAATATGAAATTATTCAAGGATATAAAGGAATCTTATGACGAACTTGTGTATAAGGTTTCTTGGCCGACTCAGAAGCAGCTTGTTAACAGTTCGGTGCTGGTGCTGATAGCTTCCATCATCCTGGCAGTCTTCATTTGGGCTGTCGACAAGATCTTCAATCTTCTTATGGAGTTGGTTTACAGTATCAATTTTTAAACTTTTCAAATAAGGATTTCAATGGCTGAATCAAAGAAAGAATGGTACGTATTGCGTGCCATCTCGGGAAAGGAAGCGAAAGTCAAAGAAGTGTTGGAGGCAGCGATCAAAAACACGGATCTCGGACACTACGTTTCACAGGTATTGATTCCAACTGAAAAAGTTTACACCACTCGCAATGGCAAGAAAGTGCTGAAAGAGCGCACTCTCTATTCCGGTTATGTCTTTATTCAGGCAAATCTTACCGGAGAAGTAGAATATGAGCTCCGCAACACGACTAATGTCATTGATTTTTTGCGTGGTCGCGCAAAGGGCAGTAAGCCTGAGTCGTTACGTGAAAGCGAAGTGATGAGGATGCTGGGACGCGCCGATGAGATGAGCGAGCCAGCGGAGGAAACATCCGATCGTTACATTGTTGGAGAACCAGTAAAGGTTACGTTCGGACCCTTCAGTGGATTTAGCGGTGTCATCAAAGAGGTTAACTCAGAGAAGAAAAAGATCAAGGTAGAGGTCAAGATATTTGGCCGAGCCACTGACCTTGAGTTGGAAAATTCGCAAGTTGAAAGAGAGTGATTCTGACTGAATGTTACACTTTCAGAATGATTCAATTTCGCAACAAATTTTAAAAAAGTAGAACAATGGCAAAAGAAATTGCTGGACAGATCAAATTACAGATTAAGGGCGGAGCAGCCAATCCGTCTCCACCAGTAGGACCTGCACTTGGTTCTAAGGGTATCAATATCATGGAATTTTGCAAGCAATTCAATGCCCGCACCCAGGATAAAGCCGGAAAAGTTCTTCCTGTAGTAATTACTTACTATACGGACAAGAGTTTCGACTTCATCGTTAAGACTCCTCCGGTTGCCGTGCAGCTCAAAGAAGTTGCCAAGGTTAAGAGCGGTTCCGCTCAGCCTAACCGTAAGAAGGTAGCCGAGATTTCTTGGGATCAGGTAAAGACAATTGCTGAAGACAAAATGCCGGATTTGAACTGTTTTACTTTGGATTCTGCAATGCATATGGTTGCAGGCACAGCGAGAAGCATGGGTATCACCGTCAAGGGGGCGTTCCCTGAACTTAATTAATAATCTTCAAGAAAATGGGAAAACTGACAAAAAATCAAAAGTTAGCTTTATCGAAGATTGAACCCGGGAAGGCATACACTTTGGCCGAGGCAGCCGAGAAGGTGAAGGAAGTTTCTTTCGAGAAATTTGATTCTTCATTCGATATCGATGTCCGTCTTGGAGTGGATCCCCGTAAAGCCGACCAGATGGTTCGCGGCGTAGTGTCGCTTCCTCATGGCACCGGCAAGCAGGTTAGAGTGCTCGTGTTGTGCGGTCCCGACGCTGAAGCTGCAGCAAAGGAAGCCGGTGCTGACTATGTTGGTCTTGATGAATACCTCCAGAAAATCAAGGAGGGTTGGACAGACGTTGACGTAATCATCACTCAGCCTTCGGTTATGGGTAAGCTCGGTCCTTTGGGCCGTATCCTCGGTCCCCGCGGACTTATGCCTAACCCCAAGAGCGGCACGGTTACCATGGATGTTGCTAAGGCAGTAAAAGAGGTAAAACAGGGTAAGATCGATTTCAAGGTAGATAAAACCGGTATTGTTCACGCTTCTATCGGCAAAGTGAGCTTCACTGCAGAGCAGATGCGCGACAATGCAAAAGAGTTTATCAACACTCTTGTCAAATTGAAACCCGCCACCTCCAAAGGTACATATATCAAGAGCATTTATCTTTCGAGCACAATGGGTCCCGGCGTAAAAGTTGAGACCAAATCAGTGGCTGAATAATCTTTAAAAGAAGACGAAAATGAAAAAGGAAGATAAAGCTATTATAATTTCAAATATAGGCGATCAGCTGAAGAATTTCAGCTGTGTCTATCTGACTCAGACCTCCGGATTGAATGCCGAAAAAACGAGCGCGTTGCGTCGTGCATGTTTCACCGGCGAAATCAAGATGCTTTGCGTGAAGAACACGCTTCTTAAGGCTGCGTTCGAGGCAAGCGATGTTGATTATTCCGGACTCTATGACCTTCTCCATGGCGAGACAACTTTGATGCTTAGCAACGTAGGCAATGCTCCTGCTAAGCTTATCAAGAAGTTCCGCGACAAAAATGATACCCTTCCTATGCTTAAGGGTGCTTTCGTGGAGGAAACAGTTTATGTTGGTGAGGAACAGTTGGATACCCTTGCCAATATCAAGAGCAAGAACGAACTCATCGGCGATGTTATCGGTCTGCTCCAATCTCCTGCCAAGAATGTTATCTCTGCTCTTCAGAGCGGTGGCAACAAACTGCACGGCATTTTGGAAACCTTATCCAACAAATAATCATTCCCCAAGTAAAAATAATAAAAAATATATACTACAATGGCAGATTTGAAAGCATTTGCAGAACAATTGGTTAACCTTTCTGTAAAAGAAGTTAACGAACTTGCTACAATCCTCAAGGAAGAGTATGGTATCGAACCCGCCGCTGCTGCTGTGGCAGTTGCTGCTGGTCCTGCAGCCGGTGCACCCGCTGAGGAAGAGAAGACAAACTTCGACGTAGTTCTGAAGGCTGCCGGCGCAAGCAAGCTCGCAGTTGTTAAGCTCGTGAAAGAGCTCACAGGTCTTGGTCTGAAAGAGGCTAAAGAAATGGTAGACGGTGCTCCCAGCACAATCAAGGAGGGTCTTCCCAAAGCTGAGGCTGAAGGTCTTAAGAAACAACTCGAAGAGGCCGGAGCTGAAGTTGAACTCAAATAATAATCGACTTAATCTGAAAGTAGGTTAAGAACGCTCAAAGGTAGCGTTCTTAACCTATTTATTCATGTTCCAACCTTTCTCCAAATCCCGTCGATGGGTTCTTGAGGAGCCGTACGACCAAAGTCCTTTATTAACTTATTACCAATGTCAGTAAAACTTACCGAAAAACCGCGCGTAAATTTCGCGTCGATAAAAAATCCGCTGCCTTTCCCTGATTTTTTGGAAGTGCAGTTGAAATCGTTCAAGGATTTTCTGCAGCTTGACACTCCCCCTGAGTTGAGAAAAGATCAGGGTCTTTTCAAGGTGTTCGCAGAAAATTTCCCGATCGCCGACACCCGAAACAACTTCGTGCTGGAGTTCCTCGATTATTATATCGATCCTCCGCGCTACTCTATAGCGGAATGTCTTGAACGTGGACTCACATACAGTGTGCCCCTCAAGGCTAAGCTCAAACTTTATTGCACTGATCCTGATCACGAGGATTTTGCTACCACAATTCAGGATGTTTACCTCGGTCCTATCCCGTATATGACCGAGCAAGGCACGTTTATTATCAACGGTGCGGAGCGAGTTGTAGTTTCTCAGCTCCATCGTTCGCCGGGCGTGTTTTTCGGTCAGAGCACTCATGCCAATGGCACAAAGCTCTATTCAGCCCGTATTATTCCTTTCCGTGGAAGCTGGATAGAATTTGCGACTGACATAAACAATGTGATGTATGCCTACATCGACCGCAAGAAGAAATTGCCGGTTACAACATTGTTGCGTGCCATAGGTCTTGAGAGCGATAAGGATATTATCCAGATATTTGATTTGGCTGAGGAGATAAAGGTTACAAAAACCAATCTGAAAAATTCAGTCGGTCGCAAACTTGCCGCCCGCGTTCTTAACAGCTGGGTGGAGGATTTTGTTGATGAAGACACAGGTGAGGTTGTTTCTATCGAACGCAACACTGTTGTTGTGGATCGAGGAAGCGAAATAACCGATGAGATGATAGATGCTATCATGGAAAGCGGTGTTAAAACCATTCTTGTAGAAAAGGAGAATGTGAATGCCGTTGACTATAGCATTATCTTCAACACGCTGCAGAAGGATACTTCAAACTCAGAGAAGGAAGCCGTGCAGTATATCTATCGCCAGCTCCGCAATGCTGAGCCACCGGATGACGCAGCAGCGCGAGAGGTGATCCAGAACCTGTTCTTTAGCGAAAAACGTTACGACCTCGGTGAGGTGGGACGTTATCGGATCAACAAGAAACTTGAACTTGACACTCCGATGGACGTGAAGGTTCTCACCCGTGAGGACATAATCGCCATCATTAAATATCTTATCGAGCTGATAAATGCCAAGAGCGATGTCGATGATATCGACCACCTCAGCAACCGTCGTGTGCGCACTGTCGGTGAGCAGCTTTATAATCAGTTCGGTGTCGGATTGGCACGTATATCACGTTCAATCCGCGAAAAAATGAATGTTCGTGACAATGAGGTGTTCACACCGACAGACTTGATCAATGCCAAGACTATCTCGGCAGTCATCAATACGTTCTTCGGAACCAACGCCTTGTCACAGTTCATGGACCAGACTAATCCTCTGGCTGAAATAACACATAAGCGCCGTATGTCGGCTCTCGGTCCCGGTGGTCTTTCCCGTGAGCGTGCAGGTTTCGAGGTGCGAGATGTTCACTATACCCATTACGGCCGTCTTTGCCCGATCGAGACTCCTGAGGGTCCGAACATCGGTCTTATCTCCTCGCTGTGTGTATATGCAAAAATAAATAATCTCGGATTTATCGAAACTCCATATAGAAAGGTTGATAATGGTAAGGTTAATCTCAAGAATGATGAGGTTGTATACCTGACTGCCGAGATTGAAGAAGGACAGACAATCGCTCAGGGTAATGCGCCTGTCAACGATGACGGCTCGTTTATAAATGCAAAGGTTAAAGCGCGTCTGGATGCCGACTTCCCGATAGTTGCTCCTCAGGAGTTGCAGCTTATGGATGTTGCTCCTATTCAGATTGCTTCAATTGCGGCATCTTTGATTCCTTTCCTTGAGCATGACGATGCTAACCGCGCATTGATGGGATCTAACATGATGCGCCAGGCTGTGCCTCTGCTCCGTAGCGAGGCTCCTATCGTAGGAACCGGTATCGAGGGACAACTCATAAGGGATTCCCGTACTCAGATCACTGCGGAAGGTGCGGGCACGATTGAATATGTAGATGCAAGGGTTATAAGAATCAACTATGACAGGAGCGATGATGAGGAATTTGTAGAATTTGAGTCGTCTGTTAAAGAGTATAGGATTCCGAAATTCCGTCGCACCAACCAGGGAACTACTATTGACCTTCGTCCGATATGTAACAAGGGTCAGCGAGTAGAAAAGGGTGATATCCTTACAGAAGGTTATTCTACCGAGAAAGGTGAACTCGCTTTGGGTCGTAACTTGAAAGTGGCTTTCATGCCATGGAAGGGTTACAACTATGAGGATGCTATCGTGCTTAACGAACGCATGGTTCGTGAAGATATACTGACATCTGTCCACGTTGACGAGTATACTCTTGATGTTCGCGAGACGAAACGAGGAATGGAGGAACTTACTTCTGATATTCCAAACGTAAGCGAAGACGCAACCAAGGATCTTGATGAGCGCGGAATAATCAGGGTCGGTGCCCATGTGGTTCCCGGTGATATAATGATCGGTAAGATCACCCCCAAGGGTGAAAGCGATCCTACTCCTGAAGAAAAACTTCTTCGTGCCATCTTCGGTGATAAGGCAGGTGACGTGAAAGATGCATCGCTTAAGGCTTCACCTTCATTGAAGGGTGTTGTGATCGGTACCAATCTTTTCTCCAAAGCTGTAAAGAAGAAGAGCAATAAGAATAGTGCGAACGCCCAGCTTCCTATTCTCGATGAGGAATATGAAGAGAAACAGTCAGACCTGCGTCAGCTTATGGTTTCCAAGATGCAGACGTTGCTGAAAGGTCATACCTCGCAGGGTGTAAAGGATTTCATAGGTGTTGATGTTGTTCCTGTGGGTCAGAGATTCGATG
The DNA here is from genome assembly GCA_949123685.1 of uncultured Bacteroidales bacterium. The sequence goes on along the minus strand of CASBHZ010000013.1, from coordinate 43,492 downwards.
ACGTTGTATTCGGCGCTATCGATTACGAAACAGTGAACCTAAGCAACTGGACAGGAGATGAGCGTATTGACGGCATGGTTGCAAAACTCATCACCAATTATCTCCGCAAATCTAAAGAGATCGACAGTGAACTCCGCCGCAAGAAGTTTGATATCACTATTGGTGACGAGCTTCCTTCAGGAATCATGCAGATGGCAAAAGTTTACATTGCCAAGAAACGTAAGATCGGTGTAGGTGACAAGATGGCAGGTCGTCACGGTAACAAGGGTATTGTTTCGCGTGTGGTACGTCAGGAAGATATGCCGTTCCTTGAAGACGGTACTCCTGTTGATATCGTGCTTAACCCTCTTGGTGTGCCTTCCCGTATGAACCTTGGTCAGATTTTTGAGACCGTTCTCGGTTGGGCAGGCCGTGAACTTGGAGAGAAATTTGCCACTCCTATCTTTGACGGTGCTTCGCTTGATGACCTTAATGAATGGACAGACAAGGCAGGTATTCCCCGTTATGGTAAGACTTATCTTTATGATGGCGGTACGGGTGACCGTTTCGACCAGCCGGCAACAGTAGGTATTATCTACATGCTTAAGCTCGGTCACATGGTTGAGGATAAGATGCATGCACGTTCCATCGGTCCGTACTCCCTCATCACGCAGCAGCCTCTTGGTGGTAAAGCCCAGTTTGGTGGTCAGCGTTTCGGAGAGATGGAGGTTTGGGCGCTCGAGGCTTTCGGCGCAGCCCACATACTCCAGGAGATCTTGACCATCAAGTCTGATGACGTGGTTGGTCGCTCAAAAGCCTACGAGGCAATTGTCAAGGGTGATCAGATGCCTAATCCGGGAATACCCGAATCGCTCAATGTGCTTCTTCACGAGCTTCGCGGTCTCGGTCTTAGCATCACGTTAGATTAATAATCAAAATAAATCTGCTTCGGCATCCCTTTATTGGGATGCCGGGGCAGACCAATATAAGGAAAAAACATCTTATGGCTTTTAGAAGAGACAATAAAATTAAAAGCAATTTCTCGAAAATCACCATCGGTCTTGCCTCTCCAGAGGAGATCAAGGAGAAGTCGAGCGGCGAGGTGCTGAAGCCCGAGACCATCAACTATCGTACTTATAAGCCGGAGCGTGACGGTCTTTTCTGTGAAAAGATCTTCGGTCCGGTGAAAGACTACGAGTGCCATTGCGGGAAATACAAGCGTATCCGCTACAAGGGTATTGTCTGCGACCGATGTGGTGTTGAGGTGACAGAGAAGAAGGTGCGTCGTGAGCGCATGGGTCATATCGAACTTGTGGTTCCTGTGGCTCATATATGGTATTTCCGCTCGCTTCCGAACAAGATCGGATATCTTCTCGGACTTCCTTCCAAGAAACTTGACGCTGTGGTTTACTATGAGCGTTATGTTGTTGTAAATCCCGGAAATGTAGAGGGGGTTCAGAAACTCGATCTCCTTTCCGAAGAAGAATATATGGATATAATGGATCAGCTTCCTGAAGATAACAGGTATCTTGAGGATGGCGATCCCAACAAGTTTGTTGCCAAGATGGGTGCCGAGGCAATTTATGAATTGCTTCAGGAGATTGACTTGGTGTCGCTTGCCGCAGAGTTGCGTCATAAAGCCAATACTGACGGTTCGCAGCAAAGAAAGGCTGAAGCCCTGAAGCGTCTTCAGGTTGTCAACAGCTTCCTATCTTCTGCGAATGTAAATAAACCGGAATGGATGGTTCTCAAGGCTGTGCCTGTGATCCCGCCTGAGTTACGTCCCCTTGTGCCGCTTGACGGTGGTAGGTTTGCGACATCGGATTTGAACGATCTTTACCGTCGTGTAATTATACGTAACAACCGATTGAAACGACTTATAGAGATTCAGGCTCCAGAGGTGATTCTCCGCAACGAGAAGCGTCTTCTTCAGGAGGCAGTGGACTCTTTGCTCGACAACAGCCGCAAGTCATCGGCAGTGAAGTCTGATGTCAATCGTCCGCTCAAGTCTTTGTCTGACTCTCTTAAAGGTAAGCAGGGACGTTTCCGCCAGAATCTTCTTGGTAAACGTGTCGACTATTCGGCTCGTTCGGTGATCGTCGTAGGTCCTGAATTGAAGATGCATGAGTGCGGTATTCCCAAGCTTATGGCAGCAGAGCTTTATAAGCCATTCGTGATCCGTAAGCTCATAGAGCGCGGAATCGTGAAGACTGTGAAGAGTGCCAAGAAGATTGTGGACCGTAAGGAGCCTGTGGTATGGGATATCCTGGAATATGTAATGAAAGGACATCCGGTGCTTCTTAACCGTGCCCCGACGCTTCACCGTCTCGGTATCCAGGCATTCCAGCCCAAAATGATCGAGGGTAAGGCTATTCAGCTTCATCCGCTTGCATGTACGGCATTCAACGCCGACTTCGACGGTGACCAGATGGCTGTGCATTTGCCTTTGAGTAATGAGGCTATCCTTGAGGCACAGATGCTGATGCTTGGAGCGCACAACATTCTTAATCCTGCAAATGGAGCTCCTATTACCGTGCCTTCACAGGACATGGTGCTCGGACTTTATTATATCACCAAACTCCGTAAGGGGGATAAGGGTGAAGGAACAGTATTCTATGGACCTGAGGAAGCTGAAATTGCATATAACGAAGGTCAGGTGACGCTCCATGCCCCTGTTACAGTCCTTGTTGAAGATAAGGATGAGAATGGAAATACTGTTACAGTCCTTAAGAAAGACACTTCTGTAGGTAGGGTGCTTTTCAACCGCTATGTGCCTAAAGAGATAGGATATGTAAACGAGATCATATCTAAAAAATCACTCCGCACGATTATCGGTAAGGTTATCAAGACTTGTGGTGTGACTCGTTCCGCACAGTTCCTTGATGACATTAAGAACCTCGGTTACCGCATGGCGTTCCGTGGTGGCTTGAGCTTCAACCTTGGAGATGTCATTATCCCGAAAGAGAAGGAAGAATACGTGGCTGAAGGTCATGCTCAGGTTGAGGAAGTGCTCAACAACTATGCTATGGGTTTCATCACCGGTAACGACCGTTACAACCAGGTGATCGATATCTGGACGCATGTGAATGCCAAACTTGCCTCAACGCTGATGAAGCAGATGGAGGAAGACCAGCAAGGCTTCAACTCTGTTTACATGATGCTTGATTCAGGTGCCCGTGGTTCTAAGGACCAGATTCGTCAGCTTTCCGGTATGCGTGGTCTTATGGCGAAACCGCAGAAAGCAGGTGCAGAAGGCGGTCAGATCATTGAGAACCCGATTCTTGCCAACTTCAAGGAAGGTCTTTCGGTGCTTGAATACTTTATCTCTACTCACGGTGCGCGTAAGGGTCTTGCGGATACCGCTCTTAAGACCGCCGATGCCGGTTATCTTACACGCCGTCTGGTAGACGTTGCTCATGACGTTATCATCAATGAGGAGGATTGTGGAACACTCCGCGGTCTTGTCTGCACGGAGATAAAGAATAATGAGGAAGTTGTGGCTTCTCTCAGCGAGCGTATTCTCGGACGAGTGTCCGTTCATGATATAGTTGACCCGTATAATCCCGATGACATCATAGTTCATGCGGGAGAGGAGATCACTGAGGCTATTGCAGAAAGGATTGAGAAATCACCGATAGAGTCCGTTGAAATCCGTTCGGTTCTTACTTGTGAATCCAAGAAGGGTGTGTGTGCGAAATGTTATGGTCGTAACTTGTCTACCCATCGCATGGTTCAGAAGGGTGAGGCTGTCGGCGTTATTGCCGCCCAGTCGATTGGTGAGCCGGGTACTCAGCTTACACTCCGTACGTTCCACGTCGGTGGTGTCGCCGGTAACGTTACAGCCGTGAAGGATGTGACTTCACGTTATGAAGGTAAGCTTGAAATAGATGAACTCCGCACGGTCAAGGATTCCGATGGTGTTGATATCGTGGTAGGCCGTATGGCTGAGCTTCGTATCATCGAGCCTAAATCGGGTATCGTGTTGATGAATGCCAATATACCTTACGGATCGAAGCTTTTCTTCCATGATGGAGACATTGTGAAATCCGGAGATATGATCTGCGAATGGGACCCCTTCAATGCCGTTATCGTATCGGAAGAGGGTGGTAAGGTTCGTTTCGAGAATGTAGAGGAGGGTATCACATACCGTGTAGATACCGATGAGGCTACTCAACTCCGTGAGAAGATCATGATCGAAAGCAAGGACCGCACGAAGATTCCGGCTGCTCAGGTATATGATGCCTCAGGAGAACTGATTCGCAGTTATTCACTGCCTGTAGGTGCTCATCTCCTTATAGATGACGGAGACCAGTTGAAGCCCGGTCAGGTATTCGTGAAAATACCTCGCGCTGCAGGTTCTGCAGGTGACATCACCGGTGGTCTTCCACGAGTTACCGAGCTGTTCGAAGCGCGTAACCCGTCGAATCCGGCAGTTGTCAGCGAGATTGACGGAGAGGTTAAGTTCGGCAAGATCAAACGCGGTAACCGCGAGATCAGCGTTACCAACAAACTTGGCGAAGAGAAGAAATATCTCGTGCCATTGTCGAAGCAGATTCTTGTTCAGGAGAATGACTATGTACGTGCCGGAACACCGCTTTCAGATGGTGCAATCACTCCGAGCGATATCCTAAATATCAAAGGTCCGACTGCAGTTCAGGAATATATCGTGAATGAAGTTCAGGATGTATATCGCATGCAGGGTGTTAAGATCAACGACAAGCATTTTGAAGTTATCGTGCGCCAGATGATGCGTAAGGTTAATATCCTTGATCCGGGTGACACACGTTTCCTTGAGCAGCAGATTGTTGACAAGCGCGAATTTATGGAGGAGAATGATAACATCTGGGGCAAGAAGGTGATCACCGATGCCGGTGACAGCCAGACATATCTTGCCGGTCAGATCATCACAGTCCGCAAGCTTCGCGATGAGAACTCGTCGCTTAAGCGTAAGGACCTCCGCACCATGACAGTGCGTGATGCAGTTCCCGCAACGTCAGAACAGATACTTCAGGGTATCACGCGTGCGGCACTCCAGACATCAAGCTTCATGTCTGCAGCTTCCTTCCAGGAGACCACGAAGGTTCTCAATGAGGCGGCTATCAACGGAAAAACCGATACGCTTGAGGGTATGAAGGAGAATGTGATCTGCGGTCACTTGATCCCTGCGGGTACAGGTCTTCGTGAGTACAACAAGATTGTTGTTGCAAACAAAGAGGAACTTGCAGCACTTCAGGTAACTGACGATCCAGACACCGTTCTCGACTCCGAAGTAGTCGAGATGGAAAAGAACGAGAAGTAAAATAATGTGCTGAAAATTAAAAGGCTCCGGATGCTATTTAGCGTCCGGAGCCTTTTTTATGATATACGGATGATTTTCTTAATTTGGAGTGTAATATAGACATTTATGCTATTTTTTTGGGGGGATCTGGAGAATTGAGGGATACAGTTACACTAATTGAGGCTGACAAAAGTGGTTATCGAGCGGCGTGGGAGAATTACGTTGGAGAGGTTTTTATGGATGCCGACGAGGCTCAATGATTCGTTATTGTTGTCGGATGTGCGGTATTGGTTCCATACTGATCCTTTTAAACCTTCGATGGTTGTTTCCCGGTCTTTTTCTCCATAGTTTATTATGACAACAACATAATTACCATCTTTATTTCTATATGCGGAGCACATAAGTCCGTATGGATCAGAGGCACTGTCTAAATCTGTCCGGTTGTCGCGGGTAACATTAAGACGTATTGCTCCCGGGCGTATGAAACGGCTATAGTTGCCTAATGCCCATAAAAGTTTGGAATCGACTACAGTGTCTGTTTTTGTATCAGGCGTCCTGTATTGGAAAAGTAGACCGTCTTTGTAGTTTCCACCTACCGCGCGCCACCATTGCCAGCTTCGTGCTTCTGCAAAAACGAGATCGTGGTGTATTACGCGGGCTACGTATAGAGCTGTTTTCATCGTGCGGTCATAACCATGTCCGCCACCTATCTCTTCGTCATTGCCCATTATGCAGACTTCGCTTTGCCATAAATCCACATCATATTTCTTCAATGTGTCGCGTAAAGATTTCCGGCATTCCTTCATATAGTCCACTGGGGTATTTGTCCAGTAACTATGCCCTGCAACCAAACGCGGAAGCGATTTAAGGTCACCGACATAGGCGGTGCTGTCTTGCGAAAAGAAAGACTGGATCTGATATCCTCTTTCAGAATCAGTTTCATGCACGGACATCAAGCACCTATAGTCTGAAGATTCGGGAATAATTATTTGGGTGCCTATTCTTCTTGATTGCAGTTCCGAATCAAGAATACGCGCCAAGCGGGCTATCTCATATTTTGTTGCCGGTGTTCCCTCCTGTTTAGGACCTTGCCAGTTCCAATGACCGTCGGGTTCATTTACCGGTGAAATATAGTCAAGGTGTATGCCGTCATGCTTCTTTAACCCCACAATAACGTCAGCCATGAAACGGGCAAAATCATGATACATGTCTTCCTTAAGATTGTATCTCCCACCTCTGCCGGTGTTTGTTGCGAGTCCGTTTTCAGTATAATATACCGGTGGTGAATTGAGGAAGCCGAGGAGCTTAGGGACTCCATATTTTTTTGCAAGTTTGAGGAAAATGCGTTGTCCTGTCTGCCGGTTCCAATCATATGAGCCGTCAGGATTCATAAAACACTCTGTGCGGGTGCCGTGGTTTATATGGCTGCTGTCGCCTTGCTCCACGCTTCCGGCACCAATGTTGAAACGCCATATGCTGAGTCCTATGCCTTCGGGGTTTCCTTTTGCATCAACGCCTTGGCTGAAAAGTAATTTAGCTATGTCCTCACGTGTTTGCTCCGGTATCTCGCCGATAAACCTCATGCTCCAGGCGTCTGAGGCTCCGAAACAGTCTATTTGTTGGCATGTATCTGTAGGATTTATCTTGAAGATGCTTGACTGTTGTGCAGATATTGAAAATGAAGTCAAAGCAGATAGGATTAAAAGTATTTTTTTCATGAGTGACGATTATCGTTTTCGTATTAAAAATATCAATAGAATAGCTGCTGCCGCAATTGCAGCGCAAATTAACCACCATATTGATTCGAATCTCATAGCCGTTACAATCAGGAAATATACAAAATAACAGTCATCGGCATAAGAAAGGAATTTGCTGGTCTGTATCTGCTTTGTTTTCCCGGTCCAATACCATAAGGTATATATTACACCGGCAATGAGGAATGAGATACAGCATATTACGGGTATAATACTGGTATTTATAAAATCAAAGGACATAATTGATAGGAACATGCCTATCATAAGTATATTCATAGCAGCACTTTCATAAAACGCGTGCAGTTTGGGATGTCTCGCAGAATAAATGGAAGTCATAAGTCAACGGTGGAATTAAAATATATTAACAAATATAAAACTGATATTTCAGATATGCAATTATTTAGGTGATTATTTTGTTTTTTTTCTTATTGTTTAGTTATTGATGGAATTGCAGGAGGGGTGTTGGCAATAGATAATGTTTTTTCTTCGTTTAAATAAGTAAATAACAAAAACTACTGCTCGATTAAATCAAACAAAACAATGAGAAGAAATATAGGAATCGTGTTGATGTCGGTGTTGATTGCGCTGACTGCTTTTTATGTTGATGCACAGACCGCAGAATTTAATGTAGCCACTTATAACATCAGGCAACTTAACAAGGACGATGACCGGAATGGTAACGGCTGGTCACGTCGATGTCCTGTGGTGGCATCGGTAATAAAGTTTCATGATTTTGATATTTTCGGCACTCAGGAAGGTTTTAAATCTCAGCTTGAAGAATTAAAGGCATCGCTTCCCGGTTATGAATATATTGGTGTAGGGCGTGATGATGGTAAAGAAGAAGGGGAGCATTCCGCGATTTTTTATAATATGGATCTTTTCGAGGTTGTGGATCATGGTGATTTTTGGCTTTCCGAGACTCCGGATATGCCCGGTCTTGGATGGGATGCCGCATGTGTGCGGATATGTAGCTGGGGCAAGTTCCGTCATAAGCTATCCGGTAAGGAATTTCTTTACTTTAACCTTCATATGGATCATGTCGGGAAAAAAGCGAGAGTTGAGAGTGCGCGATTAGTTATGAATAAAATGGAAGATATAGACTCAGGATGTCCGGTGTTGCTGTCCGGTGATTTCAATGTAGATCAGACGCATGACTCTTATGCCGCTCTGGTGAGTTCCGGAAAGCTTAAGGATGCCTATTCTGCCGCAGAATTTGTTTATGCTCCCAACGGCACTTTCAATAGTTACAAGGCAGATGGCTTCACCACCAGCCGTATCGACCATATCTTTGTATCTCCAGATATAAAGGTTTTAAAATATGGAGTGTTGACTGATACTTACCGCACTGAAGAGGGTGCTTCCGACACTAAGGCTACCGATGCACCTCGGGAGATAACGCTGCAAAAATATGTAGCGAGAACTCCGTCTGATCACTTCCCCGTAAAAATACGTATTTCCATAGATTGATTACCAATCCGAATATGCCATAAAGAAAAAAGAAAGTGCCTCATAAAACCGAAAACTGAAAACTGAAAACTGAAAACCGAAAATATATAAATGGTAATTTTTTATTAATTTTGCATAAACACACATAATATACATAATAATGAAACGGTTTTTATTTGCCATGTATATGGCATTGTTTGCGCTTTTTGGAGCGCAAGCCAACACTTATGAATCTGATAATCCGATGGCTGACGCGAATGCCATGGTGACTGTCGGCAACGCGCGGTTCACGGTGCTTACACCGAGAATGATCCGTATGGAATGGAGCGAAGATGGAAAATTTGAAGACCGGAAATCGCTCACGTTCGTAAATCGTAATCTTGACGTGCCTAAATTTAAAGTGTCAAAAAAAGGTAACAGGACTACTGTCACAACAGATTTCCTCACCTTGCGCTACACTGACGACGGCACAAAATTTAATGATAAGAATCTTGAGGTCCGGATAAAGAATGGCAAGAAACAGACTATCTGGCATCCCGGAATGAAAGATGAAGGAAACCTTCTCGGAACATGCCGCACTCTTGACGGAGCTGACGGATATAAACTTAAGAGAGGTCCATTAGAGCAGGGAATAATTTCCAGGAGCGGATGGTCGCTAATCGATGATAGCAAGAATCAGCTTCTTGCTCCGGATAATTCTCACTGGAAAGAGTGGGTGACCGTACGTCCTGATGGGGAACGTCAGGATTATTACATGTTTGCCTATGGGAATGATTACAAACAGGCTTTGGCTGATTATCAGAAAGTGGCAGGAAAAGCACCGCTTCCTCCTAAATACACTTTCGGATATTGGTGGAGCCGTTATTGGCAATATTCCGACAGTGAGTTCAAGGATCTTGTGGATAAACTCAAATCTATGGATATTCCAATCGATGTGCTTATTGTGGATATGGACTGGCATGACACGTTCGGACTCAAGTCAAAAAATTCCGCAAAAGACGAATATGGTCAGAGAATAGGCTGGACGGGTTATACATGGCAGAAAGAATTGTTCCCTAATCCGTCAAACTTCTTGAAATGGGTGAAAAAAGAAAACCTCAAGACGGCTCTTAACCTTCATCCTGCATCCGGAATCCAGCCATACGAAGAGGCTTATAAAGATTTTGTCAAGGATTACAATTGGCAGGACACAACCAAGAGCGTGCCTTTCCATATTGATGAAACAAAGTGGGCGGACTCTTATTTCAAGACCGTATTGGAACCTATGGAGCGTGAAGGTGTGGATTTCTGGTGGCTTGACTGGCAGCAGTGGGTAGAATCAAAGTACACCCCCGGTCTTTCCAACACCTTCTGGCTAAATCATGTATTCTTTAATCATGCCAAAGAGAACGACAACAATGAGCGTCCTTTCATATATCACAGGTGGGGAGGTCTCGGAAGCCATCGCTATCCCCTTGGTTTCTCCGGTGATACCTATATTTCATGGGAGACTTTGAATTTCCTTCCGTATTTTACCTCTACAGCATCTAATGTAAATTATGGATACTGGGGGCACGATATCGGAGGACATATGTTCAAGAAGAAACAGAGCGTGACTGATCCCGAGTTGTATCTCCGCTGGTTGCAATATGGCGTGTTCACACCTATCTTCAAGACCCATTCCACAAAAGACCGCAATATCATAAGATATTTCTGGGCTTTCCCCGAATATATGTTCGAGATGCGTGACGCCCTTAAGCTGAGGTATGCCCTCGCTCCATATATCTACAATGCGGCGCGGGAGAATTATGATACCGGAGTGGCAATGACTCGTCCTCTTTATTATGAATACCCGTTGCTTGAAGAAGCCTATAATCATCCGGAGCAGTTCTTTTTCGGATCTGACATTATAGCCGCACCGGTAGGTAATACTGTCGATTCCATATCAGGTCTTGCAAAGCGTAAGATCTGGTTTCCGGAAGGCAGGTGGTATGATTATGCATCAGGAGAGATGATAGAGGGCCCTTCGGAACGCGAATTTGAATATACTCTCGCCGAGAATCCGTTTTATGTAAAGGGAGGGGCGATAATACCGATGAATCCCGACAAAGTTAACAGCCTTCAGGCTCCTTGCGACACGTTGGTGCTGACCTTTATTCCGGGAGGCGACGGTTCCTTGCGCCATTATGAAGATGACGGCATTTCCAATGATTACGATAAATCCTATGCAATCACCAATGTCACTAAAAATGTGGTTGCAAACGGAATTAAGGTAACTGTAGAAGCAAGAAAGGGCACATATGACAATGCTCCCGCAGTCAGGAATTATGAAATGCGCTTCCCTGCTACATTACCTCCGGATAAGGTATTGGTAGACGGTAAAGAATATAGCTACTCCCGTTTTCCTGAAAATGGGAACTGGACCTATGACGGCTATTCATTGCAGCCTGTAGTCTACACGGAAGGTTTGCCCGTAAATAAGGATGTAACCGTAGAGTTGATCTATAATGAGGGTAACGGTGAGTCTGCCGATCTTTATGGCAAAAAAGGCATATTCAACCGTTGTAAAGATCTTACCATCCTCTTCAAGGAGGAGCAGGGTATGCATGGTGAAGGAATGAAGATGCTTCCGGAAGGATACCTGAAAGTTTCTCAATGTCCGAATTTCATATTGGAAGATCCTGCAAATATTTCGGGTTATCTTAAAGAATTTGAGAATAATAAGGATAATTTGTTTGAGGTTACAGATAATATGGACATAATCAGTGACGGTTTCAAGGCTCGTCTTCGTGAGCAATTAAAGAAACATTGAATCAACTTCAAAAGTCATTCTGAATATTTTTAATCAGTTTCTTAAATCCTTGTGCTTTTAACGCACAAGGATTTTTTTTATTTAAAATTAAACAAAATTGTGTTTGTTTGTGTTAAATAATATATTGTGCAACCATAATTTTTGAATTAATATGAGGAAGCTATTTCTGTCACTTCTTGCTGTTGCCGGTGTATTGAGTGCATCTGCGCAAGGACGTATTTTCAATAATCCGGATAATAAAGCTTATTTCGGATTGCGGGCAACTCTCGATGTTACGTCACCCGGTAAGTTTACCGTAAATGATTTTGATGACCACTTCAGTGTTTCAAAAAGCGTTTTTGGCTCTGGAGCTGGCTTGAGTGTAGGCGGGGTATATAACATCCCTATTGTGGCTAATTTCTATATCGAGCCGGGTGTAAGTTTCTATTACAACACCATGTCTATAAAGACGAATGACTTGGACGATGTGCTCGAGGAACTTGAAGACTTGGGAGGAGAGCTTGTTTCACACTCTGTGCGTCAATCAGGTATGCGCATTCCGGTAGCTTTCGGTTATCATTTCGATTTTACGAGAGATTTTAATTTAGCTGTTTATACTGGTCCTGTTATGAATCTCGGTTTTTCTATGGATTATTATATAAAGGCAAAGGCTCATGATATCGAAGTCAAGGATGCCGGTTCGATGTATAAGGCAGAGCATCCCGACAGGGACGACCGTTATAACCGGTTTAATCTTGACTGGAGGATAGGCGTTGGCGTGAATTATAAGAATTTCTTTGGAGGACTTAGCGGCGATATAGGTGCTACCAATGCTTATAAGGTTGCGAAGGATAACAAGAAATATTATTCAGCAAGCTATTATCAGAATGTGTTCCAACTCACGGTGGGATATAATTTCAAATAATGTTAGAATGGTTAAAACAAAGAGAGGGAAGGTGCAATTACGCACCTTCCCTCTCTTTGTTTTAACCATTTATTTACTTATACCTATTTGTCAGAGTATTACTTTAACTGACTTGCGGAAATCATTGTTCCAGATTACGAGAGCATAAACACCTTTGGAAACTCCGCTTGCGTCAATGTTGACTTCTGAATTGCCACAGACTGACTTTACCGTATGCCCGGAAATTGAAACGAGACTTACATTAAATTCTCCCGCATTCGATACGATCTGGAAGATATTGCCACGGCGGTTGATAACTACCTGGTCCTTACTTACAGATATTTCTGACAGTCCGGTAGTCTGTCCGAGTTCAGGATGGGATAGGATATATTTGAGACCTTCAAATGCATCGACATTGCCGAATCCATAACGGTATTGTGTCTTTTCATAATGAGCTTCGCCAATTTCCTTGTTGTTCTTGTCTACGGCGCCTGTTGTCTCATCCCATACACCCCCTTTCTTGGAACCGTATGGTATGCCTTCCCCTTTCATTTTGGGTTTTGCTGCCGTATTTTGAATTACTTCGTAAATGTCGGCATATTTGAGGTTTGGATTTGCTTCGAGCCAAAGCGCACATATGCCGGCAAATGCCGGGGTTGCCTGCGATGTTCCCTGAGTGTTGAACCACCAGTAGCGTTCGCCCCCGAAATCAGCAAAAGCGGAATTGTTGTTGAACTTTGATTTAGGTTCGGCTCCATCAACTTTTACGTTTGGTGCATCATCGGTGAAGTTCTTGTTATTGTTATATCTGCTACGTGCAGATACCACATAATATCCCGGTGCGGTAATTGTTGGCATTGATCTGCCGTCTACCAGCTTGCCATATCCCGAAATGCCGGCGATCCATGTAGCCGTGTGTTCTATCGACCCGACTGTGCCCGAAACTTTATAGGCGCTCTTATGGAGAGTTCCGAAAATGTTACGGTTCACGTTGGCTCCGACTGCGAATACATTGTGGGCGCATGCCATATTGTTGATTGACATGTCGGGAGTTCCTGCTTCAAATTCAAGATTATTCTCTGTCACGAGATTCACATCGTCTACATTGGAAGCCAAGTCTATTCGTTGTCCTTCCGAGCCTTCGATTTCAATTCCTATTACGGGATCTATATCCGTGTCGTCATACCAGAAATTTTGCGGCAGCTTTATAGTGGCGGCATATCGGTTATTTTGAGCCATAACGGATGATGTCATGACAATCGCACCGGAGAAGCAAGGACCGGCTGTGCCTATATTTCCGTCAATATATTTCCCTTCGGGTGTAGATGCCGATATTTCACCGAGATTGTAACGTCTTGACTCGTCAGGAGTAGCGTCATCCTTGTCATATGCAAATATCCTTACCGTAAAAGGTTTGTCTGTATCGCTCCATATTTCAAGGGCTGTTCCTTGGAGTGAGGTAACCTTGCTGTCTTTGTCGGTTATTTTTGCCTGCAAAAGGGTTGCGACTTTTTTGCTTTCCGCAGTGAACGTCTTGCTGATCCAGTTGTTTTTCAGTCCATCATTTCCGGCAGCTATGCAGACAATTGCTTCCTTCCCGATTTCTGCTATGGCTTTGGAGAAGTTATCAGTTCCGTCGCATGATCCGAAATTCTGACCGAGAGAGAAATTTATTACTGCCGGTTTGCCTACAGACTTGGCATAATCGCTTATGGCTTTTGCCGATGCAAGCTCGGTGTTGGAATTTAGCGGACCCACGCATATCACGATATCACTTTCGGGAGCCATGCCGAGATATGGTATGTTTGCTTCTTTGCCGGTGTTGTCATAAACCAAGGGAGCGCAAGTCTTTATGCGTTCGCAGCATCCTTGAGGATTGCCGTTGCTTCTGCCCTCGATGGAATCTTTCTCATGATGGTCATAATCAACGAACTGTCCTTTGCCGGTGAATGCTCCGGACATGATTCCAAGCACGTGGGTGCCATGGGTTCCCGGATTTTCTTCATCTTCGGTGGTGTAAGCCTTGATTGCTTCGGGTGTGTCCCAACGTTTCACCTCTTTCCCGCTTGCATCAAATTCAACAATGAGTTTGACCCGTGTCTCCGTATAATCGGGTGCTTTGTAGAACGTGATATGGTTCGGGTCAAAACCCGTGTCAAGAAGACCTACAACGACGTTGCGTCCCAAATATCCTTTGTCGAAAGGACGTGTGGTTCCGTCCCAAGGTGATTCTTTGCCAATATTTCCCTGCACCTTAGATGCAAAAGTGGATATGCGGGAATGCATCATTTGTGGCGCCGCTTCCCCCGTGATTTCCAAGGTCACGACCTGTGGCAGGGAAGCCACCTTTTCGAGTTCGGACACTTTCAGGTACGCCATCACGATGTTGCCTATATTGTTGGAGATCTCTACTCCATGTTTTGTCAGATCTGTAAAGGAAGCTCCCGGAATTATCTGTATAAGCACGGGAACGACCTCATCCGTCACTGCACTTCGTGTGCCTGATCTTTTTGCATGGTTGTATTCAGTTGCTTTCCGCATGGCGGAAAGGTCAAGTTTACTTTGAGCATATACCGGAAGTCCGGAAGCGATTGACAGGATAGAAATTCCTATGCCAGCCAATAAATGGTTAATTCTCATAAGCTTAAAAGTATTAATTGGTGATGTGCTTGAAATTGTTTATCTTTCTTCGGGAGCGAGGATGCCGTTTCCTTCATCATCATATCCCGGATTTTGCTTTAGCAGATTGTTTGCGGAAAGTGCATTATGGGGAATAGGGTAGCGGTTGAGATTTTCATCATGGGAGGGAGTATGATCCCACCATGGTTCATGTACAAAATATCCCATGCGGATGAGGTCGGTGCGTCGGCGTCCTTCTCCAAGAAATTCAATCATCCATTCGTCAGCCATACGGTACATGTCCATTGTGTCGGGTGCGGGATTCCCATCACGCACCTCAAAATATCTCGATCGCACCTTGTTTATCAGTTCTGCAGCCTCTTTGGGTTGTCCGGCACGTAGGCGGCACTCCGCAAGCATATAGTAAACTTCGGCAAGGCGGATTCCCGGAAAATCGGCGTTCCAAGTCAATGTCTTGTCTGCATCGTCGGGAATAGGGAATTTTACGAGACGTATGCCGCAACTTTCATCAACGGCAAGAATGGTGGAGGGAGTGTTGGCATCAGGCTTCGGATATTTGGTGTATTGATACATCTGGTCGATCAGGTTCACCTGCTTGCCGAGGTCTTCCTTGTTTCCCATAACGGGTTCACCGGTCGGTCCGGCAAGAGGCCCGGCAAGGAACATGCCCACATATTGTTTGTTCCCCTTATATCTGTAATTCTCTTTACGCAAATCTTTACGGTGTAATTTGCCATAGGGACCACCAAGTTTTATTTCCGGGTTTTCCAGAGTGTATAGTTTGCCCATAGGATTTTTTGAAGGAGCGAGACAGAAGCCGTTCTGTCCTGCCGCTACATATGTGTTGTCGAAATATACACGGCAATTCTTGGGCATGGAACGTTGCCACCACCAAGAGAATTGTCCGTATTTGGGGTGATTATATTCCGATGGGGCTGTCCATATCATTTCGGGTGATTTGTCGTTGTCGAAACCGAAGATACCATGCCAGTCGGGATCAATTTCATATGGTCCGTATTTGCCGTTTATTATATCTCGGCAAAGGGTTTCCGCGTCAGAGAAACGTTCTTCACCGATATATGGCACAGCGTTGAAATACAATTGTGCGAGCATAGCGGCGGCAGCACCCTTGGTCAGGAAACCGTTTTGCGCATCGCCGGCTTTCTTGACAGGCAGTTTCTCAATCCCCTCCTTGAAGAGGTCTTCTATAAAGTTGAATGTTTCACGCGCTGTGGCGCGGGGACGCATGCCGTGATCGTCACCTTTGTAAAGCGGCAAGCCACCGAAATAATCCAGCCCTCTCATATAGAACCATCCAAGGAGGGAATGCAGTTGCGCCTGAGTCTCTTCTATATATTTCTCGTCAAGTCCGATTTTCTCAAGATCTATGCGCTGCAGGAATGTCAACGCCTCGTTTGTTCTTGACACACCTTGCATCACCCCGTTGTAGGTGGAGCGTATGATACTCTCGTTGGTGGTCCACTGATGGTAATGCATCCTTGCATAGTTGCCTCCGTCATACCAGTCTCCTGACGTTTTCGTGGGGCATATCATTTCGTCGGTTGAATATTCCTGTGCATACCATCTCTCATTGATTAGGAAGACCGTGCGGTCTACGAACGCGCATGCCACGAGTGCGTCGACTTTTTCAGGAGTCGTGGCAAAAATTTCGGGAGTGGTGCTCGTATAGTTTTCTTCGTTCATGTCGCAGGATGACAGTAGGCATCCTGCAATTGCCATGAGTGAGATATATCTTATAGTTTTCATTTGAATGTGAGTTTAGAAATTCATTTGTATGCCGAATGTGAAACGCGCTGCCACCGGATAGCCTATATTGGGAAGCTCTGTTCCAGGGAAAAGTCCGGTTGCCTGTACTTCCGGATTATATCCGCTATATTTTGTCCAACATGCCACATCGCGTGCCGTGAAATAGAACCGGAATGACTGCAGGTAGTCATTTGTCCATTTTTTCATGGGGAGCGTATATCCCAAGGTTATGGCATCTATCTTCAGGAATGAGCCGTCTTCAAGGAAATAGTCGGTGAGCACGTGGTCTCCGTCTTTTATGTCTTTATGGTCGTAATACCAATCGCGCAAAACGTTCGTTCCTGTTTTCGTGCGTATTCCGTTATACATGGCGTTGGCATTGTATATGTCGAAATCCAGCCATGAATGGAATTGCATGCTCAGATCGAAATTACGGAAAGACAGGCTGTGATCCATGGAAAGCATGCATTTGGGAAGAGCGTTGCCTTTATAGACCCTGTTTTCAGCTTTCAGGTATGTAGAATTGGCAGGAACGATATTGTTGTCTTTGTCGTATATCTGCCATTTACCTTCGTCGGAAAGTCCGGCGAAGCGGTATAGCCAGTATTGTCCGATGTTGGATTGTGCCGATATCCTCATCACGCTGCCTGGACTTCCGGGAGCGGGTAGGGCGGAGGAATCCATGTAGGCGCCTTCGTCACCGAGTCGGGATATTTTGGATTTATTCCCGGAAAGGCGTAATGCCGTGTTCCATTTGAAACCGTGGGTCTGGAGTATGGTGCCGCCTATCTCAAATTCCCAACCGGTGTTGGATAGGGATCCGATGTTTTTATAACAATGGTCATACATATAGTCGGGGAGAGGCACCAGCACGGAATAAACAAGGTCGTTAACTTTGCGGTGATACCAGTCGAAACGACCCCATAGACGGCCGTTAAACAGAGAGAAGTCCGTTCCTATGTTAAATTCGTTTTTCTGTTCCCATTTGATGGCGGGGTTGAAGCTTGCCCCGGTGCCGTAGGCGTGTATCCATTGTCCGTTTACCGGATAGTCGCCATAGTATCCGACAACAGGTGTGTAAATGCCCGAAGGGATTCCGTTGTTACCGGTAACCCCATATCCGAGACGGATCTTTAAATCGTTGACCCATTCCACATCTTTTAGCCACTGCTCCCGATTGATGCGCCAGCCGCCTGACAGTGCCCAGAAATTTCCGTATCTGTTTTCAGGTCCGAATTTTGAAGAACCTTCACGACGGAATGATGCCATGAAAAGATACCTGTCGTCATAGGAATAGTTTACGCGACCGAAGAACGCTATCAGTCTTTGGCGCGTGTCTTTAGTGGACCCCATGGATGCGAGTCCCTCTTTCATATCAGCGCCTTCTCCAAGGTTCCAAGGTCCGATCCCTTCTACCGTGAAATCTGAATTTGCAGCTTCGAAAGAATCACCGTGGTTCTCATTAAAACTCCATCCCGCCACTGCGTCAATGTGATGGTTGTCAAAGAAATCAAGTTTATAGGAAGCATAGGCTTCATATGAATTATATCTGTCTCGTCCGAAAGAGTGTGAGGCCTTGCCGTTTTTGCCGGTATCCTGCATTGACAGGTGCAACGGGTCCCACCAAAGCCATGTCCGGCTTTCGCGGAGGTCGATATTGGCGGTGCCGATAAGGTCAAGTCCTTTTATTACATGATACTTTATAGTTCCCGTTCCGGTGATCCATTGGTCGTTCGTGCGTCCGTCGCGATACATTATGTCGGCAACCGGACTTGTATTTGTGCCGGTCAGTCCGTAATTGTCAACATTATATTGATTAGGATTGTCCGGATCCATCAGCGGTATTGTCGGGTTTGCCTGCATTGCCGTGTAGAGTCCGGAGTTACCGCCGAAATTCACACGTGTCGACCTGCGAACCTGGAGACGCACATTCAGTTGGACGTGATTCTTAAACATATTGAAATTTGCGTTCAAACGTCCTGAATAATCTGTTCTGGAGTTTTTCTTTATTATGCCGTTGTCGTCTCCATACATGAGGGATGCATATACATTTGCCTTGTCGCTACCTCCTGTTAGCGTAAGGGTGTGCTTATGTGAGAATGCATTGTCATTTATCATTTCGTCATACCAGTCAGTGGCATAGCCATAGTCGGCACCATAGCCGTTCTCTACAAATTCCGTGACATATTCTTCTGCGGACAGCATCTGCGGACGTTTGCGGAGATGATCAATGGAAAATTCGTTAGAGAAAGTGCCTTTCACACGTCCGCTTTTTCCATTATGTGTGGTCACTATAATGACACCTCCTGCCGCACGGGTACCGTAGATTGCCCCTGCCGAAGCGTCTTTCAGCACATCGATAGATTCGATATCTTCCTGGTTTATGGAGCGTAGGTCTCCTCCCGGAATCCCGTCAATTACGATAAGCGGTCCTGAACTGCCTTTTACCGATGCCACGCCACGCAACTGGAATGTGGGAACGCCGTTGGGGTTGTTGGAGCTGTCTATTATCAGTCCGGGTATCTTGCTTTTTATAGCCGTGGCTATTGTCGATCCTCCCACTCCTTGCAGAAGGTCTTCTCCTTTTACGCTGGATATGGCGGTTGTGACCCGTTTCCGTTCAGTCGTGCCATATCCTATCACCACAACTTCATTTAGGTCCGAAGCTGATGGATAAAGGGTTAAACTGACCGGAGATGGATCTTTTACGGTCAGTTTGGCAGGATCGCAACCAAAATAGGAAACGTTCAGCTTGTCTCCTTTCTTGATATTGTTAAGACTGAATTTACCTTCAATATCCGTCGTTACAACATTTTTGCTTCCTTCCACTGAAACCGTGGCTCCGATCACCGGTTCGCCATCTTCATGAGAGACGACACCGCTTATCTTGAAGTTTTGGTTTTCTTCTTTTCCGGCTGTCTTTACCTTGGGAGATATCGCTATTATCTCATTTGACATCATGTAATATGTCAAACCTGTTTTATCCAACACCTTCCCGAGCACTGCCGATACAGGCGTTTGGGATAGTTTCAAGGTAATGTTGCGTACCCGTGAAACATCAGCACTGTTGTACGAGAAATGATAGGGAGTCTGTTTTTCTATAGTCTTCAAGAGACTCTTAAGTGACGCATCGTGAATGTCGATTGTCACTTTTGCATCTTGGGCAAATGCCGTCTGGGCTAAAATCGACAGACAGAAAATGCACAGGATGTGCCGTAATACGTTTTTCAATCGGTTCATAAGGTTAATCGAAATTGTTATTGGTTTTTCGTAAAGTCCAAGACGCAACTTTACATGAAAGGTACTATGTCGGATTGCATGTTATAAAACATGTGTTTAATGGGATCACTTACTTATTATTTTTCTTTTATCTTTAGCCTGACGTTGAAGATACGCTCTATGACGTCAATTGAAAGTTGCAGGTTGTCAGTTGGTATTGTGCCGGTAAAAATGTTGTTGTCAACATTTGTGCCTTCCACGATTATCTTGCAATCGTAATACTTTTCGATAGTGGAAATTACGGTGTATAGGTTCTCATCGTTAAAACTGAGTTTTCGCGTGTGCCATGCCAGTATGTTTTCATTCTGGCGAGGTCGGCTAATGCTGATATGTCCGTTGCCGTAATTGAGTACTGCTTTCTCACCGGGATGTACCATGGCGTTCTTGCCGCTTTTTTCAGACAGTAAACTAACAAGTCCGGATTTAAGATATAGCACAGCCTCCGGTTCGTTTTTAAAAGCTTTCAGATTAAACTCGGTTCCCATAACGGTCACGTGTAATCCCGTGGCATTCACGGCAAACGGGTGTCGTGGGTCTTTTGTGACATTGAAAAAAGCCTCTCCTGAAAATTCGATATTCCTGTTTCCGCGTGAAAATGCGTCTGCATCATATGAAATAGATGACGAGCCGTTAAGCATAACCCGGCTTCCGTCAGGGAGTAACACGGATGCATGTTCTCCTTTTTCGGTTATGACTGCCATAAATGATGGGTTAGCCACAGGATGTGTATAATAATAGATGGTTGCAATCATGAAAACAGGCAAGAGCAAGGCAGCTATATTGCGCATTATATTGCGGAAGGATTTCCTGACCTCTTGGCTATCAATTTTCAGTAAATGATGAATATAGCATAAGATTTTTTCTTTATGCGAGTCATAGCGGTCGTTATTAACGGTAGGATGGTTTTCCCAATCTTCAAAAACAGCTTTATTCAGCTCTTCTGGGGGGATTGAATGCAGCTTGTCGCGAAGAATCCTTAAATCCTCTTTTGATAACCTGTTTTCCCGATATTTTCTAATGAGGTCTTTCATGATCGTTTGGTGTTTAAAATAGTGAAGTTGTTTAAACAGCTTCAGTTGTGAGGTTATGTGGATGATATTAATCCACAGGCAAAGATTATGATTAAGATGAAACCGATATCCTGAGAATCCAGGTAGCTTCTGATTCTTTTCAATCCGCTGACGAGTTGGTTCTTTACCGTTTGCTCGCTGATGTTGTAGAGATGTGCGATTTCCTTGTTGGACATATAGGCGAATTTAGACAACCTGACTATGCGCTGTTGCATAGGTGGTAATTTTGAAATGCCACTTTCTACCATGTTTGCAAATTCTTTATATTCCAATAGGGATTCATCTTCCGTGCCTATTGTTTCGCAATAGTCGATATAATCTTCATAATGAGGGGAGCCTATATTGGTCCGGAAAATACTTATCAGTTTGTTTCTGGCTATACTGAAAAGATAGTTGCATATAGATTCATCGACATAAATACTTTTTCGGTTAAGCCACAACTTGATAAATACCTCCTGAACAATGTCTTCTGTATCTTTTTGAGATTTGGTGAAATTCAGGCAATATCCATAGATACGTCTGTAATACATATCATACAAAGCATCAAACGCATGGACCGATCCGCTTCGTAATGAAGCAATCAGTTTAGATTCGTTATATGTGCCTTCTTCTGCCATTGCCTGTTTTACCGCTTACTTAAGATTATCCGGGTCTTGTTCAATCCCGAGTTTTTTCAAGAACCAATTTCTGGCTTTGTCGCTCATTTCCTGCTCTTTCACAATTTCATGAATGCGGGCATAGCGACTGTTGAATTGACTTATAAGTTCACTGTTGCGTTCGGGATAATATTCGAGTGTCTCATATATTGTTGCCATCGGTCCGAAATCACTATTGACTCTAAGTTTGGCATATATGTTTTTTAATCCTCCGAATGCTTCCACGAAGCGTTTCATGTTGCCGATTGTTCCGTCTGTTATTTCAGAGTCTTCAGGTAGTGTCACTTCCACGGTGCGTTCAATGTCGCAGCTTTTCTCCGGAATATTTATTATGGAACATAGTTGGGTTGGATCATAGGAATATTGAGATTCTATCCCGTCTACTTTTACTTTCAAGGGTCTTGCCGTTGCCGGAATGCGGATTTCAAAACGACGGCTTGCCGGCATGTCGGCATATGATCCCTTGCGTGGAGATATAGTGAATGAGATCATACCCGGCTTGCGGTTGCAAATGACTTCCGTGAACGCATGCTCATTGTCATATTTCTGGTCGTCTCCGTTGTCTTCATATAATATGAAACTGCCACTGTTTCCGGGATATATAGTGAATGCTATAGGAGCGTTGTTACGGCGGAGTGTTTTCTCTTTTTCGGCATGAAGAGGTATTATGGAACCGGATTTTATATATACCGGAGTCTCGTCCAAAGTGAATTTACGTTTGTATGTCTTGCCGCCTTGAAGCATGGTCCCGGTGGCTTTCTCGTACCAATCTCCTTCTGGAAGCCATATGTCAATCTCGGAAAAACCATCAACACCGGGAGCTGTAACCGGCATTACGATCATTTGGTCTCCGAACATGTATTGGTTCTTCATCGCATATGCTTCGTCATTTTCCGGATAATCATAATACATGGGACGGCATATTGACACCGATGTGTCATGGCTTTTTCTTGCCATGGTATAGATATAGGGAACAAGTTCGTAACGGCTCTGTATTGCATCGCGGATAGCGTTTAGCGTATTGCGGTCAAAATTCCACGGTTCCTTAACGAGCCGGGCGTTTTTATTGGAGTGTGTCCGCATTATTGGTGCATATGTGCCGAACTGCATTGAGCGTATATACAATTCCGGGTTTGTAACGGTATCGCCCGCAGCCATGTAATGACCGCCAAGATCATGACTCCAGAATCCATAACATACGTTTGATGCTGTTGCAGTGAACCATGGTAAAAAATTAAGCGATTTCCACGTTACATAATTGTCTCCGGAAAATCCGATCTGATAGCGGTGGTTGCCAAGTCCTCCCCACCTGTGATAAAGCATGGGACGAACTTTCCGTTCTTTTGCCATTTTTGTGAAAAAAGTATAGTTGAGCCACCATGTGTTGCTGAGGCTGTCTATTTTTGAATCATAAAGATCTTGCTGCCAGTCGAGCCACCAGAACGTGACACCTTCATCTGTCATGGGGTTTAAAATATTCTTGAAGACACTGTTGACAAATCGTTTGTCGGATGTCACCCATGCCACGTCTTTTTCTGAAGAGGGATCAATTCCGTTTTCACGTGCCACGTCCGGGTATGCAGCTTCGAATTTCTTGATACCGGATGCCGGATGAAGGTTAAGGGTCACTTTAAGGTTTTTATCGCGTAAATAATTCAGGAACTTACGATGGTTCGGGAAAAGCCATTCGTTCCAGGTCCATCCGGTCCATCCACCATGCGCTTCATCCGTATAATGCCAGTCCATGTCGATTACCAATACTTCCAAAGGTATCCGGTAATCTTCAAAATCTTTGATTAGCTGTTTGAACTCATGTTCGGAATATGCCCACCACCTTGACCACCAATATCCGAATGCATATCTTGGAGGGAGGGGAATTTTGCCTGCAAGGGTAGTGAAATCTTTGAGTGCAGTCTTGTAATCATTGCCGTATGCCATGAAATACCAGTCTTGTGCACCCTTCTTGACTTTGCGAGTCTTTACCCATTCCATGTCGGGGTTATTATCGAATAAAAAATTTTTCGAATCGTCAATTAGGGTCCATCCGTCGCGAGCCAAAAGTCCATTGTCAAGTTTTCCCGGCACGGGATGTCTTTTCCCGTCTTCCCCTTTTTTCATCATGTCGGGTCCATCCCATTGGTCAAGGGTGCGTGTAGTGCCCAGAAGGTTGTTCTTTTGTTCAGTTCCGGGACACCATTTGAACGGCTTTATGTTTCCTGCCGATTCGATGAAAAGGTTGTCGGCTTTGAATGCACCCGAATTTTTTATGTATCGTAAGGTCATCTTCGGCGTGGAGACAATGATATTTTTGCCCTCTTCTTTAACTTCAGCAGAAGATACGGGATATTTGCGGCATACGGCAACAAGAGATCTGTCATTGATAAACTTGCCGTCGGGAGAATACTCCATCCGTATTAATCCGTCGGTCACAACCGTGAACCGTACGTGTTTGTCATGGTATATCACTCCGTCGGAGATTGCATCGTCAGCCTTGATACCAGGCATGGATGAGGTTAGAAGCAGAATGCTTGTCAGGAGCTTTTTGAATGAAAACCGATTCATAAGTAGCAAAAATTAATCGACATGTTAGATAGTTCGTTTCTTAACCATTCCAATGGTTGCTAGTAGGGACGCAAATTTTAAAAAAAGTACTAAATCAGGGCGTGTGTTCTAAAACATTATTTTTCAAGCATCGATGTGGTTGTGATGTTAAATGATTGAATTATAATAATGTTGACGTATTGTTCGTTTCTAAATTATTTAAACAACTTCTATAAATGAAAACGAATATGGAAAAGAATGTGAAAGGTATAGTGTGGTCGGTAGCTGTATTGGTGGTTGTTATAATAGGAGCGGCTTTCCTTTTGCCATGGTATAATGTATGGCAGCAAGAGATGGCGGGTAAGGCTGAATTTGCAAAAGCAGAACAGAACCGTAAGATAAAGATAGAGGAGGCTAAGGCAAATCTGGAAGCCGAGAAGTTGAATGCGCAGGCGGAAGTGGAGCGTGCCAAAGGAGCTGCGGAAGCAATCCGCATAGAGAACGGGAGTATCACGCCCACATACATCCAATATCTCTGGGTGCGTCAGCAGTCCAATCTCAACAACAAGACGGTTATCTATATCCCCACCGAATCCAACCTTCCTATCCTCGAATCTCCCCGCATGCTCCTCGACAATGCAAAATGATGGGAAAAGTGGCAGTCATTAAAGCAAACGGTTAAGAGATACTTTTGAATTAGATAATAGACAGGGAGAAAAACAAAAGAAGAATACAGCTTCTAAAGGTTGCGCATTGGAATATAAAGCGTTATTAATTAATTTTTTAATAAAAAGTTAAATCTTTGTTCATTCCAAATAACACCTTTATTTTATAGGTGTCGTTGCTTTCAATTATTAACACACGAAAGAATACCATACATCGTGGATAAATCTATTTTTTTTCGTGCATATTATTGGGGAGTATCAATTCATATCATTAACTTTACACAAAAGAAAATTCATGGTTAAACAACGGATAGCACGGCAATGTGAATGTGCGGAACTGTCAACGATATCAAAACGAATAATTTGACACGAACAAAGAATATTAATGCTCGCTAAAATAATTCAGTATGGATGTAATTTCTAAGGAATATCCCAAATGGCGCAATGCAGTAGTACGAATCCCTCCGATAGGAAGAGACGCACGAATCGGCAGCGTGTTCAATCACATTTTTTCTATAATGTACCAGACTGAACAGACTGACACAACCAACGGAGAAAAGGTGATTTGGGATTTTTCTCAATGCAAATTCCTCCATCCTTTCTTTCTTGGTGCATTGTCAATACTCAAACGGCAATATGGGGATATAATAAAAATGCAGGGCATAAAGGCTGAAATTTCTGGCTATTTGGACACTGTATATTTTGGCTGTCCGCTGTCTATTCTTTCCGAAGGTAACGATGACTCCATGTGGGGCAAATACAGAAACAAGACATACTTGCCTATATGCATGTTCCATCCATATGACAACTCGTCTCTAAAGGCACAGGAACTTGTGCAGGCTACAATAAAACATCAGCTTTCACGAGATAACGGAGTGCATGGCGTATTGTCGTTACTTCTTGGGGAGCTGATTGACAATATTACCGAGCATTCAAAAAGCAACGAGGGTTATCTTTTCTGTCAGTCTCTCCCACGCGAAAAGATGCTTTATGTCCTGATAAGTGATACAGGGCGCTCAATTTTCGCTTCCTACGCTTCGGACGAACGTTATGTTGATATGTTGACAAATCTTGAATCCTCAGCTCTATTATTGGCACTGAGTGGAAAATCCACAAAGGACCGACCGGAAAATGAGAATCGCGGATATGGCATATCTAAATCAAGAAGGCTCATAATAGATGGACTTGGCGGTGAGTTTTTTATATTATCAGGATCTGCATTTGTTAGATATGATAACAACGGGGATTCAGTTGCTGATGTCCCCGGTGATTTCAGATGGAACGGCACAATAGTGTTGTTAAAAATTCCAACTGAAATCCCTAAAGATTTCAATATTTATCCGTATATTTGCTAAAAAACAGGAACTATGAATAATGTAATACCAATAGCGTCCTTGATAGGCAATGATTTGAGGACGCGCTCTTTCTTCAGGCGCGATATAGAAAGGCTGACCAGTCCATGTAACCACATTGTCACTCTTGACTTTAATGGTGTACGATTTGTTTCTCGGTCAGTTGCAGACGAACTCTGCGAAATATTGCAGGAATATCCCTTTATGAAATTGACCGGAATGACTGGAGATGTCAAAAAAATGTATGACATTGTGGTAAGAGGCAGGAAATCTCCACGAGTTTATTCAGAGGTTAATATCGAGGTTGTCCACTTGAAGACAATGAAAGACATGGAAGATTTCTTCTCTACATTCTAACTCATTGGTAAGCGTTTGCAGAGGGAATCGATAATGCAGAATAATTAATTTTAATCATATATGGAAACTTTTATCTCAATAGTAGTGATCATATGGAGCATTCTTTGCCTCGTTTTATTCTTTAAATTATGGGGGATGACCAATGATGTAAAGAAGATACTTGAAACGATCACGCCAAAGAAAGAGATCGTTAAACCTACTAATCCTATCAAACCTGAGGATATGGCAAAGAATGAATGCATAATGCTCAAGGGTGATACACTGACTACCAATAGTGGCAGTTTTGCTTATTACGGAATTTATGAAGGGAGACATGCTTTGTATCCGACAGACAAGGAGACAGAGGGAAATATTTCTGATAATCCAAAAGCAATTAAGGATAGTCTCGGAAATTTGTACCTCGGACTCAGCGATGCCGATATGGTCTATCTGGTTGACAAATATAAAAGAAAATAATCATGGATAAATTCGCATTCTGGACATTGAAAGCCCTTTCATACGTTTTCATAGCCTCTGCTGTGGCATCTTTAATCCTTTGCTTGAATGAACTTGACGAGGGGCATGCTTCTATATTGCTTATTGGGTTATCTGGATTTCTTACTTCTCTTTTCTTCTCCGCGACAAGTCATGTTTTATGTCGAGTAATTGAAAGAATCTACTCCACCAGTACTGAAGAGGTGTCTAATTTTGAAGAATACGAGTAATTATGGATAAAACTTAAAAACTACCTTCCAGCTTATTGTGGTTATGAAATACCGGATAGAATATAATGAGGTTTGTTGTCAGGCTACTCTTCCCTTTTAGAAAGAATGTGCTCATGATAACCACGGATAGTGGAATTAAATTCCGCAACCACAAGACCATTGCAAAAGTCCATGGATGCACCATCTATTTTGCAGTCCCGTGCTGTTAAGGGCAAAAGGGAGCTGTCGAGAACGCAAACAAGATCCTTAGCTTAGAATGTTTTTCAAAAAACGCTGATTTCAAATATGTTATATAAGGTGTGCTAAATAAAGTGCAATATTAGATCAATGAACGACCGCGAAAAAAATAAACTTTTCGACACTTAAAATTGAGTTCTATCGTAGAATTGGCTAATTTTGTACTTGCCAGTTGGTTCTACACCCTTGTAGCGACATTCTAATTTTGCAGACTCATTAAAACAGATACCAAAATCTATTGCTTAAAAGAAGGGTAGCAAGCCCTTAGAAAGTCCTGATACGTCAGGTTTCAGTATTCATGAGTGCTTTCGTGAAGTGAGAATGTTCCTGCCTTGTAATATCTGCGCATCTTGCGATTATTGGAGTACATTGCCAGAAGTGCCATATGCACTTGTTCCTCTGTTGCCCATATTCCAAAGGGCAACTCTTCACGCTCGGAACTCAATCCTTTCTTAGGATGGCTTAGCCGCAAATCCAACTGGTGGATGATGCCATAGTCATGTTTGATGAATGATACTTCTTCCTGTTTCAGATTGTTTTGAAGAATCAAGAGATCGCAATAGTCAGTAATTTCCTTGAACACTTCAATGGCGGGTTCTCTTTTGCCACCGGCATGAAACGGTATTGAAGCGAAGCAGTAGGTGCGTTCGGCGTAATTCCATAATTCATACATTATTTCAAAGGCATATTGTCTGGAACAATCCTCGTAAAGATCGGTAACAAGTATTGCCATAAGGTCAATGTCAGAATGAAGCGCCTCGCGGCACTGAGTCATATTGGTAAGCAGAATATGCTCGTCATCCTCTTCGCCATGAGCCTTAAGCCGTTGTTCGTAAGAATCGCAATACACAAATTTGATGTCATCATAAGTGCCTGTTGCCCTCAATTGGTCAACAATCTCGCCGGCAAAGTATCCTAATGCCTCCACTCTGTATCTGTTAATTGTCTCTTTTTGAATATTGCGTCTCAAAGTTATGTCGATAAGTTCCGTTGATTTTTCATCAATCTCCGTCATATAGGATTTCAATCGGCGTAAAGAAGAATTGTTGGATAAAGTCACTTTTGTCAGTCGGGGACTAACCAGACACTCTAATTCTTACAGTTTGTTATTTTCGGTAAGTATCAGTTCCTCAAGAAAACCGCTATAGCCACACGATAGCTTGCGAAGAGCAGGTGCTGTATGTAAATCAAGAATTTTGCAATGGCAATTAAAGGCTTCAAGTTCTTCCAAAGCAGGGCATTTAGTGAAGTCTGTTTCCGGTAGATGGCTGATGCTTATTTTGCGCAAAGCCGGACATTGGATAAATTCAATGTGGTTAAGAGTCATTTCGCACGGTCCATTTTTAAGTTCAATAAGCGCATCGGATGATTCAGACCAAAACTCAATTTGATAAGTTTTTTCAGATTCATATTTTTCGTAATAATGATCGATGCGCGAAAGTTTTGTCTGTAAAGGTATCAATATAGATTTTGCTCCATATCCCCATAATACTTCGACTCTCGTATCATGCCTTAGTCGGGCTTCAAACCATGTATGATGTGCTGAAGACCATTGTTTAGTAGGTGTTTAGTAGTAACTGATAGTTTCAACAGTTTATGAATCTTTGTATCTTTCATGCTTTGCAATTTTGTATATATTGAAGTTGTTTAAACAATTTCATTAGCTTCTAATTCTTCCGGCAGGTGAAGTTATTGCCTATATTAAAGCGTGTCGGCCTCATTCCTCTATCGGGCTGATGGTGTTTTGTTCTACAAAATTATAACCATGATGTCTCATACTGCGATACAATAATTGTTGGCTTAATATCAAGACCTCTCTGAACTTCGGGAGGATATCGAATATACTGTTTCCCGAAATTCCGATGTGATAGGTTACAATTCCGCGCCATTGCTGAAGATTATAGGTGACTTGATCGGCAATCGGGAAGAGAAAGGGGAATCACAACGCGTCTACCGTGTGGAGCAAGGAGGTGACATCGGTTATGTGGAATGGCAGCAGGCTATCGAGGCGTTGAGCTATCAAGTCAAGACAGAGTCAGATCTCTACTGGAGTCAGGCGCAGATGCCAGACATCAGTTTCCAGAACATGAAAGACCTCGGCAATATCGGCTATGATGCCAGGCAGACGCTTTTTATGGACGCACACCTCAAGATCGGTGACGAGGAAGGAGTGTGGGTTGAAGCGTTGGAGCGCGAGTGCAACATCATCAAGGCGTTCCTCAGGCAGATGAAGGTTGAATGGGCATCGGAGATTGACAACGTGGGTGTCGAGCATATAATCACACCCTTCCAACTCAAGAGCGAGGAAGCCGAGATAAACAAGTATGTCAAGGCAAACGGTGGTAAACCGGTAATCAGCCAGCAGGAGTCTATTCAGCTTGCCGGATTATCTGCTGATCCTGTCAAGACAATGGAATATATTCGCGAAGAGGATGCCGAGTCCGCGAAACGAAGCGTGGTGTCGGCTATGGATGTGTATATGTGATTTGAGATAGACATGGCAAAAGAAATAACCTATGCCGAAGCCGAAGATTCCAAACTCTCGCAAAGCCGCTCTTGAACACCGCAAGCGAATCGAACGTTATGCGACCCTCATAAATCAGCTTTACGACAAGCTGAACAAGGAGGCTGCAAAAATTGCCTTATCCACAGGACATGACCCCGCAGGGCAATTCTTATGGTCCGATTATCCGGAAACCGGCAAGGCATTGAAAGAGCTGCAGGCGCAATATGTCTCCGAAATGAGGGGAATCGTGATGGCGGGAACTTCGGCAGAATGGAAAGAATCGAACCTCGTGCAGGACTTGGTGGCACAAAAACTGTTGAAAGCTTATACCGGATCCACGAAAGCCGGGGATGAATATGCACGGTACTTTCAGACAGATCCTGATGCACTGAAAGCGTTCCAGCAGCGCAAGGCGGCCGGCATGAATCTCTCGCAAAGGGTGTGGAATCTCTCGGAGCAGTATAAGACCGAGTTGGAAATGGCTCTGAGCGCAGCGATCGAGCCGGGAACGTCTGCGATGGAACTTGCGGCAGATATCAAGCGGTATCTCAACGAGCCTGACATGATGTTCCGGCGGTTCCGCTATAAGGACGGGGATGGGAATTGGCAGCGTAAATGGAAACAGAAAGTCACGGGAGCGAACGGCAAGGTTCATTTTATCGATGCAGATCCGGAAGCCTACCATCCGGGACGCGGTGTATACCGTTCATCGGCACGCAACGCCCAGCGGTTGGCGCGGACGGAGATAAACATGGCTTACCGGAAGGCGGAGCAGGAGCGGTGGAAGTCGTTCGACTTCGTGGTGGGGTATGAGGTCAAGGTGACACAGAACGGCAAGCATGTGGAGGACATATGCGACTGCCTGAAAGGGAAGTACCGCAAGGATTTCAAGTTCATGGGATGGCATCCTCAGTGCATGTGCTACACCATCCCCATCCTCAAGACGGAAGATGAGTTCTTTGACGATAACGAGGACACAAAGAGCGTCAACGAAGTCGAGGACGTGCCGCAGGGTTTCAAGGATTGGGTCAAGGACAATGAAGAGCGCATCGACAAAGCCGAGAAGCGTGGAACGGCACCTTACTTCATTGCTGATAACCGTGCCGAGGTTAACCGTATTTTGAAAGACAAGAAAGCCAAGGAGCGAAAGAAAACACCGCTGGAGATTGCCAGAGAACGTCATGCGGCGAGGAAGCCGGAAGATATTGAAAGGATTCAACATATTTGGAATAGACGAAAGGAGTATATATCTTATTTGCAGAATCCTAATTACTTAGACGTAGCATTTAACTATGATAACGGTGGATTAAAGGCATTGCACAGTCAACACAATATCGACTCAGACAAGGGATGGTATGAGGCTTTTGTTCAAGATATTGGTTATCGTAACGGACATAAAGTCATTCTTGAAAGTGAAACGGGAAAGGGAATCGGCAAAAATTATACTGAAGGGACTTGGGACAATCTTCAATTTGAATTGGCTACTAAGGAAACGGGTACACCCAATAATATTCTTCGTGGCTTAAAACATTGTTCTTCTAAAGAGAATGTCCAAACGGCTGTTGTTTTCCTACCTAATACAGAATACAATGAGCAAGAATTCAACAGAGCGCTCTCGCGTTATTTTGGATTAATAAAAAAAGGAATGCCCTTTAAAGCATTTAAACGTATAATTTGTATCTCAGCCAAAGAAATTGTATTTGACAAAGAGTATTAAAATGGTACGGGAGGCTCCGATTTCTCGGTACACCCCCCGCATATAATTATATTGCAAAGATAGCATCTTCTTCCTATATAACAAAATAATCAACAGAAATATGGTAAAAATAATAAGAAAATATCTTGCAATAGACAAGAAAATCAGACACAATCAATACGTCACTCCAATGGAAGATGCCTTTCTCAAGAGATTTTCTATGGCTGCATGTGTCTTCACCGCAATTCTGAACATCCTGTTTTCAACAATTATCATTGTTTATAATGTGAAGATCAATAACAGAATGGATAGATTGACTGAACGCATAGACAGTATCACTGAAGAGGTATATTGTGATTCAATTGACGGGGAAATACAATCTGCTCCAGTTTCAACACCCGATATTCCATTTCATCAAGACGATTATCAGTGCGAATAGTCCATATAAGCGAAACGATAGATATGATAATACCAAGTACGGCACACCACATAGCAACCTTGATCCCTCGATTGCTGAGCTTCCGGTCACGTTCTGCTTTGTCGATCTTCTCAATCGCATATTCACAATCTTTCCTGAGTGGTGCGAGCAAGGCACGCTTGTTTATATGGAATTGCCCGTAATCAAACCACCCGAGGTTATAATCCTCCTTGAACATCCTGCCTATCTCCGGCCAATAGTCTCCGGCAAGCTCCTCGCCTTTGTCGGGCATTACATCCCAGACTTCTGTCGAGTATGGGTTTAGATAGTCGATCACGCGAATAACGCTTTCGTAAAAATCTCTGCTATGCTCCATAGTAAAAACAATCATTCCCGGTCATCGACTGCTATATGTGGTGCTTGGCAGTCTCCGACCGGGGACGATGTTAAATCTTCAATATCGTAAGCACCACCAAACGATATCGCAAAAGTAATGTTTACTATCGGATATAACAAAATATCCGGCGTTAAATATCACCAATCTCTGTCATAGTCAAACACATTGTCGGCATTGACTCTTGTATCAGGGTAGGATATTTCTTCATCCCCTACATAAACTACAACACATTCGTCAATGTAATTGGCGCATATTTCTGCGTCATACTTCGCCAACAATTCTTTCAGTTCCGTAAGGAATTGTGTCTTTTTATCTTCCATGTAATCAAAGATTAGAAATAATCAACGATATTCCGAGCATCAGCACGTCAAGACTAAGAATCAAAGTGAGCCATCTATATTGCGAGACCATTCTCTCCAGCCTTGAAACTCTTCTGCATAAATCGCCAATCTTATGCTCTGTGCTGATGTAATATACTTTTTTCATAGCGCAAATATAACTATTAATTTTTGATTATCCCTCATGTCCGCCATGAGCAAGTATGCACGGTATAGCTGTATCAGCTGTTACGCCCGTCAATTCCTGCCATCCGCTCGCCTCATACCAATATGTAAGAGATTCATCTTCGGCACACATCGCGCCGTGCGCTTCCATCGGAGAGTTGGCGGCTACCACAATCAAGCCGCCAACATACCCTCCGGTCGGTCTGTTGATAAATACTTTCATTGCAATCTCTGTCCGATATATTTCACGTATTTCCTGTGTAGCGAGGCATTGAACGTCTCGTTGCGAAGAAGCAGGTCGCTCAGTTCGGGGCTGACACCGGTCAGGAAGGAGGCGAACTTGTCCGTCTTCTTGATTATCTCCCGCAGATCCGGCATGAGGACCACATCCGAGAAGCCATGTTTCTTGCAGGTGTCAACTACCATGTAGGCGACCTCTGTCAGAAAGTCGGCTACAAGATGGCATTCGATCATCAGGGGGATGATGCCCATCTCATGAAGCTGCTCCCTGGTGACAGTTTCTTTCAAAGGCTTAGGTTTGCTCGCTTCCTCGTATTCCTCCGCTTGCCTTATAAGCAATTCAACTTCGCGGATAGCACCATTCAGGTCGTTGGCTTCAAGGAAACGACCGCTCCTCAGAAGTCTGCTTCTCTTCTCCTCCAGCTTTACGAGCTGCTCTCTGTATCTTTCAAGTCGGGTCATGGTCTGTCTGTTTGGTTCTTTCTTGTTTTCCTGATTATTTTTCCCGAAGTCACGCGGCATCGGGGATTCTCATACACTCCCCCACTCTTCCATAGACTCTGCATGAGGCTGGATTGCCTGATCCCAAGGACACGATGGTTCAATGTCTCATAGACCGCCGCAACGCTCCCGAAATAGAAGTCGGTCTGTCCGTTGAACAACTGACCTATGAGATGAACATGGATTACTTTCTTGCTTTCCATTTAGTCTTGTTTATTCATTTTGTCATATCTTTTCATTCTCGCACAGTCGCAGTCGGGAGTGCAGACTATCCGGACGTGAGTTTTAATTATGGAAATATGTGTATATCTGTCACACGATACCCATTGGGCATACAGACAATTCCCATCTGCACCGTAATGCTTACACTTCGTTCTGTACGTACACCGTCATTCTTTTTCGTTGCTCTCCCTCTTTCGTTGCCCCTCTAATCGGTACAAGGTTGTAATACCATGTCTGTTTTTCAGAGCGAGGCTCAACTCATAAGAGCAATAATCGTTGTTTCCATTGTCGTTGATTTTTATTACTTTTGTATTCGTGATTGGTGACGCTCTCATGGAAAGGTATTTAACTCGGCTACGGAAGTAATGTCGCGGAGCGTCACTTTATCGCGACATGAAACCGTGACCGATGTTTTTATAAGATAATGACAAAGCAAAACCAAATACAGATTTTCAATGACCGCAAGGTCAGGATGGTGTGGGACAATGACAAAGAGGAATGCTATTTCTCTGTCATTGACGTTGTAGAAGTGCTAACAGACAGTGCAGACCCTAGTACATATTGGAGAGTGTTGAAGAATAGGCTTAAAAAAGAGGGCAACGAAACCGTTACGAATTGTAACAGGTTGAAACTTCTCGCTGCCGATGGCAAAATGCGCTTGACGGACGTTGCCACTACTGAACAGATGTTCAGACTGATACAATCAATACCATCTCCAAAGGCAGAACCGTTCAAGCAATGGATGGCGCAGGTCGCCGCCACACGTCTTGACCAGATGCAAGATCCTGAACTCTCTATCGAACAGGCAGTGTCCGATTATCGCCGTCTCGGTTATTCTGAGGAGTGGATTAACCAGCGTCTGCGTGGCATCGAAGTCAGAAAAATGCTTACCGACGAATGGAAACGGGGAGGCATTGATGATAGCAAATATGGATTGCTTACTGATTTCATCACCCGACAATGGAGTGGCATGAAAACGAGGGAATACAAGGATTTCAAAGGGTTGAAGAAAGCGTCCCTGCGAGACAATATGACAAACATAGAACTTGCCCTCAACACTCTTGCGGAAGCGTCCACTACAGAAATATCGAAACAGCAGAATCCTCAATCCCTCGGACACCACATCAATGTTGCCGTGAGTGGTGGCAATGTGGCGAAAGTGGCTCGTGCTGAATTGGAGACCAAACTTGGAAGGAGCGTGATTTCCCCGTCGAAAGCATCCGATTACATCACGACAAAAGAAACACCCAAAGAGATTGAGTAATCTCCTCGGTTTCTCGCCTGCCGTTCCTTGGTCTTTGTTTATAATATATCCTATTTGTTCTTATTTTAATCTATTTGAATATCGTTGATGCCTGCAATATTCTGTATGTCATTTTGATGAATCTGTAAGTGATTGATAATAAAAAGATAAGCCCGCAGTCAATGCGAGCTTATCCAGATTCCACTATAAACTATATCTAACTAAACTTCAGCCCGAGAACTTTCTCGCGAAACCCCGAGGGCTTTATCCATATTGCTTTGTATCTTTAAAACGCGGCTTTGTTGCAATAGTTGCCTTAATTAGGTTTATTTACAAGAGTTTAAATTTCAGTAAGGTTCATTAACAAAATAAATCTCCCGCATTCAATAACATATTTCAATGTCATTGATGCGGGAGATTTTTGTGTGTCTATAATAATGTCGGCTATTCGGTTATTGAGGCAGGAAGCAGGGGCATTGCTCCATGTTGAGTACATACGAATGCCGAGGTTGTTACGGCTTTATGATGAGCTTCGTTGACGCTTTTACCTTTGAGTATGCTTGCAATGAAGGCGGCGGTGAATGAGTCTCCGGCGCCAACGGTGTCTGCAACTTCAACTTTAGGAGTGGGGAGGAATGTAACCTCTCCCGGGGTGAATACGTAACTGCCGTTAATGCCGCAGGTGAGAATAAGCATCTTGAGATTATATTTGCCAAGCAATATCCAGCATTTATCCTGCAGGTCAATTCCCGGATAACCGAACATGCGACTCACGGTTACTAATTCTTCATCGTTGATCTTAAGAATGTTGCACGCTTTCATGGATTTGCACAGGATATCTTTATTATAGAATCCTTGGCGGAGGTTTACGTCAAAAACGATCAGGGGATCATTCTCTTTGGGAATGGATTCAAGGAATTTCTGGATTGTTGTTCGTGAAATAATGTTGCGTTGTGCCAACGATCCGAAGCAAAATGCTTTTGTGTCTGCCGCAATTGCGTTAAGTTCTTCAGTAGACGGGATGTTGTCCCATGCAACATTTTCTTTTATTTCATATTGAGGAACACCAACTTCGTCAAGTTCTACCTGAACTGTGCCGGTAGGATATGGAACCGTGTCAAGATGATACTTCACATTTTTTGCATTGAAGTTTTCTACAAGCTCTTTTCCCAAAGCGTCATCTCCGATAGCGCTGATTGCGAGGCTCGGAAGTCCGAACTGTGATACGTGATACGCAAAGTTGGCTGGTGCGCCACCTATTTTTTTTCCATCGGGGAGAACGTCCCACAGGGCTTCTCCCATTCCAATTACCAAGTCTTTCATGTCAAATTATTTAAACAACTTCCTAATGTTTCATTGATTGTGCAATAATACATATATCTGCTATTGTTATGCTTCTTTTTTGATTTTTATTGTATAGCAGAGCAAATAAATTACACCAGCTGTCATCACGGCTATAGCTCCGGGCTGCCCTGTCATGTCTGCTGCATAACCCATGCATAGTGGAAAGACTGTGCCACCAAACAGACCCATGATCATCAGTCCGGACACTTCGTTCTTTTCTTTTGGGGTGGAGAGGAGCGCCTGAGAAAAGATGATCGGGAATATATTCGAGTTTCCGTATCCAACAAACGCGATTCCTGCATAAAGGGCATATAGGGAATGTGCGCTGAAGAGGATTCCCATACCGGCAAGCATCATGAATGTGCTTATAGCGAAAAATATCTTCGCGTTTACTGCACGCAGGATGAATGCTCCTGAGAAGCAACCGAGGGTGCGGAATATGAAATATACACTTGTGGCGAAAGCGGCATCTTCGAGTGAAAGATTCAGCCTTTCCATTATAATCATGGGAGCGTATGTGTTGGTGCCGACATCAATGCCTACATGACACATGATTCCTATGAAGCAAAGGAGTATAAATGGACGTCCCAAAAGTTTTACACATTCTTTGATTCCGGAAGCTCTGTCAGGGCGTTCTTCCTCTATGGGTGTTGCCCCGAGTGCGGTTACGGCAAGTATGCTTATGACTGCATAAATAAGGAAGAGTATCCGCCATGACAGACCGAACGTGGGGAAAAGCGTTGTCGCTCCCCATGTTGCAATAATCGGGGCGAGGAAAGATGCAATCGCCTTCACAAATTGTCCGAATGTCAAAGCTGATGCCAGTTTATCACCGCTGATAAGGTTTGTTACCAACGGATTCAAAGAGGTCTGCATCACAGCGTTGCCTATGCCAAGGAGGGAGAATGAGATAAGCATTACAGCATAGGTGTCTCCGAAGACGGGTATTATTAGTGAAATGGCTGTGATGAGAAGCGACAGTAGCACGGTGTTCTTGCGTCCTATTTTATTCATCAGTATGCCGGTGGGAACAGAGAATATCAGGAACCAGAAGAATACGAGGGATGGAAGGATGCTTGCTTCCGACACCGATAGGTTCAAGTCGCTTTTAACGAAATTTGTGGCAGTGCCGACGAGATCCACAAATCCCATGGCGAAGAAGCATAGCATTACGGGTATCAGCTGCATCACCGGGCTATACTTCTTTGATGTCGTGGTATGAGTTGCGTTCATGATTTATTGGTTTTCAGTTTTCGGTTTTCAGTTTTCAGTTGGGAGGAGGGAGTATATCTTCAGATCCGAAATGTCGGATTTTCCTCCCTTGGAGCTTACTGACAGCTGTGTATAGGGAGATGTGGGGAATACGAGATTTGTCATGGCAAATCGTCCGTCGTTACCGAATATTTCGATACTTGATGTGTCAATGAAGATACGAAGGTTAAGTTTCGAGGAGGTGCTGAAAGTTGGAGCGACGGTTGTAGCCGGAAAATCCTTGCTGAAGTCCACAATCCCACTTTTTTCTCTGTTGAAGGAGAATGAGGAGGTGGTTACATCGTAGATCATGTCAACTTCTTCACCCTGAGCATTCGAGAGAATGAGTGACACTTCTGATGCTTTTTTAGGATCAATTGTCATGGTGATTTCGCAGATACCTCTGTTGTCTTTTGGAAGATTAAAACTCTTTTGTTTTGAGTTTGTTCTGACTTTCTTCGAACTTATAACAGCCTTGTCGCGAAGATTTAGCAGTTCCGGAGCCGGCATCGTGGATGCATAGTGTTCACCGTCTGTGCCTTTAAACAGTTTGACTTCTACCGGTAGAGTATTGGCTGAGCGATATTGCATGGTC
The DNA here is from genome assembly GCA_949123685.1 of uncultured Bacteroidales bacterium. The sequence continues at coordinate 5,177 of CASBHZ010000013.1, read as the reverse complement.
GGCACATCGGCTGCATATTGCCAATTGCTCATCCAGCCTATTGCAGGTCGGCGTCCATCGGGAGCATCACTCCAGCTTACGAGTGCATAATTGTCTTTACCGAAATCAAGCCATTTGGTTGCAACTTTACCATCTTTATCAGTGTCAGGTGTGAATGTCTTGCCATCGAAATCTCCGGTGAAATACTGTATGCCGCTACCTCCGAATGGACCGTCAGGGTTTATGTTGCAGATCAGTACCCATTTCTTGTAATCGGCACCGTCAACGGGAAGTTCAAACAGGTCAGGACATTCCCATACGCCATTTTGCGCTCCGAGACCTTTGCCGAATGCACTCTGCAATGTCCATTTTTTCATATCGGGAGATGTGAATATCAACATTTCGTGATCAAGCGGATGAGCGAGTATCATTGTCCAAAGCTTCGTATCCGGATTCCAGAACATGTTAGGGTCGCGGGCTTCGGAACCGAGTGCAAGTACCGGGTTTGCGGGATATATTTCGAATGTTTCTCCGTTGTCGTGACTGACGGCAAGGCTTTGTGTCTGACTATTTCCCGCAGAGGTGTACATCGCAAGGACTGCATCTTTCCCAAATCCTGCGCTGTTTTCCCTGTCTATTGCCGAACTTCCCGAGAATACGGTTCCTATGCCGTTAGGGTTGATTGCTGCCGGATGATGTTGCCAGTTGATAAGGTCGGTAGATGTGGAGTGGCCCCATGTCATGTTCTGCCATTTAGAGCCGAACGGATTCCATTGAAAATACAGGTGCCAAACTCCATCTTTATAGAACATTCCATTGGGATCGTTCATCCATCCGTAGGAAGGTGTGTGATGGAAAACGGGACGGTATTTTTCTCGGTTTGCCGTATCGAATGAGTCAGAAAGCGAGATAGAGCTCCAGCAAGCCTCGTCTTGTGCTTCTCGCACGGATGCGCGGCTATGGTTCGCTATCACGTCAAGAATAACGTTTTTCCCCTTGTAGGGAGAAAGGTCGAAGGGGACGGTATAATCCGTTTTTGATTTTGCAAGGCGTGCAAAAAAAGTGCGGTCGATCTTGCCGTCTACCAATACGTTGATCCTTGCGTCTTCATTTGATTCCTGAATGGGGAGGATCAATAGTTTGTCATCACCTTTTACACGCACATAAGTATGATTCGGTCCAAGATGGCTGATTTCAATATCGTCAGCCATGCATGTCAATGATGCGGCGGTAATCGTCATTAAGGTTAATCCTTTTCTGAAAATGTGATTCATCTGTTTGGTTTTCTTTCAAAATAAAAACAATCTTGTTAACGGACTCGTCTCGCTTTTTCCATGTTAAATAAGTCAAGACGGGTTCAACCTTGAGTTTTTCTTAGAAAATCATAAAGGCTGCGTGCTGGGTTCTCACGTTGACCGAGAGTGATCCTTGCAATGCAGTGCAAATATAGTGATAAATAAAATTATAGTGTTATCAAGATTTGAGCATGCTCTATAACAATTGTTGCATTGGTAATTTTTTATAAGGGGATGCATTCTTTTTTATATAAAAAACATGTATATTTGTAGAAGTGATTCGTAAAAAGTTTAAGAAGTTTCTAAATCACTTCATAGTGTTGTAGATTATGTCTAATCATGAAAATTCGTAATTGGTTTCATATCGTTTTTTTTATTGCATGTATGAGTGTGTTTTTCAACTCATGTAAGGAGGAAAAGAAAACATACAGGATAGGGGTGTCGCAATGCAGTAGGGACGACTGGAGGAACAAGATGAATGAAGAGATCGAGCGTGAAATCCTCGTTCATCCGGAAGCTACGGTGGAAATCCGTTCTGCAGATGACAGTAATGAAAAGCAGATTGCCGATATCAGATATTTTGCCGATAATGGTTTCGACATTATAATTGTTGCACCAAATGAGGCTGATGCCATAACTCCGGCTATCGAATCTGTCTATAATAGCGGCATACCGGTGGTCGTGTTTGACAGGAATGTCAATGGTCATTGTTACACTGCTTTTCAAGGTGCAGATAATATAAAAGTTGGGGAATCTGCCGCCAGGTATGCTTCCAACCTGCTGCATGGCAATGGTAAGGTTATAGAACTTTACGGTTTAAAGGGATCCACTCCCGCCGTGAATCGACATGAAGGCTTTCAGAGGGAAATAGACCGTCATCCCGGCATCATAATATCTGCCATAGCTTATGGTAACTGGAATTATGAAGATGCCCTCCGTTTGACGGATTCGATGCTTAAGACTCATCCCGACGTTGATCTGATATATGCCCATAATGACCGCATGGCAATCGCCGCATCAGATGCTGCGCGAGCCAAAGGCATTGATCCATATATAATAGGTATAGATGCGGCTCCTGAAATAGGGATGAAGGCTGTCCGGGATTCCGTGATTGATGCCACGTTTTTATATCCCACGGAAGGTCATCGCTTGATACGCACGGCATTGGCAATATTAAAGGGAGAGCCGTATGATTCAATTGCATCGCTCCCGATACCGTCGGCTGTGGATCTGGGGAATGCAGACATACTTCTTATCCAGAATGAATCCCTTAAAGAAGAGACTTCAAAAATGAAGAGCCTTAAGTCGCAGATCGACAGGTATTGGGACAAGCATTCTGCTCAGACAACTCTTTTTTATGTAAGTATCGCTTTTGTGATTTTACTTTGTGTATTGCTCTTTTTGATATTGAGAGCTTTCTGGCAAAGACGAAGCTACCAAGAAACATTACTGCGTAAGAATGAACAGCTTGCGCGTCAGCATGATCAACAAAAAGAACTTAATGAGCAGCTTGAGTTGGCTACGCAATCTAAACTTGCCTTTTTTACGAACGTTTCCCATGATTTGCGCACACCGCTTACCTTGATAGCCGAGCCGGTGGAGCAGCTTGCTACCGCCGATAACTTAAGTCCGTCGCAACGCACGTTGATAAAGATTGCAGAGAAGAACGTGAGGATACTTAAGCGCCTTATTAATCAGATACTTGATTTCCGGACATATGAAAACGGGAAATTGAGTGTTAAGCTGACTGAGGTGGATTTCGGTATGCTTGCAGCGGAGTGGATTGATGCATTCAAGGGTGTTGCCCGTAAGAGGGATATAAAGTTGAATGTTGAAATACCCGCAGAACGGGATTTCAAGATTGCTCTCGATGTGGAGAAAATGGAGCGCGTCTTCTATAACCTAATGTCGAATGCTTTGAAATATACTCCGCCAAACGGTATGGTGGCTTTTTCTTGTGACTGCGACGGAAGCCAACTGCATTTTTCAATAAAGGATAACGGAGTGGGAATTGAGAAAGAAGATCAGAAACGGATCTTTGACAGGTTCTTCCAGGTTGACAAGGTTAATCCGAAAGGTAGCGGCATAGGCTTGTCGCTTGTCAAGGCATTTGTTGAACTTCATGGAGGTGAGATAAGTCTTGATAGTGAGATAGGTAAGGGTTCTGAGTTTGTGGTAACCATTCCTGTGACACATGTTGATGAACAGATGAAAGGGTGCCTTCCGGAAATTGATAAGGACGAGATTGAATCGGAACTTGGAGACATTAACTATGAAAAGGGTGATTTCAAGGAAGACAAACCATTAATCCTTGTTGTAGACGACAATGAGGATATAAGGTCTATGCTCAAGGAATTACTTTCAGCTGAATATAACGTGGCAGCTGTTACCAATGGCAAAGAAGGTGTAAGGTTTGCAGCGCGTTATGTTCCTGACATAGTGGTGTGTGATGTGATGATGCCCGTTATGGATGGTTTTGAATGTTGCCGTCTGATTAAAAATGAGGTTTCTACATCCCATATTCCCGTGCTTCTTCTCACTGCATGTTCTATGGATGAGCAGAGGGTAGAGGGATATCAAAACGGAGCGGACGGATATCTGTCGAAGCCTTTTAACATAGCAGTGTTGAATGCGCGGATCAAGGGCATGATAGAAAATCGCAAACGCATAAAGAACCTGTGGGGTGGAGAATCCGGTAATGAAGGAGATCTTGCGAAACCGGTTTCGTTGCCTAAGGAGCAACGAAATGTTCCCGGGGATATGGAGAACGAGTTTTATTCACGGTTTCTCAGAATTGTGGAAAGCCGGATGGGCAATGTGGATTTAAATGTGGATGAACTTGCATCGGAAATGGGGTTAGGGCGTTCACAGTTCTATCGTAAAATAAAGGCTTTGACCAATTACTCTCCGGTGGAACTGATCCGCAACTTGAGGTTAAAGCGCGCACGGCACCTTCTTTCCACCACAGACCGCTCCATATCGGAAATTGCGTATGAAGTAGGATTCTCAACTCCGGCTTACTTCTCTAAATGCTACCGGGAAGCTTTCGGAGAAACACCGAGCGACCTCCGTTCTCGACTGTGAATAAAATTAAAAGAAGAAGGATAGACCTATGATCGAAGAAAATAAAATAATACTTTATCAAGATGATAATGAAATAACTCGTGTATCGGTACGCTTTGCAAATGAAGATTTATGGCTTACACAGAATCAGCTGGCTGAAATATATTGCACGACACAAGAGAATATTTCTATGCATATTAAGAATATATATGCAGATCAAGAGTTGGATGAAAATCGAACTTATAAGAAATTCTTATCAGTTCGACAAGAGGGTAATCGTCAGGTAAAACGCAACATTGACCACTATAATCTTGATATGATTATAGCATTGGGTTATCGTGTCCAGTCACAGGTGGCGACACGTTTCCGAAGATGGGCTACACAACGGCTTCATGAATATATTCAAAAGGGATTTGCAATGGATGATGAGCGATTGAAAAAGCAGAAAAAGAGTTTGATATCTATCGCAAACGTGAAATGGATTTATTGGAAAGTGATTTTGATAAGGAAATCAAGAAGTTGAAAGATAATAAATAACGTGTGCCGTATGGGGTGGACATGTTTGTTTTATCAAGGCAAAATTAATATTAGACATTATATCATGATGTTGGTATAATGTTATTCTATGAAAATTTGCTCAATGGCGTTATTAAAAATTGTGCAATAAATATAAATATTCGCACATTGCAACAAAATTCATAGCGGAATCAACATAAGTGACAAGGTTTAGTTCATGGTGAATGTATTTTTGCGAAAAAATCAGAAGTGAACTGACCGTGCGGGTATAGTCGCAGATCGGAAGAGCACACGTCTGAACTCCAGTCACGCGATAGTATCTCG
>CASBHZ010000012.1 GCA_949123685.1 uncultured Bacteroidales bacterium | reverse complement strand
GAGATACTATCGCGTGACTGGAGTTCAGACGTGTGCTCTTCCGATCTTACATAGCCGACCAGGCTCCCGGACTCAACATACACCTTTTCCTCGAGTTTCTCAATCATGAAACCGGAGTATACACCGGACCGGAAAGGATCTCCAAATTTCTTGGAGCAAAAGCGATCTACGGGCACATGAGCCGCCCCAAGCGAGGATATTACACGCTCCGCCTGATCCCCATATCCCCCAATGTGAGGAAAGAGGAAATATTCGAAACGTCACGCAAGTATTTCCAACTTCTGGAAGACAACATAAAGGAAGCGCCGCAATACTGGCTATGGAGCCATCGCCGCTGGAAACGCTCCCGCGCACTGTTCAATGAATATCATGGAGCAAAGGCATCCGAAATGCTTACACATCTTTAGAATCTGTTAAAAATAAAAGTTTGGGGACTTAACGTAGAGTTTACATACATAAAGATCGCCATAAATGGTGTCATTCTCACCGTACAATACTTATTTATCCAATAATTTAGATTCGATTGGTCAATAAAAGAAGTGATTGTTCGAAGATTTTGATTAATTTTGCATTGAAGTGAGATTATGATGTAATTTAAAACGTTTACCAATCATGCTTCTTTGATCCGCTTCCTTGCTTAATATATGAAAGATTTCTTCAAATTCATGCTGCGTTTCGCAGCTCCTTATAAATGGAATATCATCATCAGTGTGGTATTCAATCTTCTGACAGCTTTCCTGACCCTGTTCTCATTCGCGTTCATCATGCCTATATTGGAGATGCTTTTCAGCATCAACACTCAGGAATACCAATACATGGCTATGGAGTCAGGCAAGATGAAAGATGTGATCATCAATAATGCATATTATTTCATTTCCAGAATGATCACAGAAGACGGCGCTTCCATGACGCTTCTTTTCTTATGCGCAGCCTTGTCGGGAATGACCCTTCTCAAGGTATTGTCGGCATATACGAGCGAATGGTTCACCATCCCGATGCAGAACGGGATGACGCGCGATATCCGGAACGCCATGTACAACAAGATTGTCTCGCTACCTATCGGCTTCTTCACCAATGAGAAAAAAGGTGACATAATGGCACGCATAACGGGCGATGTTGGAGAAGTGCAGACATCCGTGATGTCAAGCATTTTCAGCATGGTGAAATATCCCATCCTGATCATTGCCTATCTCGCCACGATGATCACGATCAGCTGGCAGCTAACCTTGTTCGTTTTCATCACCCTCCCTGTCATCGGTGCCTTGATGGGAGTCGTAGGACGCAAGCTAAAACAGCAGAACCTGCGCGGACAGCAGCGTTTCGGCTCTATGCTTTCCAACATTGAGGAATCAATCAGCGGTTTGCGCATAATCAAGGCTTTCAACGCGGAAAAACAGATGGAAAGGAATTTTGCCGCTGAAACAGAAGACCTGTACCGTATACACAATTCCATGGGGCGGCGATACACCCTTGCCCATCCGATGAGTGAGTTTCTCGGCACCGTCGCCGTGTCAATAATCTTATGGTTCGGAGGAACGTTGATCCTGTCGGGAAGCGCTCAAATAGTGGCATCCGAATTCATTTTCTTCATGGTGATTTTCTATAGTCTCATCAATCCCGCAAAAGAACTTTCCAAAACCTCCTACACTATCCAGAAGGGTATGGCGGCAATGGAACGAATAGACTTGATACTTGGCGCCCAAAATCCGATTAAGGATCCTGAAAATCCGAAAGAGCTGCCTGATGACAAGATCAAAAGCTCTGTAAGGTTACGCAACGTGAGCTTCAGCTATGACGGAGAAAGGGATGTCCTGTCAAATATAAACCTCGATGTCAATCCCGGTGAAACCGTTGCCTTAGTCGGGCAGTCGGGATCCGGAAAATCTACCCTTGTCGATCTCATACCTCGGTTCTGGGACGTGGAACGCGGAGAGATACTTGTTGACGACATAAATGTAAAAGACCTCCGCGTAAAAGACCTCCGTTCACTAATGGGAAATGTGAATCAGGAAGCCATACTGTTTAACGACACCATCTTCAACAATATAGCATTCGGCGACAAGGATGCCACACAGGAAGAGGTAGAGACGGCAGCGCGTATAGCCAACGCCCATGACTTCATCATGAACACTGAAAACGGCTACCAGACAATGATCGGAGATCGCGGTTGCCGTCTTTCGGGAGGACAGAGACAGCGAATCAGCATAGCTCGCGCAATACTCAAGAATCCCGCGATCCTTATTCTTGACGAAGCCACGTCCGCCCTCGACACCGAAAGCGAACGCCTCGTTCAGGAAGCCCTTGAAAAGCTTATGGAAAACCGCACAACAATCGTCATAGCCCACCGTCTGTCCACAATCGTCAACGCGGACAGGATATATGTGCTCCATAATGGAAAAATAGCGGAGTGCGGAACCCACACCGAACTCATTGAATTTGGTGGCATATACAACAAACTGGTTGAGATGCAACAAGTTTAAATTTACTTTTATTTTAACCAGCTTCTTAATTCCTCTATTATGGAAGATAACGAAAATAAAAAGAATCTTAATGAAGAGACGGAAATCAAAGAGACCGAGAATCTTCATGAAGAAACCGGAAAAGCTCTGACACGCGAAGAAGAGATAGAAACCGAATGGGCAAACGCCCTTCACCTCGATTACGACCCCGAGGAAGCCCGCAGAAAGGCAGAGGAAGCCAACACTCCCCCTCCGCCACCCACACCTGAGGTGTCTTCGGCAATGCCTATCCCTCCTGTCCCTTCCAACCAATCCGTCGGTGTAATACCTCCTCCGGCACCAATGACACAAGAGCCGATGCCACAGACCTATCTTGTGTGGTCTGTACTCGCCACCGTGCTCTGCTGTCTCATCCCCGGAGTGGTGGCAATAGTCTACAGCACAATGGTCAGCTCGAAATATTATGCCAAGGACTACGCCGGTGCGCGTCGCGCATCTGAAATGGCTCAATATTGGATCATTGCATCAGTTGTTTTAGGAGTGATAACGGCTGCAATATATTTCCCCCTTTCTATAATAGGTGCCGTTTAAGAACCGTTCAAGAAGCTAATTATTGAAACGCAGGAGAAAATATTTGTTGATTGCATGTGCAATCATTGCCGTCTGCATCATATATTTCGCAATCGATCCGATGTCGGTGCGTTTCATGCCCCGATGCATCTTTCATGAACTCACAGGCTGGCAGTGTCCGGGATGCGGCAGCCAGAGGATGCTCCACGCCTTGCTCCATGGCAACATTCGAGAAGCATGGAATCATAATGCCGTGCTGCTCCTGCTTCTCCCGTTGCTGATACCTATGATATGGCTTGAAATAAACCGCAACCGCCATCCCCGCACTTACATGCGCCTTCATTCGATGCCCGTAGTGTTGACCGCTGCAGGCATAATCCTCGCATGGTGGCTTTTACGCAATATAAATTAGCTGATTTATGTTTATCATCGGATACATGGCAAGTGGCAAGACCACATTCGGACGGGCTTTGGCACGCGCGACCGGCATGACATTCATAGATCTTGATTTCTATATTGAACAAAGATTCCGGAAATCTATCACAGAGATTTTCTCCGAAAAAGGGGAAGAGGAATTTCGACGCATGGAGACGGCAATGCTCCGTGAAGCAGGAGAATTTGAAAATACCATCATATCATGTGGAGGGGGCACCCCATGTTTCAATGACAACATGGACTATATGCTCTCGCACGGAGATGTAGTATGGCTTGAAGCCTCTCCCGAAAGAATAACTGAACGCCTGGTGATCAATAATGCTCGCCGCCCGTTGATGAAAGGAAAATCTCCTGAAGAGATACGCGAAGCTGTGGAAATAGGGCTATCGGAACGTTTACCCTTCTATTCAAGGGCAAATATCCATTTCAGCGGAGAAAGGCTTGAAGACCAGAAACAGATAGACAAATCAGTAAGCCGCTTCCTTGCGACACATAAACAACTTAAACAGTCATTTCTTAGTCAAAGAAAAAATTTTTGATAAAAATTAGCCATATTTAACCAATATTGTGTTAAATCCCATCATATTACGATGATAATTAAAAATAATTATTAAATTTGCGATTAATTCTTACAAACACCACTTTTTCACAACGAGGTAATTTATATTCTTATACCGAATAAAACAATAATCCTATGCGGTATATCTATAAAAATAGTAAATTATTTAGCTGGCAACACATTATAGCGTTAGCTATAATGTGTTGCTTCATGTCCGGACATGAAGCAACGGCACGTAGGCTTTCCCAGGACACGGCAACTACAATATTTTCCGAAAGAATATATTTCCAATGGTCATCATCCCATGTCAATCCGGACTATATCGGCAACAGACAAAAGCTTGACAACATACGTCAGTTTCTGGAGACTCGCGATACAATCGGAAGCAACCGCCTGAGACTCGGGATCAGGGGCAGCGCCTCTCCGGAAGGGGAAGGACCCTTCAATGAGGAACTCGCCTTCGAGAGGGCATTTTCCCTTATGAGATATTTAGGGATGACAAACATCAGCATGAACGGCAAAGTTATCAATGAGCCTGACAGAAGGAAATGGTCTTCATGCCGATATGCAGAAATAACAGCCGTGACCGATCATGGCACAGACAACATGGCATTTTTATCAACCGGAGAATGCGAGTCTGATGAAAATATCGACACTGAAAACATCCTCTCTGAAACCGGAAGGATATGTAACGAGGAGCATGCGGGATGCAGCCATACACAATTCTCCGACTGTGAAACACATATAGAGAATACAAAAGATGAGGCACACAGGGGCGTACGCCTGATCATGGGCACGAACCTTCTGTATGACGCCGCCCTGACCCCCAATATAGGCATAGGCATATGCATAGGCAACAAGGTTACTCTCTGGGCAGACTATATGCACGCATGGTGGAGCAATCACGAAAAACGTAAATACTGGAGAATATATGGTGGAGACTTCGAGGTGCGTATGCAACTCGGACACGGACGCAGCAGCAATCCCCTATCCGGACATCGTATCGGCATTTACGGATCAATCGTGACTTACGACTTTCAACGCGGCAGGGCACACTCGGGCATAATCGCCGATAAATACAATTATGCAGCAGGAGTCTCATATGGCTACAGCCTGCCGGTGGCGCGCAGGTTGAACATAGATTTCTCAATAGGTGTAGGTTACATGTGGGGACGATACCTCAAACATCGGCTTATTGACACGCATGATGTGTGGCAGTCTACTCACAATCGCCGATGGATAGGACCGACCAAAGCTGAAATAAGCTTGGTATGGCTTATCGGACGGGGGAATGTAAATGAACCTAAAAAGAAAGGAGGTCGCAAATGAGAATATTTATAGTTTCAATCATTGCGTCTCTCTTGATTATTTTAGGAAGCTGCGACCATCGGGAACTATGCTACGACCATGAACACTGGATAGATCTTGAAGTTGGCTTTGATTGGGCGGATGCACCTAATGGCAATCCGGTCACAATGGTAGTGTGGTTCTTCCCTGAAGATCCGGATGCAGAAGGGGGACCGAGATCATACGAATTTGGCGGCAAAAACGGAGGAAGCATCCGCATTCCTGCCGGCAACTACCGCGCAATATGCTTCAACGGGGGCACGGAGACACTTCTTGAACGCGGTTCCTCTTTCGAAGATTTCCATATCACGACCGACACCCAGGACATCTTAGGTCCCATGAACCGTTCAATGGATGTCACACCACGCCCTAAACCGGGGAAAGACGAGGATGTGAAGCAGGCTCCGGAAACCCTTTGGAGCGCACAACTCACAGAGATCAAGCTGTTAGGCGGTGTCGCCAACCAAAAAGTTACATTCAAGCCGACAGAGTCTACACGCAAAGTTCACATCCGTATAACCGGAGTGGAGAACTATTCTGCGGACATTAGCGTCAGCGCAGCAATGACAAGCCTTTCCGAAGCATGGTCAATATCCGGACAGACAGGATGCAATAAAAATGTGACTATGCCTATTTCAATCTCTGCCACTGCCGAAGGAGTGTTGGAGGGAGAAATAAACATTTTCGGTCATTGCCATGCAGAAGAACTGACTCATATTCTTACAATCTATTCTTCCAATAAATATTATTGGAATTTCGATGTCACAGACAACATGCATGAGGTAGGACCGACCGGACTGATTGAAATAAATATCAACGGATTGAAAATCCCGGATCCGGAGGGAACAGGAATGACACCATCTGTGCCCGGATGGGAAGAGGGGGAAGACATACATATCGACATGCTCTGACTTACAGAAAATAATAAAGAATAAGACACAATATCATAAAGAAACAAATATAAAACCATACAAATTATGAAATTCAAGGCAATCGCAATGGGACTTGGGGGTTTAGCTCTTGCAACCTCCTGCACCAATGACGTGATCGAAGAGGTGAATCACGGACCCGAGATCTCCTTCACCTCAAGGATGACACGCTCAAACGTGATCAATAGTGTCGCGGATCTTAAGAGCTTCAAAGTTTTCGCCAAATCAGGCGGATTCACCGGCAACATGTTTATCGATGGGGAAACTGCAACCAAGCAACAGGGAAGCACTATATTCACCATGTCTAAAACTTACCACTGGCCACAAGGTGTGAACAGTATCGAGTTTTGGGCGTATGCACCAACGTCAACCAGCGCAACCATAAATACGGAAGGCGCCTTGATAAAAGATGTCAAACCAACATCTTACAAAGCCGATGAGCAATTCCATAATTCCGGTGCAACCCATGAAGACCTGATCGTTGCATATGAAGAAGCACAACGATCTGCAGGAACAAGCGTTGCGCTAAACTTCAACCATGCCCTGTCACAGATTGAGATAAAGGCAATAAACGGCGGTGCCTCTTCGACAACAACCACAAACAAGAATGAATATCGTGTCAAGATAAAAGGAACCTGGGTAGTAAACGCATTGGAATCGGGCAACCTGACTTTCTCCAAGAAAGAAGAATTGAAAGACGTGCATTACATGAGCTGGGCTCCCGGCGGAAACAGAGTGGTATACGGACGCGAGTTCCAAGAGTTCGCAGAGCTTAGCCATGAGCCGATTGAATTACTTGGACATGACAATGCTTTCAGTTCAGAGCTTATGTTGATACCACAGACTCTCAACTACTGGGATCTTGACGGCAATGACAAAGAAACAAACTCGGCAAAAGGTGCATACATCATCCTGCTGTGCCGCGTTGAGGAAGTGCACGAAGGCGCACAGCATACAGGAGGTGGCGATTACACTACTACAGAAGGCGACAAGCACGTACACCAGATGTTCCCGATCAAAGACGGAGACAAGACTTTCAACGAGAATCTTTATGGATATGTCTGCGTACCAATCTCCGACAAAGATGCCGATGATAAAAAAATGAAATGGGTGCCCGGCAAAAAATACAGCTATACGCTTGAGTTTTGCGGTGCAACCAGTGGAGCCGGAATATATCCTCCTAAAGATGACGTAACAAACTTTAACCTCCCGACAGGAAACGGCAATTACATATACGCAATCCCGACTCACGAAGATCCGGACAAACAGAAAAAACCGGGTGACGCAGTCCTTGACAATCCCATCCAATTCTCTGTTACCGTATCTCCTTGGGATCCGCAATGGAAGCCGGGCGACACAGGTGGTGACTACGACATGAAATAAGTGACGAAGTGATTTAACGAATGAATTTCAAGACCATATCCATATATACACGCAACCTCTTCCCTGCATCGATGATTATCGTTGCCGCCATATTAAACGGCTGCACAGACGACATAATCATGGATGACAGGGGGAATGAGGGGGCTATGAATTTCGATGTATCGGTGTCAGCTCCATGGTCGGAGGCGACATCGCACAAGGCGAGATGTAACCGCGAGGTAGATATAGACCGCACCGGAGACGGACTTTTCCTCATAACGCAGGTTTCGGAAATTCCCGACACTCCTGCCGAGACACCGCTACAAACCAGAGGAGCACAGATCAACGGCATCGATGCTTTCTGGACATCATTCGGGCTCTCGGCAATATGTACTGGCGCGGCAAACTATCCTACGGACGACACCGGGTATGGCACCGACTTCATTCATAACATACGTCTCTCTTCAAGCGACCGCAAAAATTGGAGCCTTCCCGCCAATACCTCCCTCAACTGGCCGGGAGGTGGAATAGTGAAGTTCTTTGCCTACGCACCATTCGCGGCAAAGGAAGACGGAGGAGATCAAATCACACATTCCGACAATACACATAAAGGCTCCCCGACAATATCATACACCGTTGCCTCAAAGATTGAGGAACAGCAGGATCTTATGTATTGCTCTGCGGAGTGTTCAGGCAAAGGCGGAACACCTGTTGAACTGAAGTTCAAACATGCACTCGCAGCCGTGACATTCCAGACAGCATCAGATTTCCTTGACGGGGAAATCACAGGAATCTCAATCAGCGGAGTCTATGGCTCCGGAACTTCAGTAATTGGCTCCGGAACGTGGACCACCTCGGGAGAACTGCGCTCTTTCACTAAAGAACGCAGTATAACCATTGATCCGGAAGACACCAACGATAACTGCTACGCCCCTGCGGGTGGAGTGGAAATCATTGGCACGACAGGCAATCTTACACTCTTGATGATACCTCAGGCACTCACCGAGAACGCAACCGTGACAATGAATTTCACAGACAAACTCACAGGTGAGAAACGCACTCTGACTGCTAAAATAGGCGGCACGGGTAAAGAATGGAAAGCCGGGAAGCTTTATTGCTATTCACTGTCGACCAAAGGTATACTCATCGAACCTGTCTATGACGTGAAGGTTCCTGAAAATGCCAGACTCAATTACTCCGGAATAATCGAGGATGTGGAGATTGCCGCCTACATCGAGGTATATCAGAAAAATGGAGAAAACAAGGTGCAAGCAAAAAAACTGAAGGCAAACTGGTATATTGAAAGTTCCGTCGGAGGCAGCACAACCATAGATCCTGACGATTCGGAACGGTTTATACCGGAAAACGGGAGTTCTCCCGTAGAATCGTTCGAACGTCTTAAAGGACGATTGAAGGTAAGGAGCCAAAGCCAGTTCCTTGCATTGCGCAAGCCATTCAAAGATAAAGGTTTCCTCACCCCTCTTGAAAACAATGAGGACGCACTTGACTTGTCCAAACCTACAGATTCAGAGACGGCAGAATCGGCAAACTGCTATGTAGTGAACAGACCAGGATACTATAAATTCCCGCTTGTATATGGCAACTCGCTGGATAACCCCACTGCATACAATCCGGGCAACACCTCTACCGGTGCCTGGACAACCTTCAAGGATCATGAGGACCAACCCATCACAAGCGAACGCATTTATGACAAATATCCGATAGGGAAGCCTGTGCTTATATGGCAAGATTCCCCCGGACTTATAACAGATATAAGCCTTGACGAATCGACAGGACATTTTATAGAGTTCCGAGTAAAAGAGGAATCCATGTGTCAGGGGAATGCAGTCATAGCAATACTTGGCTCCGATAACAAGACAATACTCTGGAGCTGGCATATATACGTCACCCACTATGACTGGTCCAAAGGATCAGACGTAGCTGTAACATCTAAACCCAAAGGAATCGTTTACCATTTCCCTCCAGCCAATATCGGTTACTGCGATCCTCACGCAGCCGATGCAACAAGGGAAGTAGATATAAATATTGTGATTCCGGGACCCGATGGCAAAAAGTATAAAAAGAGTATCGGTAAATTCACTCAAGACGAAATCAAGGCGTCATCAGCCGGTGATAACACCTACTATCAATGGGGGCGTAAAGACCCAATGCTGCCAGGAATATATTCAAGCGCCCTACCGGACAGGGAATTTTTGAATTATAAGATCTCTGATAGTCAATATGCTGAGTCCGCAGATAAAGCCACACCTGAGAAAGAACAATTCGACATGGAGAACAAACCTTACTTCTCACCAAACGGATATGAATTCATGAGGGGTGAGGGACCGGTCACAATGGGAGAAGCAACACGTAATCCCAATCTATTCTTTATGAATGACCATGATGACACCGGTACACACTACAAACCTCGACGCCATTGGCACAGAGCATTGGAAAGCATTGTGGGCATTGAAGGAAAAATAATAAATGCATGGAATGGATTGATCACCGGTAATGGCGATAACGATTTTAATAATACAATAAATGATCCTGACAATATTTTAAAAACAATATACGACCCCTCACCGAGAGGATATATGGTGCCTCCGGTAGGAGCATTCTCCGGTTTAAGCAACAGCGGAACATCCGGAACAATATTAACGACCTTGGAAGGGGGAGAGGAAGTATATAATAATAATAACAACTTGTTAATAGCATACAAAGCAACAATCTCGGGTAAATCAATTATATTTCCACTTACCGGAATTAGAGATATGGGGCAAAGCCTTATGCCAAAATCTCGAGATGGGAGTGGCAACCCAATAGAATATTATCCTTATCAGTATATATTCCCTTCAGATTGGCCTTCTACATATCCCGCATTCAGAAAAATTACATTTATTGCTTCAAGTACTACCAATAATAAAGATGAACAAACCTTGATATTTTACTTAAATCATCGGACTATACCCAAAACAAGCCCCGAAACGGTATATTTCTGTTTGTCTTCAAATAATGCCTACGGATTCTCGATACGTCCGGTAAGGATAAGGTGAACCTGAAAGAGTTGAAATAAAATTTTGAGAATCTAAATATAAATGCTAATTTAGGGGATAAATTCCGACACTATGAAAGATAATATAGATAATATGGATCTTAATCCCAAGGAGATGGTGGAGATTCTCGAAAATGAAAATCCGACAATGCGTATAGGTATTGTCGCCAACTACTCCGACGGTTACGAGACCAGAATGCTATTGACACCGGAAGCTTGCGGAATGCTGACTTCCGGAGGCATTAAGGTGTGTATGGAAAGCGGTTCAGGCAGCGACATAAGCTTCTCCGATGAAATATATGCCGAATATGGCGTCAAGATAGTAACGCGAGACGAGGCACTCAAATCGCCCGTGGTGCTATGTTATAACCCCCTGAAGGCGGAAGATATAAAAAAGATGCAGAAAGGCGCAGCCCTCCTATGCATGATGGACAGCATACTGTTCGAGCAGTCCACTATTAAGGCGCTCCTTGAACGCGGCATAGCCACCGGTTGCTTCGACAACATGTATAGCCATAACGACGAGCCGGTATTCGCGAACATTATAGACGAAATTGACGGACGCGCCGCAATCATGTATGCGGAAGAAGCACTGTCATATCTCGGCGGCGGCAAAGGCGTGCTGCTTGCCGGAGTTGCTGGCATAAATCCATGCGAAGTGCTGCTCATAGGCATGGGTAACGACATGATAGCGGCGGCAAAGGCAGCGGCAGCTACAGGTGCCCGCGTGACACTGATGGACAACGACACGTCAACGCTTCAAGTAGCAAAAGACCTTATCGGGACTAATGTAGACACGATAGCCGTGCATCCACGCGTGCTCTATAACCGCGTCAAGACTGCCGATGTCATTATCCTCGGAAACACCACCCGTCCCTTTGAATTTCCCAACAACCTCAAAGCGGCAATGAAAGAGAATGCGTACGTGCTTGACATGAACGAGACCCATCCTTCTGTATCCGTTCCCCGCACTGTCACTATGGCACTTTCAAATGCTTTGGTCAACTTCTTTGACGAAATGGTGATCAAAAACGGATTCTACGGCATGGTCGCAACCACACCCGGAGTGCAATTCGGAATAGTAACTTACGAAGGCAAACTCGTGGACAAGCTTATAGGCAGCTACTTAGGTATGCCAAGTGTTGACATAAACGTGATGCTGTCTGCAGCCAACTAAGAAGCTGTCTAAATGAAAAAGAGGAGAAGCCTCATTCACATAATCCCTTCCAATAAATGGGGCGGAGCACAGACTTATGCCCTTGACATTTGTCGCCACTATGTCGGCGCCGGATGGAAAGTCACAGCCCTGACGCGCAACGCCGTCGGGGTTGACGCTCCTTTTGCAGAATCGGGAATAAAACTGCTTCATGCCCCCTTGGCGGGATTCTTTGATCCGGCTTCTGTTATGACCCTTGCCCGTAAGCTTCGCGAATCCGAATGCAACAACATCGTGATTCACACCCATAGATACAGGGACGCATTCACGGCATTGCTTGCAAAAAAAATCGCAAAACGTCAAGACGTGAAAATCGTGACCACGCGACACACGGTGAGACGCGGGCGCAACACATATTTTTTCCGTAAGATATATTCCAATGTAGATGCACATATCTTCGTGTCGAAGATGGCATACGAGGGATTCCGCAATTCCCTGAAAGGGACAATCACCTTACCGGAAAACCGTGTCCATATACTTCACAACAGCATCAATACTGGCATGGGCATCATCAAATCTACTGCCGAGCCGGACCATGGTCCGATAATCGCACTCTATCAAGGCGCACTCGTAAAAGGGAAAGGACTTGAAACCCTAATTGATGCAATGGCATTGCTGAAAGGCACGAAGCTACGTCTCCGCATTTCAGGAATGGGAAACCCGGATTATCTTGACATGCTCAGACGACGTGCGATGCAACGGGATGTGATGGACAGCATTGACTGGAACAATAAAGCAACTCCATCGGTAGAGGCTTGCACGGAAGCATTCTTCGGGGTGGTTCCATCATCTGAAATAGAAGCCTTCAGCCTTGAAAGTTTACGCTTCATGGCTGCAGCAAGGCCTCAGGTAGCAACCGACAATGGTGCCCAGAAAGAGTATCTACGCGATGGATCAACCGCATTTCTTGTCAAACCTGACAATGCAAATGAACTCGCCCAAGCAATGCGCAGTCTCACTCAGGATCCTAACCTACGGACAGAAATGGGACTCAAGGCACACAACGAGTTTTCAAGCCATCTTTCGTGGCAACATTTTATAAATACGCTTAATAAAATTTATACAAAATGAAAAAAGCCCTTATAACCGGCGTGACCGGTCAAGATGGGTCATACCTCTCAGAATTTCTTATATCCAAGGGATATGACGTGCACGGAACCATACGCCGCAGCTCAACGGATTTTCGCGAACGTATAGCGCATCTTGAAGGCAATCCGCAATTTCATCTCCATTATGCAGACATGGCAGATTCCATGAGCCTGATGAAGGTGATAATGGACGTAAAACCGGATGAAATCTACAATCTCGCGGCACAAAGCCACGTGCAGGTGTCTTTCGATGTTCCGGAATATACCGCCAACACGGATGCGACAGGAGTGCTCCGCGTGCTGGAGGCGGTCCGTCAGGTAGGACTCGCCGACAAATGCCGCATATACCAGGCTTCAACTTCCGAGCTTTACGGCAAGGTAGAAGAAGTGCCCCAGAACGAAAATACACCTTTCCACCCTTATAGCCCGTATGCGGTAGCAAAACTCTACGGATACTGGATCGTGAAAGAATATCGCGAGGCATACGACATGTATTGCTGTTCCGGAATACTTTTCAACCATGAATCGGAACGGCGCGGAGAGACTTTCGTGACACGCAAAATTACTCTGGCAGCTGCAAGGATTGCACAGGGGAAACAGGAGAAACTATATCTCGGCAACCTTTCTTCATTGCGCGACTGGGGCTACGCTCCGGATTATGTGGAGTGCATGTGGCTTATGCTTCAACAGGATAAGCCGGAAGATTTCGTAATAGCTACAGGCAAGCAACATTCAGTGCGTGAATTTGCCACCCTCGCTTTCGCACGCGTGGGTATAAACCTGCGATGGGAGGGAGAAGGCGCAGACGAAAAGGGAATAGATGAAAAGAGCGGACGCGTGCTAATTGAGGTCTCACCGGATTTCTATCGTCCCACAGACGTGGTGAACCTTTGGGGAGACCCGACAAAAGCCAAGGCTATACTCGGATGGAACCCTACAAAGACGTCTTTCGAAGAATTAGTGAACAGGATGGTGGATTCGGACATGGAGAAAGTTGCGGCGGAACGCGCATCGGAACATGTGCGCACGAACCTTGCGGAATATCTTGAAAAAGGCATCGTAAAATAAACGACCGACAATAACGGTAATAAGCGATTCATACCTATCCGAACATTATGGATAAAAATTCAAAAATTTATGTAGCGGGACATCGAGGAATGGTAGGTTCCGCTATTATAAGGGAATTAAGGAAGCAAGGGTACGAGAACATTATCACGCGCACTCATGCCGAACTGGATCTGACAGACCAGAGAGCCGTAAATGATTTCTTTGCAACGGAAAAACCGGAATATGTGTTTCTCGCCGCAGCTAAGGTCGGAGGCATAGAAGCAAACGACAAGGCTCCCGCGGATTTCATGTATGACAACATGATGCTGGAGATGAACGTAATCAATGCAGCCTGGAGAAACGGGTGCAGGAAGCTTGAGTTCTTAGGTTCTTCATGTATCTACCCCCGCCTTGCCCCGCAACCGATGCCGGAATCATGCCTCCTGACGTCAGCACTTGAAAAAACCAACGAGGCATATGCCCTCG
This sequence comes from uncultured Bacteroidales bacterium, assembly GCA_949123685.1. The sequence goes on along the minus strand of CASBHZ010000012.1, from coordinate 36,635 downwards.
CAAAAATATCGGGACTTAAATATTGTGAATACCTTAACAGGCAATACGGCACGGATTTCATATCCGTAATGCCGACAAACCTGTATGGACCGAACGACAATTACCATCCGACACATTCACATGTGCTTCCGGCTCTGATACGCCGTTTTCACGAAGCCAAAGAAAGCGGTGCAGAAATGGTTACTTGCTGGGGTGACGGAACTCCGCTGCGCGAGTTTCTTTATGTTGATGATCTCGCGAACCTATGCGTGTTCCTGATGAATAATTATTCCGGCAACGAGACCGTAAACGCCGGCACAGGAAAGGAGTTATCTATTAAAGAACTGACTGAGACCGTTGCTGACGTGGTAGGCTTCCATGGCAAGATAGAGTGGGACACTTCCAAACCTAACGGCACTCCCCGCAAACTGCTCGACGTGTCAAAGGCAACAGCGTTGGGCTGGAAATATCAGACAGAATTACGCGAAGGAATATCTTTGTCTTATCAGGATTTCCTTAATAATCCGATGAGGGCGGAGAGGTAGGTGTAGGTGGTAGGTTTTAGGTTTTAGGCGTTAGGCTTTAGAGATGCAAGATTATCTGAGACGGAATGCAGAGAATTTAGTGTCGTGGGGGGTGTTTTTCATCCTCCTCGCCACGTATTGGCTAACAGTTGCTCCAACCGTTTCTTATTGGGACTGTCCGGAGTTTGTGGCAGCCGCATGGAAACTTGAAGTCGGTCATCCTCCGGGAAATCCGACATGGATGCTTATAGAACGGGTGGTCACGATGCTTGCCGTTTCCGGCAAGCATGCAGCATTGCTGGTAAATCTTTCCAGTGGTCTTTTCACGGCTTTAGCAGGATTTTTCCTGTCAAAAACCATCTATGCTGCAGCAGGATGGGTGTTCAATGCCCTAAAACCGCGTCCTTGGCAAACCCTGCAACGCTCCGTTGCAGCACTGACGGGAGCCCTTGCTTTCGGATGGTGCGACTCCACATGGTATTCGGCTGTGGAAGCTGAAGTTTATGCAATGTCCATTTTCATGACCTCGCTATGTGTGTGGATCATGGTGAAATGGGCTTTCTGCCACACCCAACCATTATCTACACGATATCTGATATTACTCGCATACCTCTTCGGACTCTCGATAGGAATACATCAGCTTAACCTGCTGTGCATACCTGCTCTTGCCATAATATGGGGAATAAAACGCGGTGTGCGCAAATGGTGGAAAGTGACGGTGATGTTTATTCTGTCATTGGCAGTGGTAGGATGCATCCTGACAGGCATGATGCCTTCCACAATCGCGTTGGCTGCAGAGGCTGAATTATTTGCAGTTAACACCTTGGGACTACCATTCCTAAGCGGGGTAGCTGCGTATGTAATATTATTGGGACTGAGCCTGCTGACAGCACTGACAGCCACTGCAAGATCATCAAACCGTGGACTTCTCGCCGCTGCCGTATTCCCCGCTATTTTCCTTTCCGGAATCTTCATATTCTCCGATAATTTCGCTGCCGGTGCCGCCATAAGCGCTATCGCCTCCCTGCTGCTTGTCAGAGGACACAACTTCTCCGCACGCCGCCTGAACATATGCATGTGGATGCTATCAATGCTCCTTACGGGATATGCAGCATATGCCTTGATTCCGATACGTGGCGACATCCCCTCTCCCGCAAATTCAAGTATGCCCGGTGACCCATTCTCTTTCGCTTCATATCAGGCAAGGGAACAATATGGAGGCGCTCCTTTGCTATACGGACATACCCCTTATAGCAAAAACATTTTGCGTGAAGAATATTCAGCAAACGGGAGGACACCAATATATCAACGGGTAGTGCTCGAACGCAAGCACCCTATAGTAGCCCAAAAAGAAAATGGTGCCATTATCTGTGATCCCTACCGGATGCTGACACGTGACGATTCCATCTTCAACGCAAAAGCCATAAATAAAAAGGGGGATGCGTATGTGGTGAGAAGCTATGCGGTGAAACCTGTATTCACCCCGGAGCTAAACATGTGGTTTCCAAGAATCACCAGTCGCGACCCGCAAGATCTTGAATGCTTCACGGACTGGACGGGTATGGAAAAAGGAAATATGACCGAAGTAGAAATAAGCGAAGCTTTAGACTCAACAGGAAACTTCGTGAACAGACTCAACACTGACGGTCATCGCCATCCTGTCAAATCATACCGTCCTACATACGCCCAATCGCTGAAGATGTTCCTGACTTACCAGACAGGATATATGTATTTCCGCTATCTGTTGTGGAATTTCCTCGGACGCCAGAACGATATGCATTCCACAGGGGAAGTGGAACACGGCAATTTCATCACCGGCATAACACCTATAGACAATGCCATGCTCGGAGCGGAAGACGCACTGCCCTCATGGCTCGGTAAAGACAACAAAGGGAGGAACAGTTATCTCCTGCTTCCCTTTCTCTTGGGCATATTCGGAATAATCATGCTAATGTTCCAGGGCAAAAGGGGGCACAAGACCTGCCTTGCCACGGCAATGCTTTTCATCATGACCGGGCTGGCAATCGTGGTATACCTGAATCAGTCGCCCGGAGAACCAAGGGAACGCGATTATTCATTCTTGGGTTCGTATCTTGCCTTCACGATATGGATAGGATTCGGTGCCGCCGGATTATTGAGAATAGCAGGTAAATATGCTCCATTGGCTGCTGTAATACCTGTTTTTACGGTTGTGTGGATGCTGATAGAGAATTATGACGACCATGACCGCTCCGGAAGATATGCGGCATCAAGGATAACCGCAAATATACTGAACTCCCTCCCCCCCGATGCGATAATATTCGTGGATGGAGACAACGCAACCTTCCCCCTTTGGTATGCGCAGGAGGTTGAAGGGATACGCAAGGACGTGCGCGTGATAAATCTTGCATACCTGTCAATGCCACAATATGTTGCCTCGCTTATGCAGGATTGGGACGGGGCAAAAGGAATACCGTCCACACTCTGTAGGGAAGATGTGATATATGGAGCATTGCAGTTTCCTAAAATGGCTGCGAACCTTAGTGACTCGACCATTGGTGCGAAAGAGATGATCAGAAGCATCGCGATTTCCAACAAAAAAGAATGTAACTATAAAACGGTATGGCTCAAGACCGGACCTTGCGACTCCATAGCCTATCCTATGCAGAACCTCGGTAAAATTGCGGGAGGGAAAGCCTTAGATTTCCGGAAACTGATGATGTTCGACATTATATCGACGAATGCATCATCTCCGAATCCAAGACCGATATGCTGGCACCGCTCTCTCCCTACACGCCATTACTTGGGATTGGACACCATAACCACGACCGGACTCTTTGTGCGATATTTCGGACCTGCAAGTACCGACGAAAGGGAGAATGACTATATAAAGGGACTGAAACACCTTCAAGCACCCAATGATCTTGACCGTGAAGTTTATCTCGACGGACCTCCCGCAGCACAGATAAGCTTTCATCGCGCCGGATTGCTATTGGCGGCAAAAGACATGTTACGCAACGGACGCGTAAAAACGGCACTAAACATCGCTCTCGCCTCTGATTCCCTGATGGGAGAAAACTGCAACACATACTCTGCAATCCACGACCTTGACTCCATATTCAACACAAGGGAAGAGATGCCTCTGATTTTCAAGGAACTTTCAGATTCCCTATTGGCATCGGAAGATAGCCGAATGAAAAGAGTCACCGACAAAATACGCAACCGCGCAACCATCCTTTCGCAGCGTGACAGCCTCCGCGATGAAGAATGGAAAAGGTATTATCGAACTTTACCACCACGTTTGCGGTTAAAAATGTCAAGATAAGTGAGTAATTTATTAACTTTGTGAATGAAAAGTTTTATTGAATCATGAAGAAGCTAATCCCAATATTGATGCTGGCTCTGCTCATTGCCTCGCCGGCAATGGCAAAAAAGAAGAAAACAAATGATGGCAACGCCATAATAACATTCACCAAGGAATCACACGATTTCGGAATTATATCGGATGATAAAGGTGCGGTTTCCACTGAATTTGAATTTATAAACCAAGGGAACGCCCCGTTGGTCATATTCAGCGCTACCGCCGATTGCGGATGCACCCGCCCGGAATATCCCAAGAATCCCGTAGCACCCGGAAAAAAGGGTAAAATCAAGGTTAATTTCATCCCCAAAGGTTATCTCGGCAGTTTCACAAAAAACGTTAAGATTAAAAGCAACGGATCATCCAAGACAAAAGTGCTGAAAATCACCGGGGTTGTCAATCCGAACAAGACAAAATAGCATGTCATGCGAAATGGTCTGATACCTTTACTTTTAATGATATCCCTGTTCCCTTCGAAGGGAATGGGTGAAATCATATGGCTTGAAAAGGAGTATGATTTCGGATTGATGAAAGAGGAAGCCGGTCCCAAGACCGGAAGCGTCAGGTTCGTAAATACAGGTCCGGAAGAGACCGTGATCACGGGAGCGCGCCCGAGTTGCGGATGCACGGGCGTTGCTTATCCCGAAGAGCCCATCGCCCCGGGCGATACCGTCAAGTTTTCTTTCACCTACAATCCATTGGGACGTCCGGGACGGTTCGAGAAATCCATCCGTGTCTATATCGGAGATTTCGATATGTCCACAATCCGGATACGCGGTAACGTGCTCGGAACTCCGGAATCCCTGTCAACGTTATATCCCATAGAGGCAGGACCGTTACGACTTTCGGAAAATATCCTACCGGCAGGAGACGTCACATATGGATCAACACGCCATTTCTTCCTCAACGGCTACAATCAGACCGCCGACACAATCCGTCCCCGCTGGATATGCAAGGATCCGTCACTCAGCGTCTCGGCTTCGTCGGAAGAGGTCGGACCGGGCGACATACTCACTTTAAGTTTCTATTTTAATTCACGCAACAAACCGGAAATGGGTCCGGTGGAAATCCCTGTGACAATAATCTCGGATCAGAACGCCGGTTCTCCCGAAACAGAAGTGACCTTCACGGCAAAAGTAGTTCCCGATTTCTCACGAATGACTCCAGAAGAGGTAAAGAATGCACCCAAATGTTATCTCGCTCCCAATTCGATAGATTTGGGCAACATATCTCCCAAGATAAAGAATCCCGTTAAGTTCAGGTTTGCAATCAGGAACGAAGGCTTGACGGAAATGAGAATCAACCGTATTTTCTCACAATCGGAAGCAGTCAGGATAACACGCCGTCCATCTTCCCTGAAACCGGAAAAATCAGCAAATGCAGAGGGGACCTTAAATATCAATAAACTTCCATCAGGCGCGTTTAATATAAAGGTGGAGGTTCTCACCAACGATCCTTTGAATCCTGCACGGACCATATCGATAGTGGGAATAAAAGAATAGTCACAAATTTCTTTAATATATTTACCGAACGACCATGAACCATCCCGAAAACAATTCAGAATATAAAGGGCTTCAGGTAAACTCCGGAGTAAGCTCACAACCCATCACCAACCCTTATCGCCGCCCGGTGCGCCGTCGTCCCCAACTATCGGCATCCGAATATGTGGAAGGAATACTGAAAGGGAATGTCAGCATCCTCGGTCAGGCAGTAACACTTGTGGAAAGCACTGCGGAGCATCATCAGGCACTCGCACAGGAAGTGATTGAAAAATGTCTTCCTTATTCGGGAGAATCACGGCGCATAGGTATCACGGGCGTTCCCGGTGCCGGGAAATCGACCTCGATTGATGTTTTCGGGCTTCATGTGCTCAAGCAGGGAGGTAAGCTTGCCGTGCTCGCTATTGACCCCAGTTCGGAACGCACGCAAGGGAGTATCCTCGGAGACAAGACCCGCATGGAGAAACTTTCCCAGCATCCCGATGCATTCATACGTCCCAGCCCTTCAGCGGGATCATTGGGAGGTGTGGCGCGCAAGACCCGCGAAACGATCGTGCTTTGCGAGGCTGCGGGATATAACAACATATTCGTAGAGACAGTCGGCGTGGGACAAAGCGAAACTGCCGTGCATTCGATGGTGGATTTCTTCCTGCTGATCCAGCTTGCCGGCACTGGCGACGAACTTCAGGGAATCAAGCGCGGAATTATGGAAATGGCTGACGGGATTGTCATAAACAAAGCTGACGGAGACAATGTGGAACGCGCCAATTTAGCGGCGGCACAATTCCGCAATGCACTCCATCTCTTCCCGCCGACACCAAGCAAATGGGTTCCGGAAGTGGTGACCTACAGTGGATATTATGAGCTTAACATTGACAAAGTGTGGGACATGATAGACCGATATTTCGCTTATGTAAAGGAAACGGGATATTTTGAACGCAAACGCAATGAACAGGCAAAATACTGGATGTTCGAGACAATCAACGAAGAATTGCGCCATAATTTCTACCGCCAGCCGGAGATACGCGCCCTGCTGGAGCAAAAAGAACTTCGTGTCCTCAACAACGAACAAAGCTCCTTCACCGCAGCCCACGATGTCCTCAGTCACTATTTCTCCCTCTTCCGTTAAACATACATCACATAGAATTAACCGCCTGATTTTTTAATCAGGCGGTTAATTTGTTATTTCTAAACAGCTTCTTAATCGGACATTATCACAATTTCAAGGGAAACATCGCCTGAAACATTTATATGATAGGTGCCGGCTTTGACACGTTTTCCCGTGCTGTCTTTAAGATTCCATTCAATATTTCTTAAATTACCGCTATTAAGCCTGCGGACCTCTTCTCCATCAATATTCCTGACAACCACATCCTGGCGCGGAGACAAGTTGCGGATAATCACATTGCCATTATAATCAGGTGTGACTTCACTGATATTTAGACTGGGAGTGTTCTCGCCAAACGATGTGCCGGCAATATCCGGAAACACTTCCGCAAGACCAAGCTTCGTGGAGATCATCAAAGAACGTGATGCAGGATTCCATCCAAGTCCATAAACCCTGTTTGAGGGAATCGGTGAGTTTGAGACGTTATATCTGGCGATAACGTCTCCACGATCGGAAGAAACGCCAACCACTCCTTGATTGTTGGTGGCTATCCACATGCGGCATTCATCATCAAAAACGATTTTATTCACATGACAGGATTCGGGAATTATATCGCCTGAATTGCCACCTTTCAATCTCAATGTCTCCCCCCGTATTATGCCATCTTTAACATCAGAAGCCGGGTCGAATACGAATGTGGAGTTCGTCGTTGATACCAATATTTCTCCGGAAAGAGGATCTTCCACAATATTATTGATCTGAGTAAACGAGGAAACATGGTCCGCCTTACTCCTGATCTTGGAGAAAATCTTGTATTCATCATCAGTGGTGTCGTCCAAAGTTCCTTTGTGATCCAATATAATTATATCTCCATCATAATTGTTGATACAGACAATTACCAGATTCTGATTCTTATGATGAGAAGACGCCACCACCTTACAGTTCCAATCAGGATAATTATCCACCGGCAACATTATCGTTTCCCAGTTATCCTGCGCATTTATTTCATCCGGAGATATGGAAAAAAGCTTTCTCCTCTTTTCTTCTGTCATATATTTCAATTGAGCCTTAGGTGACGAACCCTGAGATTCGAAAGCATTCGAATAAACACTCCATACAACGTTACGGCTATCACAAGCAGGTGGAGAAAAACAGCTTAACGTGCCCCATGTCTGAACAGGCACCACCGGCACAAAACCGGGAAAATTCTTGAACAGGTCATTTCCAGCCCCAAACCTTATGACATCCTTACCGATATCAGACAGATCCTGAAACATTATGCCTCCGAACATTGAGCCGCATACTATCCAGTCGGGATTAACCGGATCAACCAGCAACCCGTTTGGGTCATGAAGCGGAAACCTGTTTATATAAGCTGAATATACAGACTGTAAACCATTATTATTCATCACCGAGTTCGGGGGCTGATAGGCATGAGACTTGATTTGCCAACGACCCTCTTTATAACATGACAGCAATGGAGGATTCACTGGGGCATTGTATCCCAATTCCCATTCATGACCATGATTCATGACAAGTTGACCATAATCTTCAGAATATCCCATGTATGTAGATATGAATGCCGCAGGGGCTTCCGGTCTTATCGGATCTCCCTTATCATTCCATACAACAGACTTACCGGAATCCGATTCATCATATTCGGCACGTCTGCTTATGAACATCCCCCGATTCTTATAAGTCCAGAAATCTTTGAAATCCCATGAACCGAGAGGAATGGATGTATCATCCCGATTCAATTGAAAAACAGATGGCAAACCATCGCTTCCCGACACTGTCAGTTGCCATGCCTTTGTAGCGGAGTATAACAAATATCCCCTTTGGTTAGGAATTATGTTTGCCTCATAGCCGTTCACTAATGTATTCTCATTATCAAGGCAATAAAACACATCATTACATAATGTAGACGTGACCCATTCATTATTAACCAGATTTGCCGAAACAAGAATATTATTACCACGAGGCGTGCCCGACAGATATGCAAAACAGGTTGAAGAAAGAGGCATCAGAGCCAAAGGGGACTTTATTTCAGGGATTTTCTTAAACTCAGAAAACGATTGAGGGAAAGCATTATCCGATTCCCAAACCGATCCGTTAGCCATGGCAATCACCTTCGTCCCGACCCTGCATATCCTATCTATTGATTCGTAAAGGCAAGATTCTTCTTTGATTCTGAATGTAGAGGCATCAATGACTACATACCCGGCATCCGTAGCCACCCATGCATCACCGGTAGAGGGTTCAAAAGTTATGGAATTGACAATAGAAAAACCGGGAACTGAAGATTCACGAAGCCTGTTGATATAGCTGACCCTTCCGGAATTATCCACAATATCCAACCCGCCACCATTATATGCAACAATCATATATTTACCATAAGGCGAATAATCAGCAAGACGAATGTCGGATGAAGAAAGACAGACATTATCTGTAAGAGGACATATGCCCTTCTCGGGAGAACTCTTAACATAGCAGAATAAAGCCAGCGACGGGAAATCATAGCCAACAATATTCCTATGATAAATCTGCTGGTGAACAAGGAAATATGTTTTTTCAGGAGTATCCATAATCCTGACAGGGCTTCTGTCAAAAGCCGGATGCAGTCGCCATTCGGCACCATGCATACCCTGACATGCGGTCCAACACAACACCCAAACCGACAAAAGTCTTATGGCAAGATTCTTTACAGACATATTTAGCTTCATTATGAAGTTGTTTAATATGATCACACACTTAAGTAATCACACACTTACAACACAATTCACTTGTAAATATAATGCTTTATTCTCAAATTAAAAAATCAAGCAAAACATTACAGGATTTGAGTTTGAAGACAAGGAAACGTGCTTCGAAAAAAGAGTAAACGATAAAGACTCTATATATATGTCAATGTTGATTGGCTTAAGAAAACAGAACTCATCGGAGAACCGGGTTATGATCACTTCGTGGCTCGGACAGCTATTACTTTACGTTCAATGATGAATGGTTGAAAAAGCATGCCGATTTGTTTTTGAGTGATGACCTAAATAATTATCCAGGACAACAATATACACAACCGGAAAATATTATTCCAATATATTTTGTTATAAGAATAAAAATTACTACTTTCGTAATCAGAAAACAAATGTCTGATGAAAAAATATAAGGTTCGAGAAATTGTCAGAATGCTTGAAAAAGACGGTTGGGTGATGCAAAAACGCAAATCCGGAGACCACCGGCAATTCAAGCATCCGACCAAACCGGGAAGGTGACTGTAAGAGGTGCCGACAGCGAGGTTCTTGACCAATTCCTGCTGAACAGTATTTTCAAACAGGCTGGATGGAGATGATTTTCAGCCATAAAACATTTAGAATTATGGAGAATATAAGAATAGAGATTCATTGGTGTGATAAAAATTATGCCTGTGCATATGATTATCCGGATTTCGGTTGTGTCATTGTTACAGACAAGACACTCGAAGGAGTAAAAAGGGCTTTCATCGAGTCCCTGCAATGGCATATTGAATCTTCAATAGAAGACGGGGATTTTGTTCCAGAGTTCTTCCGCAATGGAGAATATACAATTGATTTTGAACTGGCAACATCCGCATTGCTTCGTTCTGCCGAACAGTTTACAACCATGGCTGCCCTCAGCCGCGTAACCGGTATAAACCAGCGCCTGTTGTCGAACTACGCAAGCGATGTGAAGCGTCCACGAGAAGCACAACGTTTGAAAATCTTGTCCGGATTACGGGAAATAGGCAATCGTATGCTCGCCTTGGGATAATATCAGACAGCCTTAAGATATTTCGCCTGTGAGGGTACTTCATTTATCATAGTACTATGCCGCGCATTCGTGCGCGGCTTTTTTTGTTCGGTTTAGTTAGAACTCTAAGAAGTTGTCACATCCGACACAGTCTTGCCGTGTCTATTACGTGTCTATACCTTTCTTAAAATTTAACGCCAAATGCTTGATATAAAAGCATTTGGCGCGTATTCTGCGGAAGGGACGAGATTCGAACTCGTGGTAGGATTGCTCCTACGTCAGTTTAGCAAACTGGTGGTTTCAGCCACTCACCCACCCTTCCAGATGGTTATGTTTCAATCCTAACCGGATTGCGTTTGCAAAGTTAATCTATTTTTCTTTATTTTGCAACATCTTTAACTCATTTTTCAATTTTCCGGACATTTTTTATCATAAATCTTTGCCAATGACCTTCCATAATTGTCAGTTCAATCCCGTTTACAGATTATTTCACGAACAACAATCCGTTTTGTATTTAGTCCTTACAGGATTATTGTCTGCGATGTATGGAATAATGTTTTTCCTGACACCTTGTTCGGTAGACGACATATAGTATCTTGAAAATTCTGTCGGAACAAAGGGCAGCTGGGAATATTTCATCTCTACTGTGGCAAACTGTTGGGAACACTGGCAATATGACACCGGAAGGCTATGCAATATGGCAGCCGCTCCGTTTTTAGCCCTATTCCCCAAGTGGATATATGCTGCGATAACATCGTTCGCCGTCTGGATAATATATATCGGCGGACCGATACTAACCAAGTCAAGGTTCATTTCTTATGCTTCCGCATTTTGGATAGTCACAGTAACATTCATTTTCCCCTGGTTTGATTTCATGTTCGGAATAATATTTTCCATAAATTACGTCTGGACATGGGCACTCGCCATAATATTTTTTTACTGGTTCATAAAAGCGGAAAGTATAAGACAATATCATGTGTCGACCGGAATTTCGTTATTTATCCTGTCGTTTATGCTCGGATGGTGGCATGAAGGTTTCTCCGTACCGCTTATCATATCATTATCGGCATATTTCATAATACGCCGTATAAAACCCAATAAGACCAGGCTTTTAATGATCGCAGGCATGATATGCGGTATTTCAATGATATTGGTTATGCCGGCATTCTGGAACTCTACAGAGTCAAGGCACTCGGTGATATTCAAACCGGTTTTATGGGAAACAATACTCGGATTCGCTTTCATGTGCCTATTCTACGTTTACCTGCTGATGTTCGTGATCATTATCTCGAACTCAAGGTTAAGGAGAAGATTGAAAACAGATAAAAACCGAAAACTTGCCGTCTATATATCCATACTGATATATGGTGCTGTCAGTTCCGTCATATATATCAAGTATTATACGGGTCCGCGGGTAGGCTGTTTTGTCCAGATCATATCCGCACTCGGAATAATGGACATATGCCGACTGTTCAAGATCCCCAGAAAACTTGACAAGGATTTATTGCGGACAATTACAGTATCAGCCGCGTTGGTGATTTCTTTTATAAACATGTCGGCATCCATAGTCATGCAGAAAAGATTGACCAAGGAGTTTGACGATGTCAAGTCACTATACGACAGATATAAAGGCATCAATGGAGGAGTAGTGTATTATGATCAGACACCAAGAAAATTAGGAATAGATTTTTTCAAGCCTTCATACAAAGTATTGAACACTCCGTACGGTCTGGAACATGGATTGAGCGAGGTTAAAATCATACCTAAGGCACTCGAAAATTTCGATCCCACAAGCCCGGACATGATTAAATGCAAACATGACGATTCGCTATACATCTATAAAAACATATTGATACTCAAAGGTAATAAACCGGACATAAACATGATGGCACGGATCTATACACCCGGCAACGGCAAGATCATATCACGAATATTCCATTATGAATTTACGGACAAGAACGGAGACCCTTGGACATATGTCAAAACAATGTCCCAAACATTGGATCCATCAATCAAGATAACAGATGCACAACTTTATTAACCGCTATCGGACAAGATCAAGCCAGTAAGCCCGCGCCACGGGCACAACGGAATCCGTAGCATGGTCTGCATCTGTAAACTCAATTTCAGGAACAGAACCATCCGGTATGTCGGCGATATATATGGCATGAACGCCGGTATCGGATGTAAAAAAATATACCGCCGTGCGTGCAGTTCCCTCAGTCTCCTTATGCCCGGTCATTATCAACGAAGGCTTGCCATGCAGGTCTGCCCCGCTATGATACACAAGCATCCGGTAATGTGGCATACCATTTTCGTCACGACTTGAATCAACCCTATATACTTCACCATTCTCAATACCTTGAAGACACATTGCCGGTGCCCATCCTTGCCTGAATCCCGAATCTACACTGCCCATATCTTTTTCCGTCAAGCTGTCGAGCATTTCACGCTCCCGGGCAGAAAGGTAACTGACATCATACAGCTCGCTATCAACCCATACATAATCACCACCTTTCAAACTCCAACCCCTCCATCCGTATTCTTCCCAATCAGCAGGACAAGACTCCGTTATCACTTTCTTCAATGAATCATCAACAAGAACGGGATAATAAGCCATCATCTGCTCTGCGGTCTCTATATCCCGCAACGGATAAGGTCTTGACAACGGATAACTCACAAGTGCCGAAAACCCGGTGCTATCATCCTCCGCCACAGCCTTGACAAGACGTTTTATTCCATCCGGAATTGAGTCACAATCCTCTATCCTGCTGATATCCTTTTTTGAGGATTCAGCCCCACTACATGCCGACAGAGGTAACAAAAGCGGCAAAAGGGCAATTATATATAAAAATGAGTTAACCATTTATGTCATTTATTTCTTTTTAAGAAAGTAACAAAAACTAATGCTAATTATTGCATGAGACTTATCGCTGATCAAGTGTCAGTTGAGGCACAGAAAGCGAAAGTCCGGGATCCGGAATTTTCTGAACGGTGTCAGTCACATATAGCGATGCAAACTCTTCCGCCCTGCGTCGTTTTATCTGGCTATGAACCTTGCCACGATATCTGCAATGTGCCAAATAATTTGCCTCAATGTCACGGTTCCCCGCACGCAGCTTCTTAACAACGGAAGAACGCAATGTAGCCCCGGAACCTATATTATACGCCAAGACTCCGAGCAACAATGAATCAGCACCAAATTCACGGAATACGGCACAATTCTTCAACAAATCTTTTCTTAAAATCGCCTCAGCCTCTGTTTGCGAAAGTGCACGGTTGCGGTTAAATTTCTCTCCCGGGAGCACCTTATGTCCATAGCCTACCAACGGCCAATGCTTAGGACTATGCAAGCCTTCATACTTCTTAATGATCTCCACAGCCTGCTCAAAGGGAGAGACCTCAGGCTCAGGAGCTGTTGACGATGCTTTTGCCATCATTGCTATCTCTTCGACAACGCGTGGTGGAGTAAATATACCGCACAATGTCATGCCGACAATCGCCAACATCATTAATATCGATAACTTTTTCATCAACGTATAAAACGCTAAGCGAGAGAGGATGGTTCATTCCATCCTCTCTCGCTTAGCGTTTTATACGTTGGCTTTTGCCGGTTCCTACAGCACTATGTCAAGATCCCGTCTTATTTGTATGAGAATTGAGTGGTTGAGCGGATATCGGTTGATGAGGAACCGATCAGTACCTTGAACTTACCGGGTTCGGCAACCCATTCATGTCGAGAATCATCGAAAAACTTGAGATCTTCCAGAGTTATCGTGAAAGTCACGTCTTTTATTTCACCCGGTGCGAGATTTATTTTCCTGAACCCTTTCAGTTCCTTGACAGGACGGGGAAGCGAAGATTTCTCATCCTGGATGTAGAGCTGCACAGTCTCCTTCCCCTCTTCACTGCCGGTATTTGTCACTGGTATCGTCACTGTGATGAAACCATCGGCTGAGATCTCTTTCGAGGATAGAGATGCCTTCCCATACTTGAATGTCGTATAGCTCAATCCATACCCGAAGGGGAACAACGCCGGAATCTTTTTGGCGTCATGCCAGCGGTAGCCTACAAAAATATCTTCAAGATATTCCTCCTGTGGATTTTTCTCCTCCACCTCGGGATAGGAAATCTCTCCGAAATGATGCGCTCCGTTGTCTTCAAGTCTTTTCGGGAACGAGAACGGCAGCTTGCCGCTGGGATTGACCTTGCCGGAGATCACATCTGCCATCGATGGACCAATCATCGTGCCAAGATACCAGCTCTGCAGTGCAGCCGGCACCTTATCAATCCACGGCATAGCATAGGCATTACCGGATATATTGGCTACAATAAGATTGGGATTCACTGCAACGAGTTCCTCTATAAGCTTGTCCTGATTCCAGGGGAGATTATATTCGCGGCGGTCGGTCGACTCACAATCCTGAAAGGCATTTTTGTTCAATCCTCCAATATAGATGACAACATCGGCATCCTTCGCCATTGCAACCGCTTCGTTGCGCAGTGAATCAAGTATGGTATCCGGTAATATATCTTCTGCTTCAAACATAGCGCGACCCGTACGGTAACCTTCAGCAAATTTCACTCCATCTCCGTAAACATGGCGTAATGCATCAAGCGGAGTGAACAAGTCCTTTACTTTAAGCTCAGACGAACCTCCACCTTGGGTAAGTTTACGCACCGCATTCTCTCCTACCACAAGAATATTCTTATATTTAGCAGTAGAAAGCGGAAGAATGCCGTTATTCTTAAGGAGTATAATAGACTCGTCTCCGATCCGTTTTGCAGCATCGTAATGCTCCGAAGTGGCGACTGAACCAAACGGCTTGTCGGTATTCATCGAGGTGCGAAAAATAAGGCGCAGAATATTACGTGCCTTGTCGTTTACGGTATATTCCGGGACTTCCCCGCTTTTTATCATATTCAGATAAGGGTCTGCGAGATAGTAGTCATTATAGCCGAAATCGGATTCCGATGTCAATCCGTTCGTGAACGACCCCATCTCTATGTCAAGTCCGTTGAGGGCTGCCTGCTTCGTGTCGTGCGCACCGCCCCAATCGGTGACCACAACGCCATCAAATCCCCATTCGCCGCGAAGGATGTCGTTGAGCAGACGGGAATTGTGGCAGCAATGCTCATCCCATATTTTATTGTATGCCCCCATGATGCTCCATGCCTTCCCATCCTGCACAGCGCGCTTGAACGCTGGAAGATAGATCTCGTAAAGGGCGCGGTCGGATACCTTTACGTTGATGTTGCCGCGCCACTTCTCCTGGTTGTTCAGAGCGAAGTGCTTCACGCATGCCGCGACCCCGTTCTTCTGCAGTTCCTGTATGTAGGGCACCACCATTTCTCCCGCGAGATATGGATCCTCACCCATGTATTCGAAGTTGCGTCCGTTCAGAGGGGTGCGGTAGATGTTTACTCCGGGTCCAAGAAGCACATCCTTTTCCCTGTATCTCGCCTCCTCGCCGACATTCTTCCCGTAGAGAGCCGACATCTCCGGATTCCATGTCGCCGCAAGCGCGGTAAGAGCCGGGAAAGCTGTGATGGAGTCGTTGGTCCAGTTGGCATGCCCCCAGTCGTTCCAGTTGATCTCGGCGCGTACTCCGTGGGGACCGTCACTCATCCAGATTTCGGGGATTCCGAGACGACGCACACCGGGGGAGGAGAATTTGCCCTGCGCGTGGCAAAGCGCAACCTTCTCTTCGAGGGTCATGCGGGAAAGGGCATCCTCTACACGCTCTTCAATCGGTTTGGTCTTGTCCATATATACCGGGGTTAATATTCGCTGCAGCCTTATTGCGAACCCTCCGGCTCTTGCCATGCGAAGGGGAAGCTCCGAGACCGAGGTCACACGCATCCTGTATATCTCGTATTTCTCGGGATTCGTGAACCCGTCGCCGTCGGAGGCGTCGCTGTAGACGGTGCATTCGTATTCCTCTCCTGCCGGAAGGAAACCGAACCTCAGCGTATAGTCGCGCGCGTCCTCGTTCGTGACTCCCCCCACATACCAGTCGGGACTGTTCCTGTCCCGGCGGGCGACAACAAGGTAATCGCCCGGCTCTGCGTCAAGATAGACGCTCCTGCTCCAGTCAACCGGGACATCCTTTATGAACCGGAAGGCATCCATGTGACGCTCGTAGTGCTCCGGAAGGTCCCCTGCCATCTGCACCGGGGAGTACATCGTCAGGTAGAGAGCAAGCTGGTTCGGTATCGTGGCGCGTTTCCGCTTCCCCTGGTAGCCGGGGGCGAATGAGGTGATGTCCATGCGGAATATGCCCGGGGTGAAGTCCATCGGTCCCCCCTGAAGGCGTGTGAAGGGAAGGATCGTGACGTGCCGAGGGCTCATCTCGGCGTATTCCTGCCCCATCGCGCTCTCGTTCGCCATCAGGTTGGGCCACGTGCGGCAGAGTCCCGTCGGGCGCACAGCCTCGTGGGCGTTGACCATGATCCGCCTGTCGGCTGCCTTCTTCACCGCATTCAGATAGTGGTTCACAATATTCTGGCTGTAGTGGTATTCTCCTTTGGGAAGGATCCTGCCGACGTATCCGCTCTTGACGGTGTTGTAGCCGTACCTGTTCATCAGGTCGTAGGCGGCGTCGAGGTGACGCTCGTAGTTGCCGACAGACCCGGAGGTCTCGTGGTGCATCATGAGCCTTATCCCTTTCTCACGGGCGTAGTCGTTGAGCGCCCTGATGTCGAAATCGGGATAGGGGGTCACGAAGTCGAACACGTAGTCCTTCTCCTTGCCGTACCAGTCCTCCCACCCGGTGTTCCATCCTTCCACCAGAAGCTGGTCGAAGCCGTGACGGGAGGCGAAGTCTATGTACCTCCTCACGTTTTCGTTGTTCGCGCCGTGCCTGCCGTGGGGTCGGGCGGTCGAGTAGTCGAACGTGGAGAGGTCGAAGTCGGTGGCATCGGTGTAGCTCCACTTGCTCTTGCCGGTGATCATCTCCCACCATACCCCCATGTACTTCACGGGGCGGATCCAGGAGGTATCGGCGATTTTGCAGGGTTCGTTGAGGTTGAGGATGAGGTTGGAGGAGAGGATGCCGGTTGCCTTGTCGCTGACAGTTACGGTGCGCCAGGGCGTGCGGAAGGGCAGGCTGACCTCCGCCGCCGTTCCGTCGGGACGCGGGGTCAGGTGCGACCGGAAGGTCTGGGACCCTTTGTCGAGCCGGAGGTGCATCGCGGGGAAGTCGACCAGGGATGCCTCGTGCAGGTTGAGGTAGATGCCGTCGTCCGTCTTCATCATCAGCGAGGTCTGCACGCCGGGGGCGGTGACCGCGCCAAGACGGCTTTCGGTGTATTCGTATTCCTGGGAGTCGTAGTCTTCGGGAATCCACCATGCGGTGTGGTCGCCGGTCATGGCGAATGTTGTCGCCTCTTCCTGAACCGTCAGGACCTGACGGGGATGCTCCCGGATGACATAACGGAATCCCATGCCTTCGTTAAAGACCCTGAACTCTATGTCCATGCGGGTCTTCCCTTTCGAAAGGGGGATGGTCATGCCGTTGTAGTTCTCCCGTATGGAGTCGTTCTCGCCCCACACTGGCGCCCACAGACTGTCACATTTCTGGTAGCTCACCTTCCCCATGCCGAAGCCGTCGGCGAGCGAGGTGCCGTCGGAAAGCGTGAACCCCATGCGGGAGGGACGGATGACCTCCCGGTCTCGGTAGGAGACCGAATATCCGGGGAGACCTTGCCTGTCAAGGCTGAATTCCACGGAGAGAAGTCCGTCGGGAGACTTTACCTGGGTCTTGGCGGCATATGCCACGGAAAGCCAGCAGACGCAAAGGATAACGGCTGCTGTTCTGATTTTTGATATCATGATAGCACGTTCTGAAAATTATTATGATTATTTATCGGTTGCAAACGGCAATACCGGCAGATTGTTGGATCCATAGAGATTGCCTCCGGGGTAGTCAGCCCAGTTATAACGAACTGCAGTTGGCTTGCCTATAAGAAGAGATGAAAGGCGGATAGTTTTGTCATCTATTACTTTGGCATTGGCTGATGCCCATCTGCCATCTTTGTCACCGATGATAAAACCTGTGGCAACTCCACCCAAAGCCTTGACCGGCTCACTAAAAGTCAGCGTTATATCTCTTCCGTCGTTGTCAACAGATGTACAAACCGGAGCTTCGCATTCCTGTCTCCTGTCATAGCTCTTGTCAAGGGCAAGGATTCCCAATCTTCGTGCCACCTCCTGCTTGTTAGTCGGATGGATATCAACCGGATTGCCTAAATCCACGGCTGTCACCATACCGGTGTTAGGCAATTCCAGAGCCTTAGACTGAGCATGCCTGAGTTGCGCCCATTGCGAATCCGGTTGCACAACAATCGGCTGCATAAATCCTGCCAACTGCACAAAATAAAACGGCATATCCGGCGCATCAAAAGCTTTCCGCCAACCCTTGATCATATTCTTGAAACATATTTCATATTGAGCGGCTCGTCCGACATTCTGACAACCCTGATACCAGATGACTCCGGCGAGCGGCAATGTAGTCAATGGATTTATCATGGCATTATACAACACTGTCGGATGATTATTTGAATCCGGCAACATATACGTCATTCCCGTTTTGGAAAAATCTGCCAATACCGCATAATTCCATTCTCCGTCAAGGCTGTATTTCTTTCCGTCAACCATAGCATACGAAGACTTCCAGATTCCACCGCCTCCGCCATTGTCTACCACTTCCACGGTAATGACATTACGCCCGGCTTTTACCAGACTTCCATCCACTTTATATTCCCGTGTGAGGTCATGAATATGGTTGCTTCCAACCGGTATCCCGTTGAAATATGTCTTGTCCATATCATCAACCGCCCCAAGACATAAGAGCAAATTTTTACCCGCCGCTTCCTGCGGGAGGACAAGTTCAAACTGCATAGCCACCATCCCGTCAAATTCGGGCAACACATTCTCTTCCCACAAAGATGGCACAGTCATCCTTCCCCACGCCTTCCCTTTTTGCATCTTAGCCCTATCAAACGGGTACGCCAATCTTTCATTCCCATTGCTGCCGGCATAAGTCTGCTTTATTGCAGTCTCAGACAATGCAATATCCCTATCCTTGCCTCCTAACAATTCGTAATAATATTCGAATCCCGGCACTCCATTGAGCGACTCTCGGGGAGTCCACGCCTCAACTGTTGTGCCTCCCCACGTAGCATCGATTACCCCTACCGACACATTGAGGGAATCCTGGAGCATCCTACCATAAAGATAACCGATTGCAGAAAAAGATTCGGCTGCAGGAGAAGACTCCACCCAACCATATTCCACCATTGCGTCATCAAGGGGAGAAAGCGAGGTCGTATTCTTTATCTGAAGCAACCGCAATGCCGGACGTTGCATGGTAGCTACCACTTCATCGGCATCCATGACGCGCCCCCAGCTTCCACGTATTGGAAACTCCATATTCGACTGTCCGGAACAAAGCCATACTTCTCCGATAAGTATGTTCTGCAATACCTTTTCACTATAACCGTCATCCAAAACTATGGTATATGGACCGCCATAATCAGATGTGTTAAGTTTAAGAGAAAAATTACCATCACCATCTGCTCTTACAGATACTGGATCTGCTAACCAATCTGCCTTAAGCGTAACCTTTGCTCCGGGAGCTGCGGTTCCGGGAATTGTCACTGTTGAATTATGCTGGAGCACCATGTTGTCGGTATAAATCCTCGGCAGTACAATCTCGGCAGGCGCATTCCTAAAACTTGACACACCGCCCAACTGAGCGGTGTGATCAAGAGAATTTGAAAAATTCTGTGCAAATAAACCGAGATTCAAGGCACAAAACCCAATTATTGCAAGTAATCTCATTCAGGTTTATTTTATCATAATTTTAGACACTTTCCCGCCTTTACGCACCAGATACAATCCATTGGAAGGATCTTCTACGCGTACCCCTTGTAAGTTATAGTATTCAACAGGAGCATTCTTATCGGTGACAAGTTCGATGACACCCGTATCTGCATTACTTGCCACATTCAAGGTCCAGTTATTGAGATCGAATGTCACGATATAAGTTCCTTCTTCTTCCACTTGCCACATATTAGAATGATCTGCAGAATAATCAAATTCATTATTTTTCAATCCGGTCGACGGTACCACACAGTCTTTAGTAGTCGGCACAATAAACATCGCGGACCAATCCCCCTGAGTAGGACTTGCCTGAAAAGACCCCTGCTTCAATACGCCATTATAAACAAAAATGTTATTCCCCCTCTTTTCACAAGGAGTAAGACTTCCTATATTCCATCCGCAGGGAGCGGCATCACCAATCAAATATAATGTTTCTGTTTCTATCGGACTTTTTATGGTGGCACCGAGATAAGATGCCGAGAGAGTCATATCAGTGATATTTATAGTGATTGTGTATTGACCGGCATCAACGACATTCCATTTATCGTCAGGAGAAATAGTATAAACAACTTTGCTGTCCGCAACACCTTCTTTTGATATTTCGCAATTATTATAAACAGGACGATAAGAAGGCACAGTACCAGACCAATTTATATCCTTTTCTGCACAAATTTTAAAATCGCCGGCAGCTAAGTTCCCTGTCCAGGAATATGCGCCATCCTGACCGGCTACCGGCATCATTTCCGTTGCCTTTGCCCAATCCCAGGAACCCTCAGTAGCCCCTCCGATCATAAACAATACAGATGGATTTTCTGCAAGCGATATAATAGCGCTTAGAGCGACTAAAATAATGGATAAAAAAGTTCTTTTCATGATCATATAGTTTTTATGTTTAGATTTTTATTTCGTCAGTTTAATTATTTTGCATCCATGTGGAGCCACCGTCACCGATATTGAGCTTGCCGAACCCTCATCAGCGTGCTTCCATAAGTCTCGAATATTCCATTCACCCTCTATGCCGAGAGTTTTGAAATCAACGCTGAACGATATCGAACTGTCATCACGATTAAACAAACCAATGACATAGTTGCCGTCAGACATCTGTCCATACCAAATCTGGCTGTTGCGACTGTTGAGCTCATCGCTCAAAGGCTTGCCGACGAAACCATCTGTATTCAAGGCTAAAAGTTCAGAATTTGTATAGAATTTCGTGTTGTCGCCGATAGTGTTATATTGGTCGGCAATCGTTACTGGACCACCTGCCATAAGCTGGAGTGAAACCACGGATTCCTTCTCTGCATCCGTATTGAATGTGTTAAGGCGGATAAAGTCTCCATCAAGCAATACTTTTCCACGACCCGAGATATGTGACCAATACACAAATCCATCGAACATATTCATGCAGTTAGGCCATGTAGTCCAGGATTTACCTCTTTCGCAATCGGAATAATGCCACCAGCCACCGTTTCCTGTATCCTGCACAATACGGACCATATTGCCGCATAGTTTCTCAATCTCCGCATCATAATATAGATGAGGCATCACAAGAGATATGAATATTCCGTATTTCTTTGCATTTTCGGCAATATAAGACAAGGCACGCACGTAGGCATCACGTCCATAACCTCTTCCTATCGGTCCCATATTCCTGTCTTTGCCATCCTCATACCAAGAAAGGAAGTCAACACGGATGTAGTCTATACCCAAATCGGCATAATGTTTGAAGAAGCCGTCTATGTATTCCTTGGCACCGGGATAATTAGCCACTACCCATTGGAATCCCCATATATCCGGTGTGTCAGGATTGAGGACTTCGCTTTTATGATCCCAGAGCAAGTCTCCCAATGTGTAGTCGGTGTCAGGTACTTTGGTATCCCACGGGGCATGTATCCACAAGGGGTTATCATAGATACCAACTTTAAGCCCCTTCTTCTTACACATTTCCACGAGATCTTTTATAGACATTGAGCCATAATGCGTCATATACGGAGAACCATCCTTACAGTTCTGCGTTATGAATCCGTCCGTGCACACCATGTCATAACCATAAGGCTTTAAATCCTTGGCGAGCCAGTCTGTGATCTTTTCCCATTGCTCCGCAGTAATGTCCATATCCTCATTCTTCACGCCATTCTGCGACTGTGTGTGACAATATTCGTAAACACTCCAGTATAAAGGAGCCTTGAAATTATGTATCTCCTCGATAGGAGGAAGATCCGGCAAAACAAATTTCTGAGGTCGACGCATCTCAATAGTGTCAGTGCAAGCCGTCAATGCGGCTACAGCGAGTGTGGATGCAAGTATGTTCATTATTTTCATTATTAACTTATTTTCTGATTTGAATTATTTAGAGATTGTTCCCACGTGTGTCACTCTCCGAGATACTCGGCATTTATAGTCCAGTTCTCAAGATCAAAAGTAATGCGATAGTTACCTGTGTCCTCAACCTGCCACATATTGGTATGATCCACAAGATAATCGAATTCATTACTTTCCACACCTGTCTTACTTATCTTGCAACCATTGGTTACAGGCAGGATAAACGGTACGTTCCAATCGCCAGTCACAGCTGTTGCCTGCAACGCGCCCTTGAATAATTTCCCTTCATATACGAATATATTTTCCGATTTCATATCAAGGGGCGTGGGAGCACCAATATCCCAACTGTTGGGAGTAGCGTCACCTAATATATAGAGAGTTGTTGTTTCTATGGGTCTCTTTCCGGGATCTCCAAGATATTCTGCCGAAATGGTCAGCTTCTTGGTGTTTATATCTATCTTATAATTTCCGGCAGTAACCACAGTCCATTGGTCATCAGGATCCGAAGTAAACACAACATCGGTTGCTGTTATACCATTCTCGGAAATCTGACAATCAGCCGACGAAGGGCGATAGAATGGTGCACCGAAATCCTTGACTGTCGTAGCCTTGAACGTTCCTTTGGAAAGATAGCCGGTCCATGTATATTCTCCTTCAATTCCATCAACAGCAGCTAATTCCGTAGCGTTATCAAGACTCCATCCTCCTGCTGTAGCAGAACCTACGATATAAAGTTTTTCAGGAGCATAGCCACCCAGATATTCAGCTGAGATTGTCCAGTTCTTGAGATCAAATGTCAGACGATAACGCCCGGCATCCTCTACCGTCCACATGTTTGCATGGTTTATCGAATAGTTGAACTGCTCCTTATCTTTTCCGGATTTGTTTATCTTGCTGTCTGCATCAATCGGAAGTATGAAAGCCGGAGCCCAGTCGCCTGGAGTCAGCAATGCCTGCAACGTACCCTCATTCAAACCTCCTTCATAAACAAATATAAAGTCTGAAATCTTTTCACAAGGAGTCGGACTGTTGATATTCCACCAAGAGGGTGTAGCGTCACCAATAATATATAGATTTTCCGTCTCAATAGGCGTAACTTCCGGACCATCTGGCTCGCGAAGATAAACAGTACTCATGGTGCGATGTCGCATGTCGAACTTAATGTTGTATACACCAGCTGCCACAACGTTCCATTTATCATCCGGATCTCCGGCATTCATCTTGAAAGGGGCATCAGTTATAGGCTCCTTACCAATTTCCGTTCCTCCGGTCAGAGGTCGTATGAAGGGATCGTTCCAACTACCTGTTGTCATGCAGAGCTTCATTTCTCCTACATTAAGATTACCCTCCCATGTAAACACAAGTGCATCATCTTCCGAAACCACAAGGGGAGTGGGAGAATTTATATCCCACCCTTTTGGCGTGGCATCACCAACCATATAAAGAACAGAAGTCTTTATTGGCAAGTCGTTTTGAATGATTACCAGATCTTTCTCCCCCTCACAGCTATACAGTGGCAATAAAAGGAGAACCCACAGTAATAAATAGAATATATTTTTTAACTTCATAAGTTTTTATTGTTTAAGTAATGAGAAGTTGTTTAAGATCTCTGCCCTAACATTTTGAGGGCAGAGATTCTAAATTCATACTGTTACCTGCCATATCCCGGATTCTGTTTCAATAGAGCATTTGAATTCAAAACCGAACGGACAATCGGGAATATTGCTGTATGATTGTCAGCATCAGGAGTCTTGTCCCACCAGCGCCCGGTGTTGAACTTTCCGAAACGAACAAGATCTATTCTTCTCCGGCTTTCGGCAAAAAATTCTCGACCCCATTCAGCCAACATTTCATTCTCATCGAACTGAGCTTTCCCTTCAGGAGCATACAGCACATTGTCAAGATTCTCTGCAGGATAATTGCGGCGTCTCACAGAATTCAAAAGACGCACGGCTCCCGGCTTATCGCCGGCTCGCATCTTACATTCAGCCAGCGAATAGATTATCTCTGGAAGACGAATCTCAGTATAATCGCTTTCAACCTGATTCGGATCATCATCACTCAAAAGGGGATATTTAACGAAATGCCATCCCGAATTATGATCTCCGTTACGCAATGTACTGGTTTTGTCTCCGGGCCATTTATCAGGATCAAGACCTTGGAATTTGCCGACAGCATCACGTATATATAAATCATAAGGAAGCTCTGGAGCACGTAGACGTGTAATTGCTCCCGTATTATTATCTTTATATTCAAGATATCCGAAAAGGAACATCCCCTCGCGGCGACTGTTGCCGGTATTGGTATAGAACTTCATGCGCTCATCCCCAGGATATTTCCTATAATTCTGAACAGGCATACCGAGTTCATAATCATACAGATTGCCGTCAAGATCATAACTTGGAGATGCCGCATATTTGCAGTTATGATGAATGCCGGATTTATTGTCATCCAGGAACCATGCTGCATTGGCAGGAACAGTCCAGGCATATGTATTGTAATCATAATGCCAGTGCGAATATCCTTTCGCACCTGAGAAACCGAAAATCACCTCATCGCAATTGTCGTTATCATAATCGAATGCCGCATCCCACCGATCGGCAACCATATAGTCGCCATATTTATTATCCAAGATATCCTGAGCCACTTTCGCACAATCCTCATACCGGGGTTCACCGGTATATACTTCAGCATTGAGGTAAAGACGCACGAGCAAAGACGCAGCGGCAGCCTGTGTCCATTGTCCCTGTATCTGAGAGTTAGTGCCGAGACCGTTTTTCTTTATAAGCAAGTGAAGATTGTCTTTAAGTTCACTCTCTATAAACCTGAAAGTCTCTTCTGGTGCCACCTGCGGATTGTTCGGACGGTCACTATAGGTTGTGACAAGAGGCACATTTCGGAACTCATCAAGCAATCTTATGTAGAACCACGCACGCAGTATCCTGCATTGTGCCGTTAGATTGTTGAATTCAGTGTCGCTGAATCCGAATTGTTCCGGAGTAAAACGGCTCAAATCCTCAATCACCAGATTACACTGCATGATTCCTTGAAAGCAGCCGTTCCATTCATCCCTCGCCTCCACAAAGTCATCTACGGTCCAGGTATGATAATGAAGACGTTCCCAACATCCGCCATCGTAAAACCATCCGTCGCGTGTCGGTGTGATAAGCTGGTCGGCAGGAAGCTCATTCAGTATATGCCGATTGCATATACTCCAATAGGCATGTTCGAACGGTCGGAAAACCGCCCTGATTACATCCATTTTTGTATTATAATAATTATCAGAGCCTACTTGGTCATATAGTGTCTCGTCAAGGTTGGTGCAACTTCCCAAAGCCAACACCGACGCAGTGGCAATCATGATATTTTTTAGAAATTTCATGTCTAAGTTGTTTTTGCTGTTAAAAATCGAGCAGCAAGCCCACGATGAATTGACGCGTTGAAGGATAATAACTCCGGTCGCCCTGCGCTCCGGGCTGAAGACCATTGACCTGATAGGTTGACGGATCCACTCCGGTGAATTTTGTGAGCGTGAACACATTATTCACTGTTCCATAAACCCTCACTTTATCAATAAAGCGACATTGTGGAAGACGCAAAGTATAACCCAACGTTATCATGTCAAGTTTGAAATAATCGCCATTCTCAAGGAAATAGTCGCTCACAACCGGAGCAGAGTAAGGCGACACATCAAAATTCTTACCGTACGCCTTTTTCAACATATTGCCGTTGAAATTACGGGTGCCGTAATAGAAATCATGGATATTGAAAATCTGAAAGCCAAATGCCCCACGGAAGAACAGAGACAAATCAAAATTACGATAACGGAAATTATGGGTCGTTGACATCGTAAATTTCGGCATTCCGTTTCCAACTACACAGCGGTCTTCTTCTGTAGCCATTGAGGCACTGATCATTTCTCCATTCTTGTCATATACCACCCAGTCTCCGTTGCGGTCGATACCGGCGTAACGCCACATGTAGAAATTACCTATTGGCTTACCTTTCTCGATACGCTGCAGATAATAATAAGGATAAGGATTCACAGTCTCACATACGCTATAATAGTCCTGTCCGACATATTGCGAATTACTGAATTCAACGAACTTATTGTTCATCGTGCTTCCTATGACACCAAAATTATAAGAAAAATCTTTAGTATCCACGACATTGAAATTAAGGTCAAATTCAAATCCCGTGTTTTTCATTGTTCCCACGTTGACAAATGTTTCACCATGGATATTCGGTGGCACAGAAACCGTGTAATTGCCAAGGAGATCCTGCTGCCTGCGGTTGAAATAGTTTAAAGAACCATAGATACGATTGTCAAGCACCGAGAAATCAAGACCTACATTCCAGTTCTTTCCCTTCTCCCAACGGAGGTCGGGATTGACATTCTTACCAGGTCCCCATACCTGAATATACTTTCCGTTATAATAATAGTATCCAAAACCGCTCATGGTGTTTATTGACAAATAGCTGCCAAAATCCTGATTACCGGTAACACCATAGTCTGCCCTTATTTTAAGATCATTTATCCACGTGATATCCTTCATGAATTCCTCATGCGATATACGCCATCCGGCAGACACTGCCGGGAAATTACCCCATTTATGATTCTTTCCGAATTTAGAAGAACCCTCATGACGAAGAGATGCGGTGATAAGATACTTTCCATCGTAATCATAACTCAAACGACCGAAGAAAGAGATAAGCTTTGAATCGTTTTTATAGCTCCCCATCAAAACCTCGCCTTCTTCCTTAGCCCACAATCCGGAGCCAAGATTGTCTGCACCGAGACCATCGTTGGGAAAATCCCTGTTCTCCGCATTGAAACCGGAAGCCTGGGCATACTGATAGGAATATCCGACCATCGCCTTAACATTGTGCTTGTCGGCAAAACGTGCACTGTAATTGGTGAGCCATTCCAGAATATATTGATGACTCTTACTGTATGACCGAGAAGCCACACCTTCATGTCCGCTGTTTATACATGCTGTGCTTGTTGAAGGAACAAAAGAGGTGTTGTCATTGCTGTAATGATGACTTGCAAACATTATCTGGGTCGAAAGATTCTGACCGGTCAATCCATTCCTATAAAACAATGGAAGCAGATTTAGCTTGATTGATCCATCCATGTCAAGCAACTTATCATCTGCGTGGCTTGTCTCGAGTTTCTGCCTCTCCACAGGGTTGCTACCGGCTATCTGTCCGAAGAAATTATAATATTGCGCCGGATTATTAGGATCCATGAGAGGAGTGGTTGGGTTGGCTTCTATAGCATCCTTGAACACACCCCAGTCGGCATTGTCGCGTGATATGACACGGGGCACCACATTGAGGTTTATCGTGAAAAGTCCCCCTTTTGTAGTATGGAGCACAGAGGCTCTCGCACCATATTCACGTCTGCCCGACCGGAGATCGATTCCGTTGGCATCACGGTAGTCAGCACTGACACGATAATTACTCCTCTCATTACCGCCACTGACAGTAAGAGTATGCTTCATCGTAAATCCGGTGCGCGAAACGGCATCAAGCCAGTCTACATTACCACCGATGTCTACGCCCGGATCTCCCCAACCAAGACGGACTTCGCGAAAATCCTGCGCACTCATCATGTCCAGTTCTTTTTTCATTACATCCCATGCCAAAGTACATGAATAGGATGTATGTGTCTTTCCATCACGCGAGCCTTTCTTTGTTGTTACAACAACGACACCATTGGAACCACGTGTTCCATATATGGCAGACGCTGCACCATCCTTTAGAATGTCAAAAGAAGCAATATCGTTAGGATTGACATTCGTAAGGTCTCCACCGGGCACACCATCGATAACGATTAATGGTCCTAAACCCGCTGAACGCGAAGACACACCACGAATCTGGATACTTGCCTGATTATTGGGGTCTCCTGCACCTGTATTGGTAATAGATACACCCGGCACCTTACCTTGTATCAGCATTTTGGGGTCAAGAGAACTGACGGAAAGAAAGTCTTTCTCGCCAACATGGCTTATGGCGGAAGTAAGCTCTTTCTTGTCCATTGTGCCGTAGCCGATGACCACAACCTCACTCAAGAGTTTGGAGTCTTCGGAAAGCACGACATTGACAGAGCCGCCTTTGCCAACTTTCTTTTTCACCGGGGTATAACCCACGTATGTGAAAGAAAGACGGCTTCCCTCCGGCACTTCAATAGCGTAATTGCCATCAATGTCGGAAACGGCACCTGCCCCGGTTTCGTCGCACCTTACCGAGACTCCAATCAGCGGCTCTCCTTTTGCATCGCTGATCTGACCTAAAACTTTTACCTTCTCTCCTTTACCTGCTGTAGTTGTAGAGACTTTCGATGCATTCTCCTGCATCCTGTTCAGGAGAATCCTCTTTTTATCAATCGTATACCCGATGCCACAAGAAGGAAGAATCTTATCAAGAACAACGGAGACAGCCTCCCCCGCGGCATTGACAGACACCTTCTTGTTGACGTTGACCGACTCTTTACTATAGAAAAAGCGGTAATCGGTCTGACGTTCGATTGATTTCAGAACATTCACTAAAGGAACATCCTTCATGTTAATAGAAACTTTATTACCGGAGGCATATGCCGGCAGTCCTATGCAGAACAATACCGGCAAAACCAGTAATAATTTAATTTTGGACAAGAACCTGCCCGATGAAGTAGAAAAACAGTTTCCCATATATTATAAGGTTAGTTTGTTTGTTTCGCACAAAATTGAATTGCCTTAAGGTTGGTATTCAAAATCCTTCTAAAACGTCATATTTATTAAAATTAAATGACAAATTTTAACTGTTATTACAAAAAGAACGACCTACCGAAAATAATCCACATCGTGAAAATACAAAATTTTCTATTTTTATTTTTTTTGTTTGAAACGCTTGTTTATTAATAAGATAATGCATACCTTCGCACAAAATCTAATAACATGACCGATTGCGATTACGATTACGAAAATGAGATGTTATTGGTGGCTGCCCTTAAACTCGACAGCCACGAAGCTTTCGTCCGGATTTTTCAGTATTACTATCAGGATCTGGTCATGTTTGCATCCCGTTTTATCCTCGATAGGGAAACCTGCGAAGACATCGTTCAGGAAGCATTCGTTAAAATATGGAGCAACCGAAAGTTTCTTGAGATACGAACATCGCTGCGAACGTATCTCATATCGTTAGTGCAACATCTGGCTCTTGATGAACTGAAACACCGCAAGGTGAAAACATTATATCAAGATAAGAACCATGAAACAATCCTGGCACTATCGGCTGAAGAGCACCTGTTCTATACCGAACTCAACGCCGCAGTCGATAACCTGCTGGCAAACCTTGACCCGACAGTGCGCGAGACCTACCTCCTAAGTCGCGTACAGCGATTGAAGTATGTCGAAATTGCACAGCGCATGAACATATCGGTGCGCACGGTCGAATCAAGGATAAGCAAGGTTGTGAACTATCTGCAGCGCAATCTTTCCTCCTTCAAGAGCATAATATTCCTAATACTGTCAAGCCTTTATATATTTTTGAATAGATGAACCCGGAAACAGACAATACAAATCTGAATATTCAGATAACCAGATATCTTGCGGGCGAAGCCTCTCCCCAAGAAATTGAAGATCTTCTTCATTGGATAGAACAATCCGATGACAACCGCCGATATTTCCTTAGGCAACAGGACATATGGTCTGCTTTGAATCCTGTTTTCGATATTGAGGAAATAGATATGGAGAAGTCGGAACGCAACCTTATGTTCAAAACCGGCATCAAGGGTAACGGTTTCATTATTGCATTCCGGAAATTTGTCAAATTCTGTTCCCGTTTTGCCGCAGCAGCTTTCCTGCCCCTTCTCGGTGTCGCACTGTATTTCTTTATTCAATCAAGAAATAGCGGACAACAGATGATTTCCGTGAAGACAACCTACGGATGCACAAGTCAAGCCACACTCCCCGACGGCACGGACGTGTGGCTTAATGCGAACAGCACTATTCAATATCCGGCAAAGTTCAAAGAAGATACAAGAGAAGTTATTCTAAATGGCGAGGCATACTTCGATATCCAATCCGACAAAGCACATCCCTTCAAGGTCTCCACTCCATACCTCTCGGTTACAGCCACCGGAACCCAATTCAATGTCAACGCATATGATCCCAGCGCATCTGTCACTCTTGTGGAAGGGAAAGTAGATGTAGACACGCCATTCGATAGAGTTTCTTTAAAACCGGGTGATCATCTTGCCATGCATAACGGCATGTCCAAAGTAGACAAAGATATAAATACTGAGAAATATTGCTCATGGAAAGAGGGCGTGATAATTTTTGATGACGAACGTTTGGACAAAATATGCTCTACCCTACATAACATCTATGGAGTAGACTTCGAAATCGCACCCGAACTGACATCAAGAACTTTCCGCATGGTTTTAAAAGGGGAAAATCTACAGGAAATACTACATTTCTTTGAGATGACAGCACCCGTGAGATGCATACCGGATGAAGAATCTTCATCTACAGACTCAATCCGCATCTCTCAAAAAATATACATCAAAAGTAAGTAACATAATGAAAAAAGCATTGATCTTTGCGTCCAGCCTGATATTAACAGGTTTTGCAATACATGCCAAATCCAACGTCACAGATACAAAATTCTTAAGTCATGGCAACCCATGTTTTTCAGGAGCATATGCCGATCCGGAAGGGATTGTTTATGGCGACAGAGTGTTCATATATCCTACGCGCAGCCTTCCTTTCAAGGAGCAGACGGCGATGGACTGCTTCTCGACCACAGATCTGAAACACTGGATAAAGCATGATAACATCATAGACACAACTGAAGTCAAGTGGGCGTGGGGTGCATTGTGGGCACCGGCTGTGCTTGAAAAAGATGGGAAGTATTATCTCTTCTTCGGAGCCAATGATGTTCACGAAGGGGAAATCGGCGGGATCGGTGTGGCTGTCAGCAACCGCCCGGAAGGACCCTTCAAGGATCTGTTGGGACATCCCCTCATTAATGAGATAGTCAACGGTGCCCAGCCAATTGACCAATTTGTATTCCGTGATAAAGACGGGAGTTATTACATGTATTACGGGGGGTGGGGACATTGCAACTTGGTCAAGCTGGCTGAAGACTTCAAATCACTCGTTCCATTCTCGGATGGTACCATATATAAAGAAGTGACCCCCAATGGTTACACCGAGGGTCCTTTTATGCTTCTTAAGGATGGAAAATATTATTTCATGTGGAGCGAGGGAAACTGGACAAAAGATGACTACAGGGTAGCCTACGCAATCGCGGATTCTCCATTCGGACCATTCAATAGGATTGGTACAATTCTGGAATCGGATCCGGAAATAGGGACAGGCGCAGGACACCATTCCGTTATCCAATCTCCAAAAACAGGGAAGTATTATATAATCTACCACAGACATCCACTCGGAGCTACTGACGGCAACAACCGGGTAACATGTATCGATGAACTCCGCTTTGATTCAGAAGGAAAGATACTTCCGGTTAAAATGACCTTCTCCGGACCCGAAGCCACATCATTTTGATAATAAAGGCTTTTACAAAACCCTTATTATCAACCAATACACAAGTGCCGCAAGAGCTGCTCCGATAATAGGACCGACAATCGGCACCCAGGCATAGCTCCATTGGCTGTTACCTTTTCCCTTGATTGGTAACATATGGTGTGCCAACCGCGGACCGAAATCACGTGCCGGATTAATGGCATAGCCTGTGGTTCCGCCTAAGGAAAGACCTATCGCAACTACGAGCAGGGCAACGGGGATTGCTCCGATACTTCCCAGCCCTACCTCCGCAGCGTTAGACTTATCGCCGATAAACAGAATGACAAGGATAAGGACAAACGTGCCGACAACCTCGCTTATGATGTTGCGCCAACGGTTCTTTATTGCAGGAATAGTAGAAAAGACACCTAACTTGGTATCCTTGTCTTCGGTAGCATCGAAATGATCCTTGTAAAATACATATACCAAAGTGGCTCCTGCATATGCCCCTAAAATCTGGGCAATTATGTATGGAACTACAAAAGCCCAAGGAAACTTACCTGCAGCTGCAAGTCCTATAGATACAGCAGGATTAAGATGGGCACCGGTGAATGGACCGGCTACAAGCACTCCGCACATCACGGCAAGTCCCCATGCAAGTGTCACCACTATCCAGCCGGCACCCTCACCTTTAGATTTCTTCAGGGAAACACACGCCACCACTCCGCAACCAAGCAGAATCATTATCATTGTGCCGATAAATTCAAACACACATTGAATTGTCAAAGAGTATTCATTCATAGTCTTTTATAGGTTTTAGGTTTTAGGCGTTAGGTTTTAGGCGTTAGGCTTTAGGCTTTAGGTCCATTCGGCGAAGCTTTCTAAAGCCTAATGCCTAACACCTAATGCCTTATTAATTCCCAAGATCCCTATGGACCGCATCATGCCATCCGTTGATCTTTTTATTAACTTCGTCTTTCCCTGCCTTTGGTTTAAATTCGGCTTCAAGCTGCCACTGCTGCTGAATTGACTCTATGCTCGGCCAGTAACCCACGGCAAGACCGGCAAGATAAGCGGCTCCAAGCGCTGTAGTCTCGGTGATGCGCGGACGCAAGACATCGGTAGCAAGAATGTCGCTCTGGAACTGCATCAACAGATTATTCCTTGAAGCTCCTCCATCCACCTTCAAATTTCTTATCGGAAGGTTCGAGTCTTTCTCCATCGCTTTCACTATATCATATGTCTGGAAAGCTATGCCTTCGAGGGCTGCACGGGCAATATGTGCAGTGGTGGTTCCACGCGAAATTCCCGTGATCATGCCACGAGCTTCCGGATCCCAATATGGGGCTCCAAGACCGGTGAGCGCAGGAACGAAATATACCCCGTCAGTATCCGGAACCGACGATGCAAGTTTCTCCACATCGGGTGAGCAGGAAATACATCCCAAATTGTCTCGCAACCATTGCACTACCGACCCTCCAACAAAAATCGATCCCTCAAGAGCATAGTTCACAGTATCCCCTATTTTCCAGGCAATTGTGGTGATAAGACGATTTTGGGAAAGGATAGGGGTTGTTCCGCTGTTCATAAGCAGGAAGCAACCTGTGCCATAAGTGTTTTTCACAGAACCCGGTTCAACACACATCTGTCCGAAAAGGGCAGCCTGTTGGTCTCCTGCAATTCCTGCGATAGGAACATTATGGGCAAATATTGTGGTTGTGGTATGCCCATAGATTTCACTCGACGACTTCACCTCCGGCATCATTGATCGCGGAATACCGAAATAGTCAAGTAATTCCTGATCCCATTCGAGTGTCTGGATATTGAAAAGCATCGTGCGGGAAGCATTAGTAACATCGGTCACATGCACCGCGCCACGTGTCAGACGCCATACAAGCCAAGAGTCCACCGTGCCGAACATCAATTTACCTTCTTCGGCACGCTTACGCGCACCGGGAACATTGTCAAGTATCCATTTTATCTTTGTCGCACTGAAATATGCATCGATAATTAGTCCGGTCTTTTCACGGATCTTCTCCTCCATCCCGTCTTCAATCACCTTATTACAATACTCAGACGTTCGCCTGTCTTGCCATACTATGGCGTTATAGATAGGCTCCTCAGTGTCACAATCCCAAACAATGGTTGTTTCACGCTGGTTTGTAATGCCGATTGCCTCGATATTGGTGCCGTTGATATCAATCGAAGATATCGCCTCGGCAATCACGGATGCCTGCGATGCCCATATCTGATGGGGATCATGCTCAACCCATCCCGAATGCGGAAATATCTGAGGAAATTCTTTCTGAGCCACTGCGCGGATCGAACCGCTGCGATCAAACACGATTGCCCTTGAACTGCTCGTTCCCTGATCGAGCGAGAGAATGTACTTTTGAGAATCCATAGTATAATGATTAAGTTTTCGGTTTCTTATTTTAAGTTTTCAGTTATTGCGGGAGGTGCGAGAGAATCGCGTGGCAATCAGAAACGCGCAGGTTAACTTGCGCTCCCACTATCACAGGCATGTTGTTCGGGGAATGACCTGCGGGAAAGTTATACGCCACAGGAAAATGAATGAGTCTTCTATCCATCAGGAAGCTTTCTATCATGCGTTCTGTGGATGGATAATTCTTATCTGCCGAAGTTTCCGTGAACTGCCCTACAACAAGACCCTTCAATCTTGAAAATACACCTTGCATATAGAGTCTACATAGAATACGCTCAATCTTATAGATTGGTTCAGCAATATCCTCAATAAATAACACACAGTCTTCATATTTTGCGCGGGCAAGCATATCATAGGGTGTCGCCGCCAACCCATTTAACACAGCCAGATTACCACCGATCAGTGTTCCTCGTGCCTCACCCACTGTATTACTGGGCATTATGTCGGACTCCTCATTTTCGAAACGATATTCAGGCATGACTCCAGATTTCAAAAACTTCACAACAGTTCTTCCTCCTTCATGGTCATCGCGGAAATCCTTCGCCATCGGTCCATGAATGGAAGTAACCCCACTGTATAGCGACATGGCATGCAATGCTGAAATATCTGAAAATCCTATGAGCCATTTAGAGAAATCACACATAAGGCTGCCGGGAATCAATGGAAGCAAATGAGTCGCTCCATACCCCCCTCTTGAACACAACACTGCTTTTATTTCCGGATCTGTCCAGGCATTAATGAAATCCACTATCCTGTGTAAGACATTTGCGGCAAAAGATCCGTCTGCCGGACCTTTCGCATGTGGCATTATCACAGGTTCAAGTCTGTTGACGCGAAGATATTCCGCAGCTTGATCTATATATTCCGGCTTAACTACAGACGCGGGAGATACTATTGCCACTTTATCTCCATTTCTGAGTTTTTTAGGGTAAATCATAAGTTTTAGGCGTTAGGTTTTAGGCGTTAGGCTTTAGATCCATTCGCGAAGCTTCTAATGCCTAAAGCCTATTTCTGAGTTTTTTTAGGATAAATCATAAGTTTTAGGCTTTAGGCTTTAGGCTTTAGGCATTCGGCTTTAGATCCATTCGGCTTTAGATCCATTCGGCGAAGCTTCTAATGCCTAACGCCTAACACCTAAAGCCTTTAATTAATAATCCATTACTTTTATTCCGGCATCACTGATGCGCTGAGCGATAACGTCAAGTTCAGACCGTTCTACTTTTTCCAGATGTTCTTCAGGGGTGCTGCGGTCAAGACTGTAGATCATCACTTCGCGTGGTTGAATCCGCTTGTATGCCTCAATAAGCGCATCGATCTCTTCCGTGGTAGTGTTGTCTATTTTGTGCCCGCAATGTTCCCCGCGCAATATCATTGTCTGTATTATTCCTGTTCCTGAAAATTGACAAAGCGCCTCAATCAATTTCTCTACCGTAAACTCCTTCGATGTCGGACGATCTATAAGACGCATTGTCGGCTCTATCGCTGAATCCAACTTCAGAATATTATTGTCCACCCGCTTTAAAGCTTCAGACACTTCCGGATCGAAAATACGTGTAGAGTTTGTAAGAACCGAGACTTTCGCGGCAGGATAATATTTATCCCGGAGACGAAGAGTATCATCTATAATATCGGAAAACTTAGGATGAAGTGTCGGTTCTCCATTTCCGGAGAATGTTATGACATCCAGCGGCTCTCCGGCAGCATTCATATCTTTCAGTTTATTCTCAAGTGCCACACTCACTTGCTCTTGCGTCGGAAGCCCCGTCGTGCCCTTACCTTGGGCATTATAGCCAGCCTCACAATAGAGACAATCAAATGAACATACCTTGCCATCGTCGGGCATCAGATTTATACCTAACGACACTCCCAATCTCCGGCTACGAATCGGTCCGAACACCGTTGAATGAAACAACACAGTCTGGTCTTTTCCCATTTTAAATGTAGTTTATATGCACATAAGCATCTATATCACAGTTTCTTTACAATCCACTTACCGCCAAAACGGCCTCCTTCTCTACGCAACAACCCTGCAACCTTTAATTTCCTCACACGCTCATAAATCGCGCTCTCCTTTATTCCGAGATTAAGCATTAATTCCCTATACGTGATCCGAGGATTCCCTCTTACCAAATTCAAAACTTCCAATAGCTCTTTCTTCGGTTCTACAGACTCTTTCTTCGGTTCTTTCTTCGGTCTTAAAGGCTCTTTCTTCGGTTCTTTCTTCGGTCTTAAAGGCTCTTTCTTCGGTTCTTTCTTC
>CASBHZ010000011.1 GCA_949123685.1 uncultured Bacteroidales bacterium | reverse complement strand
GTCCATATCTTAGTATTTCATTTTTTTAACACTGTTAATATCCGTGTTTCCCACTGCACGATATAGATTGACGATAATCGCGATAGCGATAGCTGTTTCAGCTGCTGCGATGGCGATGGCGAAGAGGGTGAAAACCATTCCTTCCATCGAACCGGGGAAGAGATATCGGTTGAAAACCACGAAGTTCAAGTCGGCCGAATTGAGCATCAGCTCCAATGAAATCAGCAGCGCGATCATATTCTTGCGGGTCAAGAACCCGTAGACACCGGCGGCAAACATTATGACGCTCGGCACAAGATACCATAACATGCTTAAATCCATATCTGTTTATCTTTTACGGGCAACTACAACGCCGCCAATGATACATGCAAGTAATAAAACACTGATAGCCTCAAAAGGAAGCAGATACTGGAAACGGTCTGTACCCGTAAAGGCACGACCTATATCATGCATGGTTATCTGATTTCCTGCATTCACCGCTTCGATTAATGAAGCGCCGTTAAGCAGAGGCATGTAGAAGAGAGCAAGCAGAAGAAGGACGCAGCCTGCCACCGAGATCGAAATCCCGAGAGCGCGGCGATGCGACTCCAGCGGAGCAGCCATGTCACCGGGTTTGCGGGTCAAAAGAATCGCAAACACAAACAGCACCATTATGCCTCCGGCATAGACTGCAATCTGCACGGCTCCCAGAAACTGATAGCCAAGCTGAAAATAGATCACCGAGGTGCTGATCAAAACGAACAGCAAATAGGTGGCAGCCCGGAGTATTCTGCGCGACGTAACTGCCATTACCGAAAAAACAGTAATGGAAATGGCAATCACGAAATACAAAATTATATTTGCTACTGAATCCATTTATTGTGAAATTTTTATTCTATGGTTAAATCGTAAACCTTATTACTTATTATCCGCAGCAGGTTCAACAGCCGGTGCCGCAGGTTTTGGCACTGGTGCCGGATCTGCAGGTTCCGGACGATAGTTAAGCTGCTTCATCAAGGCTTCGCGAGAGAAAACAGCCTGCTCGAAATCATTGGAAAATTCCAATGCATCTTGCGGACATGTAGTGACACACAGCATGCAGAAAGTGCAGCTTCCAAGGTCATACATATATTTGTCAAGTTTACGCTTCTTCTTGCCATCGGGAAGCTCCACCATCTTAGTGGTCAGATTGATTGTGCCGTTAGGACAATTCATCTGGCAGATCCCGCAGGCTATGCAGCGGTGACGCCCTTCTGCGTCGTATTTCAAGGTAAGTTCTGCGCGGAAACGATCTGCAATCTGCAACGTTTTCCTGTTTTCCGGATACTGCTCTGTAATCTTGGGAGTCACAAATTCTTTTCCGGTAACACCCATTCCCACAAGCAGACTCTTTACCCCCTGCCCCACTGACGTGAAATATTCTTTAATACTGCCCATGTAGCTTTTAGGTTGGTTCTTTTATGAGATTAATTTAATATCTTTTCTGAATAGGTTATCGTTCCACCTGACCTCCGAGAATATCCAGAAGCTCGGTGGTGATACTCTGCTGACGAAGCTTGTTATATTCAAGCTGCAATTCGTCGAAGAGTTTTTTCGCATTGTCATTCGCACTCTGCATTGCCATCACGCGTGCAGCCTGCTCAGAAGCACGGTTCTGCACGGTGATTTCCTGCATCGTAGACATCACGAACATTGGCAACACCTCATTAAAGATGCTATTGGCATCCGGCTCGAATATATAAAGCTTATTGTCGTCTCCATCCTCAATCTCACCGGTCAACATTTTCTCCGTAATGGGAAAGAGCTGCTCGGTGGTAAGCGTCTGGCGACTCATTGACTTAAAGCTCATATACACTGTCTCGACAAGATCAAGACTTCCGTTAAGGAACGTATCTCTCAGTGTCTTCGTGAAATCGGTCACTACGTCTCCCTTCATCTTTGAATCGACACCGTCTGTAGCCTTGACTTCCAGAAGGTCGCTTGAAAGATGACGGACAGCCTTCGTCATTTTTTTGCCGACAGGATAAAGTTCCACATAAAGATCCCTCCCGTAAGCGTTCTTCAAGCGGTCAATCTCGATAAGAAGACCCTTGAAGATATTAATGTTATAAGCTCCGCAGAGACCATCGTCCGAACCATAGACCACAATACCGACTCTCTTCACTTCCCTCGGCTCAATAAGCGGGGAATTGAAATTTTCACCTGTTGAGAGAATATGACCCATGATAGACTTTATCTGGTCCTTGAAAGGCTTAAGGCGGCGCAGACTCTGCTCCTCCTTATGCACTTTCGCAGAAGAAATCATCTTCATGGCGCCGGTTATCTTCTCACTCGATGCTACAGAACCGATACGTATTTTTAATTCCTTAAGGGTTGCCATTAAGTATTTTTTTATGTTTTAGAGGATCAATTTATTGCACTCAAAGAATCCGATACCTCTTTAGCGCACTTGGTGAGCTTCTCGGAAACATCATCTGTGAGCTTGCCCTGACGAAGTTCGTCAAGCACCTCTTTCCTGTATTTCATCTGCAACATCTGGAGGAACTGCTCCTGGAATTGTCCCACTTTCTCAAGAGGCACATTTTCAAGAAGTCCATTTACACCACAGAAAATGACTGCAATCTCATTTTCCACAGGCCAGGGATGATATTGAGGCTGAATAAGAAGCTGCTGATTCTTACGGCCGGTATCAATCACTTTTGCCGTTACAGGATCCACATCGCCACCAAATTTTGTGAACGATTCAAGCTCGCGATACTGAGCCTGCGCGATCTTAAGCGTACCTGCCACCTTCTTCATTGCCTTCACCTGGGCATTACCACCAACACGCGATACAGAAATACCTACGTTGATAGCAGGACGTATACCCTGATTGAAAAGACCTGTTTCAAGGAAGATCTGACCATCGGTGATTGAGATTACGTTAGTCGGGATATACGCAGACACGTCACCCGCCTGAGTCTCGATGATCGGAAGTGCCGTTAAAGAGCCTCCACCCTTTACCATAGGTTTCATTACCTCAGGAAGGTCGTTCATATTCTCCACAACTTTCTGGTCACCGATAATTTTAGCGGCACGTTCCAAAAGACGTGAATGGAGATAGAAGATATCACCCGGATAAGCCTCACGACCTGAAGGACGCTTGAGGATAAGCGAGATCTCGCGGTATGCCACTGCCTGTTTTGAAAGATCATCATATACGATAAGAGCGTCACGCCCCGAGTCGCGGAAATACTCACCGATAGCAACACCTGCAAACGGTGCGTAATAACGCATTGACGCTGAATCTGACGCATTCGCGGCAACTACCACGGTATAAGGCATCGCGCCATACTTAGTGAGCGTGTTAACGATAGCTGCAACAGTTGAAGCCTTCTGTCCGATAGCTACGTATATACAGAACACAGGCTTGCCTGCCTCATAGTTCTCCTTCTGATTGATGATAGTGTCAATGGCAATAGCCGTCTTACCCACCTGACGGTCACCGATGATAAGCTCACGCTGACCGCGACCGATAGGAATCATCGAGTCAACAGCCTTGATACCTGTCTGCAACGGCTGAACCACAGGCTGGCGGAATATTACGCCGGGCGCCTTTCGCTCCAAGGGGAGAGGGATGAGTTTTCCCTCGATCGGACCTTTTCCGTCGATTGGTTCTCCAAGCATGTTGATCACACGCCCGAGAAGCCCCTCACCCACCTGAATAGACGCAATCTCTCCCGTGCGCCTTACAGACATGTTCTCGGTTATTGAATTTACTTTGTCGAGAAGCACGACACCGACATTGCTCTCCTCAAGGTTGAGGGCAACGCCTTTTGCACCGTTCTCGAACTCCACAAGCTCGTTGCTTCTCACATTCTCGAGTCCGTAGACATGCGCAACGCCGTCACCGACGCTGAGCACCGTGCCTACCTCTTCAAATTTGACTTTTGAATTGATGTTTTCGAGCTCTTGTTTTAAAACATCTGATATTTCGCTGGGATTGAGCATCTTTTTAATTGCTTCTTAAGAGATTTTGACGTAATTGTGCAAGTTCGCCGCTCACGGAGGCATCCATTCTCGTGGAGTCTACATCAATCATGAAGCCACCGATAATATCAGGATTCACTTCTGACGTATACTCAAACTTAGAGTCTTTAAATGCACCCTCAACTACCGCTTGAAGTTTCTTCATCTCGGCATCCGGAAGTTCCGCCGCCGTGGTGATTTTAACTTGCGAGATATTATTATCCTTGCGGTAGATATCGCGATAAGCGAGCGCCATAAGATAGGCGTATTCCTCTCTCTTATGATCGAGGATGAGCTTCACAAACAGTCGGTAGTCCTCTCCGGGCTTATTGCCCGCCGCTGACAACAGCACTTTCTCTTTGTCTGCCGCATCCACGAAAGGATTTGACAACACTTTCTCCAGTTCGGCATTACGCTGAAAAGACTCCACAACAAGCTTCATCTCTTCATAAACTTCGCTTGCCTTGTTGCTTTCCAACGCAAATTTATACAATGCCTTGGCATAGCGGTGAGGTATTAGTCCGGAAACCATCTACTTTCAGTTTTTCTCTATTTCGTCCAATAATTTGTTGACAAGCTCTGTCTGAGCCTTATCGCTCTTCATCTGGCTTCTGACCATCTTCTCAGCGATATCTATCGAGAATTTGCCAACTTCGTTTCTAAATTGCAACTCGGCTTCTTTGCGTGCCTGCTCGATGGCGGCTTTCGCAGCATCCATTTCTTTCCGTGCAGCATCGGCGGCTTCATTCTTTGCCTGCTCGATGATTTCGGTCTTCATGCGTGCTGCCTCGCGCAACATCTCTGCCTGACGCGCCTGAGCCTCCACGACATATTTCTTTGCCTCTTCACGGGCATTGTCGAGTTGCTCTTTGGCTTGCTTGGCGTCTTCCACGCCCTGGTCGATGGTGGCTGCGCGGGAATCCATCATCTTGATGATCACCGGCCAACCCCATTTTGCCAACACAAGGAAAAGCAGGATGAACGCAATGAACATCCAGAATACCAAGCCAAAATCGGGCGTGAATAATTCCATTAGTGCCTATTTATTTAATGAACAATGCCAAAGCTGATACGATAACCGCGAAGAGCGCAACACCCTCGATAAGAGCCGCGATTACGATCATACTGCTTCGGATATCACCTGCAGCCTCCGGCTGACGTGCAATAGCCTCCATTGCGGAAGAACCGATCTTACCGATACCGATACCGGCTGCGATTGCTGCCAATGCTGCGCCAAGAGCTGCGCCGAGTCCTGCGATAGGCTGCAGGGAAAGTTCTGCTAAAATAGTTGATAACATAATTCAGATTTTTTAAATTGTTATTTATTAATTATTTCTTTATTTTAAATGTCGTAGCAATTATACGTCCATTTCATGGGCAAGCTTGCGCATCGCTGCTTTCCCTTCTTCAATTTCTTTAAGATCTTGAAGTTCCTTCTGAGCATCGCCCTCATGTTCCTTAACCTCATGCTCATGCTCTTTCACCACTGCCATAGATATAAACAATGCCGAAAGGAGTGTGAATACATATGCCTGAATAAAACTTACAAGAACATCAAGAAGAAGCATGAATATCGTAAAGAGCACTGAAACCACTGTTGCGCCACCTGCCACTCCGGCACCGAATGCCGCGAATATGAAGATAAGCAACGTAAGTGTAATCACGATAATATGCCCACCTATCATGTTGGCGAAAAGACGTACACACAACGCCGCCGGTTTCGTGAATATACCGAATATTTCGATAACCTGCATGATAGGAAGAGGAAACTTCAAGAACAGAGGAACATCAGGCCAGAATATCTCTTTCCAATAATGCTTGTTTCCAAAAAGATTGGTAACGACAAATGTCATGAATGCAAGAACCAATGTTACTGCAATATTACCTGTAAGGTTCGCACCTCCGGGAAAAATCACAATAAGACCGACAAGATTCATTGTCAGAATGAAGAAGAAACATGTCAGCAGGTATGGTGCAAATCTTTTGGTATTCTCACCGAGCGTATTCTTAATTGTGTCGTAATACACAAACGAAACGAGCATCTCGAAAAATCCCATCCCTTTGCGGGGAGCACGTAAACCTTTACGCTTATAATATCTTACAAGACCCATTACCATTGCCGTAACAAGCAATGCTGCGATAAACAAAGCTGCAACATTTTTGGTCACGGAAAGATCAAGAGGACGATATTCACGATAAGTGCTTCCGTCAGGAATCAGTTGAACAACCTTATCCTTGTTATCACCCGCATGCATGAGCATGAAATTATAAGCTTTTCCATCTCGCTCAATCGTCTTCATCACAGGAACAAGATGCTTAGACACCTTTCCTGTCTCCGGATTCTCGGTAACCTCCAATTCAGTCAGGTCGGCAGAAGAGAAACAGAACCATTTCCCGTCTTCAGCCTTGACTATTACAGGAAGGGGAATACGGTAAACATGGGCAAAGGGAACCTCCCAGCCATAACCGTCGCCGAGATGTTCGAAAATAATCTCCTTGACGTCAAGATTCTCATTTTCGCTGCCGGAAGCCGACGCAGAAAACGGGAGCGCGACAAAGAAAGCCAGCAGAATTGTCAATATGGATATTCTTTTCGACATACTCTCCTTTATTGAAATTAATAGACGCATACTGAAATCACGTTATTGTTGACATCGGCAATTCCGCCTTCTATGCTCAGGGATTTCTCTTCACCCGCAGGAGTTGTGTATCTCACATTTCCTTTGGTAAGCACAGAAATCAGTGCGGCATGATTTTTCAAGACCGTAAAGGATCCCAATTTACCGGGCAACGTGACGGCGGCTGCCTCCCCTTTGAATGTCACTTCGTGAGCCGATATGATTTCAAGTGTCATCTATTCTTTGATTTTAAATATTAGAAAATTTTGAAGATCTCAAGGATTATTTAACCTCCTCCATCATCTTCTTACCCTTGGCGATAGCTTCATCTATCGTTCCTACATTAAGGAACGCCTGCTCCGGAAGATTATCCAACTCTCCGGAAAGAATCATCTTGAAGCCACGGATTGTCTCTGAAAGAGGCACCATAACACCTTTAAGTCCGGTGAACTGCTCAGCCACATGGAACGGCTGAGAAAGATAACGCTGTGCACGACGCGCCCTTGCCACAACAAGCTTATCCTCATCACTCAGCTCGTCAACACCGAGGATCGCGATAATATCCTGAAGTTCATTATATTTCTGCAGAAGCTGCTTCACTGACTGAGCCACATTATAATGTTCCTCACCGATAATATTGGGATCAAGGATACGAGAAGTTGAATCAAGCGGATCCACAGCCGGATAGATACCGAGCTCTGCAATCTTACGGCTCAACACGGTGGTTGCATCAAGGAAGCTGAAAGTTGTTGCAGGAGCGGGGTCGGTCAAGTCGTCTGCAGGCACGTAAATTGCCTGTACGGAGGTGATACTACCCTGCTTTGTAGAAGTGATCCTCTCTTGAAGGGCACCCATCTCAGATGACAGCGTCGGCTGATAACCTACAGCAGAAGGCATACGGCCCAAAAGCGCAGACACCTCGGAACCCGCCTGTGTGAATCGGAATATATTATCGATAAAGAGAAGTACTTCCTTACCACCGCCATCACTGTCGCGGAATTGCTCAGCTACAGTCAGACCTGAAAGCGCTACGCGAAGACGCGCACCCGGAGGTTCGTTCATCTGACCGAATACCAAAGTTGACTGTGAATTTTTCAGAGACTCCTGGTCCACATCATTGAGGTTCCACTCGCCCTGCTTCATCCCTTCCTCAAACTTCTCACCGTATTTGATAACGCCACTCTCGATCATCTCCCGGAGAAGGTCATTACCCTCACGCGTGCGCTCTCCCACACCGGTGAATACAGAGAAGCCGTCATGTCCTTTGGCGATATTATTGATGAGCTCCATGATAAGCACAGTCTTGCCTACACCTGCACCACCGAACAGACCGATCTTACCTCCTTTTGAATAAGGCTCGAGAAGGTCAATAACCTTGATACCGGTATACAGGATCTCCTGCGAGATAGCAAGATCCTCAAATTCAGGAGCCGGCTGGTGGATAGGACGCAAGTTCTCACGATTCAGTTCACCGAGCATATCGATAGGTTCGCCGATCACGTTAAGCAGACGACCTTTAACCTGATTTCCGGTGGGCACTGCTATCGGACGGTCAAGATTCATAACCTTCACACCACGGCGCACACCATCGGTGCTCTCCATGGCAACACACCTGACAGTATCCTCGCCGATATGTTGCTCAACTTCGAGAACCAATTCCTCGCCATTGTCGCGCTCAACCTTCAAGGCTGTATAGATAGGGGGTATATTTTCTTTTCCACCCTCAAACGAGACGTCTATCACAGGTCCGATCACCTG
Source organism: uncultured Bacteroidales bacterium (assembly GCA_949123685.1). Next base: position 47,828 of record CASBHZ010000011.1, on the reverse strand, counting down.
GGTCACTGTGCCGTAATTTGCGCTCATATATAATTCTTGTATTTTCTATGGTCGGATCAATAAGCAAGCACCCATTGCATCCAACATATTTTTTGTATTTTTTTAATTCAAATCAGAAGTGCCATCCCAAAGCCACGAACACAGCCATGAGTATCAGGTTCGCAAGCGAGAAAGGCATGAGATACTTCCACTCGAAAGCAAGCATCTGGTCAATACGCACACGCGGGAAAGTCCATTTGAACCAGATAATCACAAACGAAATGAAGAACGCTTTGGCAAGGAACCACACTACAGAAGGTATGAAATCCATAACATGATTGAATGCCTCCCAGCCCGGAATATGCAAAGGCATCCATCCACCGAGGAACATCAGCGTGGCTATGCCCGATACGATAAAGAGGTTAAGGTATTCAGCAAGGTAGAAGAAACCGAAGTGGATACCAGAATATTCAGTATGATAACCCGCCGTAAGCTCATGCTCTGCCTCTGGAAGGTCGAACGGACCACGGTTGGTTTCTGCAGTAGCCGCAATCACATATATGATAAAGGCTATAATTGCGGGAACATGACCACGGAACAAGAACCATGCACTCTCCTGCTCTGCCACAAGCTCCGAAATATTCATAGTGCCGGCGAACACGCAGATAGTCATAAGAGCAATCCCGAGAGAAAGTTCATAACTGATCATCTGGGCACCGCTTCGCATCGCACCGATGAGTGTATATTTATTATTTGACGCCCAACCGGCAAGCAAGATACCAAGAACGCCCACTGAGGAAACGGCAAGTATAAAGAATATACCTATGTTCCAGTCAATTATCTGCAATCCGTTACCCCACGGCAGACACGCGAGCATTGTCACGGACGATGTAATCACTATATAGGGGGCGAGCTTGAAAAGGAAACGGTCTGTACCCTTCAAGCATATAAGCTCTTTGATAAGGATCTTGAACATGTCGGCAAAGACCTGAAGGAGTCCCCACTTACCCACTCGCATAGGTCCGAGACGACATTGGAACCAGGCACAAAGCTTACGTTCATAAAGAATATAGAAAAGAGCTAACACGGTATATGTGGCAAGCACGAGAACCGCTATTATCACGCACTCAATCAGAACCACCGTCCAATCCGGCATACCGGTGCCAAGGAGGAAGTTATTGAATGCAGATGTCCATTTTCCGAAATCAAACATATTGATTATTCTCTTATTTGGATTATACGCTTATTGTATTATCAATTTTTATTCATTATTCTCCTGAGAGAATGTAATTTAGCGGTCAATATCGGGAATTACGAAATCAAGCGCGGCACCGATAGTGATAAGGTCAGCTATCATATAGCCGGAACATGTAAGATCCATAACACCTACAAGGTTGAAACACGGGCTCTGGAAATGAACACGATACGGATTCTTTTCACCAGTAGATTCAATATACACACCGAATGTTCCGCGACTTGCCTCCACTTGCTGATACCAGCGACCTGCGGGAAGTTTGACAATCTTAGGAACTTGAGCACGGATATCACCTTCAGGAATGCGGTCAACAAGCTGCTCAAGGATGCGGCAACTTTGCTCGATCTCTTTCATACGCACCATATAGCGTGCATATGAATCGCATCCGTCAAGAAGTATTTCATCAAACTCCACCTCACCATAAGCTGCATATGGATGCTTCTTGCGGCAGTCGCAACTCCAATTGGATCCACGTCCGCTCGGTCCGGTGATGGCATAATTTACAGCATCCTCTTTGCTTAGCATACCAACTTTTTCAAGACGGTTCTTGGCTATAAGGTTACCGGAGAATACCTTATGATATTCCTTAAGACGTTCGGGCATAATCTCAATAAGATGCTTCACGTCTTTAACAAAATCGGGATGAAGATCTGCAATCACACCGCCGATGACATTATAGTTCATCGACATGCGTGCACCACATGTTTTCTCGAAAATATCAAGAACCATCTCACGCTCACGGAAACCATAGAAGAATGCCGTGGTAGCACCAAGGTCCATTGCCGTGCAACCGAAAGAAAGAAGATGTGAGCTTATACGCATAAGTTCATCCATCATAGTGCGGATAACCTGAGCCCTCTTGGGAACTTCAAGACCAAGAGCCTTCTCAATACACATGCAGAGACAATGACGGTTCTGATGAGCCGACATATAATCCATACGATCGGTAAAGTGAAGAATCTGGGGATATGTCATACCCTCTGTCAGTTTCTCAATACCCCTGTGTATATAACCGGAAACAACATCCACCTTCTTAACGATCTCGCCATCAAGCGAAGCGCGGAAACGCATAACTCCATGTGTAGACGGGTGCTGCGGACCGATATTCACCACATATTCATCTTTTTCGAAAACTTTGCGTGGCTCCTCAGTCACATTCCCGGAAGCGTCTTCCACGAAAACACGGGAATCATCCTCATTCTGTTCATCTTCAAGACGAATGGGATTCAATTCCGGATTAGCGTCATAATCTTTTCGCAAAGGATGACCCACCCAGTCGTTACGGAGGAAGAAACGACGCATGTCGGGATGATTTATAAACTTGATCCCGAACATGTCATAAACCTCACGCTCCTGGAAGTTGGCAACCTTCCACAGGTCACAGACACTATGAATATATGCATCTTCACGGCTCTCTGCTTCCACCTTTACGGCAAGCATCCCCCAATTATGAGAGGTAGATGTGAGATAATAAACGACTCCGATTGTATCTTTCCAGTCCATTCCGACAACGGCTGAAAGAACATCGAAATCAAGATCCTTGTTCTCCTTGAGGCTTTTCGCCAACGGATACCACTTCTTTTCGGGAACATTCACCAACAGGCACTCCCCTTCTTCGAAAGTGGCTTCGGGACAAATCTTACCGATAATTTCTTTTATATCGCTCATGGTTAAAGTCAATTCGTATTAATACCTTAATGTATTATCCAATCTCACCCCTCTCCTCAGGATGCTGGGCGAAAAATTCCTCAATCTTCTCCTTACGGTTGGCACCGCCAAAGAATTTCTGCACTTTGATCTTGCGCTGGAGCTGCATAAGTCCATAGAACATAGCTTCCGGACGCGGAGGACAACCGGGAATATACACATCAACCGGAAGTATCTGGTCAACACCGGGGACTACACAATATGAATTTTTGAACGGACCTCCGGAAACAGCACAGCTGCCGCATGCTATAACATATTTGGGTTCGGCAAGCTGTTCATAAAGACGACGCATGACGGGAGCCATGCGGTGTACGATAGTGCCCTGCACCATCACATAGTCAGCCTGACGGGGAGAGTTTCGCGCAACCTCGAATCCGAAACGCGCCATATCATAACGGGCAGCACCAAGGCTCATAAACTCGATAGCGCAGCAACTCGTGCCAAAGCACAAAGGCCAAAGAGAGTTGGATATACCCCAATTGATCAGTTCATCCATTTTTCCGACAACCACATTGGCGCCGGTTGCGTTGAGTTCCTCTACGAGTTTATCGATATACTCATTATCCTTGAAGTCCTCACGCTTCATGCTTTTAATCTTGTCTATTCCCATTTCAAAGCTCCTTTCTTCCAGGCATAGGCCAGACCCATAATCAGCACAAACATGAAAATTGCGATGCAGAGAAGACCCTGAGGACCAAGACCGCGCATAACTACCGACCAAGGCCAGAGGAAGACGGTTTCCACATCGAAAATAAGAAACAGGATTGCAAAAATGTAATATCCCGCCTTAAACTGAATCATAGATTCACCGCGAGTCGGAATACCGCACTCATAAGGTTCTGATTTTCTTACTGAAAAAGATCTCGGAGAAATCAGTTTGGCTATAAGGAGCGCAGCAAACACGAGTCCGATACCCGTAAGAACCGCCGTCACCGACAACGCCCCATTGCCTATCTCCAGCAATAGATTCATATCTGCTTATAGTTTAATGTTTTAGTCTTAAATCCAGTTAATTTTTTAATAAGGATGCCCCAATAAGGAACAAATCTTATTGGCAAAGGTACTAATTTTTAATCAATCAGACAAACCGATTTGCACAATTCCTTAAAAATTGTGAATTTTTCACCTTTTCACCAATATTTCTACAAAAACAGAAAATGCGCTCCCTATAAGGGAACGCATTCACATTCTATTATACGGATTCGTTTAACTGTTTTTTACAAAACATAAATAAAGTTAAAATAAACCTATTATTTATTGTCCGTTTCTTTATTTAACTTCAAGAGATAGCTGCCGGTAAACTGACCTTGATACATTCCGGCAACCTTATATCTTATAGTAGCGTTTGTAAGGTCCCCGAGTATATCACACTCAAAGGTATCAAACTTATACTTAGGATTTGGGGTAGCTTCACTGCCTTCATAAATTTTGGGAACTATTTCAGATGCAACAATCTTAATTCCGTTTGCATCGAACGCCAAAGGAAGTTTTTCCAATACGATATTGCTGATAGTCATCGGCATCTCTTCCGCAAGCTTGACATTGTAAAGGATTACAGTAGCTTCCTTTTCCTTAATGTCCATTACTATACGGTAAAGCACTTCTTTATTGGTATAATTTTTCGTTACACCTTCTTTATCCGGATAAGAAGTGGTTGTAGTGCCTCGGAATGTCATGTCCTTCCAGAAAGTGCGCACCCGGTAATCCTCACCAATATTGTAATGCATCACGGCATACCTCAGGTCTACTGGATATTCAAATCGTGGCAGACCGTTTATTACAGGCGGCAAATAAGCGATCTGAGTCAGTTGGCATTCAAGATCAATGATGCTTTCCTGATTAGAAGCAGAACCTGCTTTAAATGACTTTACATCAATCACCTCATACGGTTTACCCTCAAAAGTGTATATACCGCCTGTATAAGGTATGCTACTGGTCACGAATGAAATGTTATTATTCGAACCCAATGGAAGTTCGCTACCGATTGTTGCCGTACCCGCCATCATGTCGAAGTTGAACTTATATAATGTGCCTGCAATCACCGGCTCCCCACCATCAACAATGTTGGTTATCATACTGTATGTAGGCACGGAGTATGTCACATTAGAAACCCCCTCGTTGTTTTTACATGACGCAAGCGTCATAAGAGATGCTGCAACTGCAGCAAAAATAATTTTCCTCATTATTCTTTAATTTATTTTCAATTAGTTATAAATCCAGTCAACTTCAGTAATCATAATAACGACACGCAATATCGCTTATTATATCCTTTCACATTTATTCACGGATATCGATACGCAAAGTTGCTCCCACCTGCCATGGTCTTCCCCTTTGCAGGAACTCATTTCCCATCGATTTAAAATAAAAAGTGTGATATTTGGTGCCGGTAAGGTTCTTTCCCCATATCTGCAAACTCCAGTTTTTCCCCTCCGCAGAAATAGAGGCACCTAACTGAGCATAGAACTTCTGCCATCTGCTGTTATCTTCGTTCCAATAAATTTTGCCGGTGCCGCGCATGTTGACATCAAAAACCAAACATTTCACAGGTCCCTTGGCAGGTTTACAAGTAAAAAGCGACTGAATAAAGAGTGTATTGCAGGGGGCATAGGGTATCACCTTACCTTTATAATTATTGACTCCGTCATGAAACTCACGAAAACGGGCATTAGTATATCCATAGCTACCATTCAGGGCAAACCACTCTGTCGGCGAATAATTCAATGAGAACTCGCCTCCCATGCTCCTTGTCTTCCCGGCATTCGTCATTATCCTTCCGGTGGTGGTGCCTCCGGGGAACATTGTAAGCTGCTGATTCCTGCAATCTATATAGAAAAGGGATAGATCCATCTGCAATTTACCCTCGGAAAAGGCAAGGTGCGAACCGACTTCATAGTTCCAACTATATTCCGGTTTATAGCCGACAACTGAATTAACATCATATTGCGACCCGATACCCATGATATGCATAAGCCTCTGCTGGAGCACTTCGCTGAACATTTGTGTATTGAAACCTCCCGACTTATATCCTTTAGTGACCGTGGCATACACATTTCCCAAATCTGACGGAAGATCATAAAGCACACTTATCTTGGGCATCCATGTGAAATATCTTCGTTTAAGACTCCCGAAATCATTTATATTGATTGCCACGTGACTAAAATGGTCATATTCGCCTGAAGGCTGAAGCTCCAGGATTTCGTATCCCGTGTCACAATGGCTGTGATAGCGTAGACGCGCCTGCTCGAAATCAAATCTCACACCTGCGGTGAAATGCCAATTGTCAAGATCATATTTCGATTCATGATAGAGGGCAACGCCAAAGGTCGGTATCCGGAAATCGCTATTCAGTGGAAATTCCCGAGAGTCCCATGCTATGGGATAACCCGGATTGGCATTGTTACGATGCGACTCGATAAGCGATGCAATACCCGTATCCTTAAACGTAACCGGCGCATTCATGTCAAGATCCTTGTAAAAACCGAAGAATCCTGCAAGCCATTTATACTTGCCGTTTGCCACAGCCCCCTTTGCAACCAAATCTTCCGTAATCGCTGTCTCCACCTGCTTCTGAGTCAATGTAAAATACGACTGCGGAAGGAAATCCTGATCAAGAGTCATATTGTCATCAATATGCTGCAGTGTCGTTATTGACACCAGATCCCAGTCATTACCCCGATATGTCACACTTAACCCGTCATTAAGCGTGAACCTGCGATAAAAACAGGTATCATTATAATTTATCTCTCCAGTCTCCACATATTCATAAGGATACCCTCCCTGACGCAGAATAGAACCTGATAAAACATTCTGAATATAAACCCGGTCAGACAATCTCCAATTTGCTTTCCACCTTAAAGCTCCGCTTTTCTCCTTGTCAAGCAATTCGCCATTGTTGACATTACGAAAAAATCCGCCGAGATATGAAAAGTTAGCCGTAATTGAAGTTGCAAAATCATCCCTGAATTTATGATACCATCCAACAGACGCCTTATAGTCATTGCCCCTACCTCCTTCAACCATAAACCGCCAGCCCTGCCAGCGCATCGGTGAAAGTGTCTGTATGTTTATCAAGCCGCCCATGGTGTTGCGCCCGTAAAGGGCGGATTGCGGTCCTCGCAACATCTCCACGGATTCTATATCGGCGAGATCAAAATCATAAGCATTCTTATTAAGGTAAGGCACATTATCCACATTCAGTCCCACAGCAGGATGATCCATCCTGGCACCGAGTCCCCTTACATATATCGACGAGGTGATCCTCGAACCATAATCCGGCATGTAAAGATTGGGAACTACATCTGAAATACCCTTAAGCGACACCGTATTCAATTCCTCAAGGGCATCCCTTCCTATCACGGTTGCAGACACTGCATCCTCCCTCAGCCTCATGTCTTGCTTGAGCGCCACGACATTCAGCTCCGAAAGATTCGCACACACAGAGTCACCACTGTCCACAACAGGGACTGCAGCAACAGAATTAGAGGAAGCAACAAGCAGAATTAAAGCGTTAACCATCATGACAGATGTTGTTTGATGCAAAATTACTCAATACCCCACTCCCCTACAATCCCCATTTTTGAGGATATTTTTAAACACCTTCTAATTATATCTTCCACGCAAAAAAGAAGCGCCGCATCACGCGACGCCCCCTCAGCAAGTCAAAAAGATCTGTATGTCAGTTAAGTTGATAAAGGATTCAAATTATACAGAAAAATCAGGCACGCCTATATACAACGAATGCGTGAAGAGTCTGATTTGTCACTCATTCCGCAATCCGAGGCATGTGGCTTAGCCCGACTCTGTAGAACGAGCGACGATGCAGAAGCCTCACGCATATATGAAAATAGCCACATCCCGGATGCATCGGCACCACGAAACATGATATTTACATATCCACAAGGCATCTATCGTCACCTCATTCCTGACAGAGTATCTTGAAATTGCCACATTTCCGGATCGACAGGAAAGAGCGTCTGATAAACGCTTTCTGAGAGTGGCAAGCCACTCTCTCCATTATGTCTGCATACCCTCCCGCTTGTCCCATATCGGGCTTCCGCAAGCAATATGCGTTGCAAATATACGAAAACTTTTCTTCATATATAGCTTATTTTCATCAAAATCGCGACATATGAAGAAAAAATGTTTTATAAATTAAGTAAGTAATACAATGATTTCATATTAAACTTCAATCATAAAGAATCGAAATCTGTCGGATTGATCCAAGTCGCAGGCACCCGTTCGCCCGACCGCGTACGATTCCAATACATATGAGCAGGACACATATTGGGATATCGGTCAAAAATATCACCATTGCCCGACATGCGCGGATCACCCTGCTGTTTTAATCTTTCACTCATCTCCTTTTCGAGAGATGACTCCAAATCAATATATTCAGGCTTTCCGGAAAGATTATTCATGCATAACGGATCTTTACTTATATCATAAAGCTCCGTTGCCCCCCTTTTACCCATAGATAGTTCCCAGAACAATTTAGTCTGCGGATTGCGACGGGATTTTATGATTTCTGTCTTCGTCGGGCTTCCGTCAATGTTCATATAACCGGTCTCAGGGTTGCCTGCCGGCCAGCGGTCGGGCTCATAATTACGTATAAATAGATAATTTCCTTTCAGTATCGATCTCATAGGATAACCCTGATCGTCAGGACGCCCCACGTCATGTCTTTCCTTCCCCATCAACATGCACGATCGGTCAATATTCCCATCTTTCCTGTCCTCGAGGATATCAAGAAAACTATGCCCCTCGATACGTTGCATTCCGCTTGCCTCTCCGTCTGTTCCGGTGATTTCCAGAAGTGTCGGCGCAAAATCTATGACACTGATAAGATCGTCACATCTTCTTCCGGGATTTTTTATTCCCTTTCCCCACATTACCGCCATCGGTATATGATTGGAAAAATAATAATCCTGTCCTTTAACCCTCGGGAAAGGCATGCCATGATCTGAAGTCACTATGACTATCGTATTGTCTAATTCACCAATTGAATCAAGACTTTGAAGAATCTTGCCGAGATGATTGTCAAAATGTTCTATCTCAACGGCATAATCAAGCATGTCCGTCCGCACAATCTCGTTATCCGGCCAATAAGACGGCACAGAATCAATATCGGAAGGCTGCTTGCCGAATCTTGCAGATGAGGCATACTCATATCCGCGATGTGGTTCACGCGCTCCATACCAAAAACAGAAAGGCTTTCGGGGATCACGTTCTGAAAGGAAGACATCAAAATTTGAGGCATAATCAACCGTGGATATTGAATTTGTCGGAGGGGTAAGCTTCCGTTTATTATATGTCTTTCCTGTTAATTTGCGATCCTTGCCCTCTGCAGTTTTAGCTATCCCGGGTCCCCAACCTTTGCCCGTATATCCGGTTTCGTACCCGTTTTCTTTCAACGCCTCCGGAAAACTTACAAATTTAAGAGGAAACTCGCACCAATGATTTGCCGCTTCTTCCAACTGCCAAGAGTTACGCCCCGTAATCATACAGGCTCTTGAGGGCGCAGACTTGGAATTGCATGTAAAAACATTATCGAAGAGTATGCCGCGTCTCGCCACGTCATCAAAATTCGGCGTATTGACCCACCTGTGTCCATATGCACTGAAATGACCGGCATCGTCAGCCACACAGAAAAGGATGTTTGGACGCTTACACTCAGAACCTTGAGTATAAAACAACGAAGCGGCAAAAACGCATGACACAGCTGCCGCGGCACTGTTCTTTTTTAATATAATTTTCATGGCAACAATGGTAATTATAAGAAGCTGTTAAAAAAATTGATGGGGCAAAGATAATAAAAAAATTGTTACGGCATGTCTCACGACAAGCCGTAACTAAACCTTAAAAAATCTAATCCTATGAAAAAACTTCATCAAACATATTGCCATTACAATATTTTGATGTCGCAAAACTAACATATATTTTTTATTCCACCAAATTTTTTGCAAACGATTTAATTATTTTTTCTAAAAATTTTATTCACTTTCATTAGCATATTTTATTTTTCAGGGGTCTAATATATAGAACGGAAACCCTACAATGATTTTCCAATCAATATACCGAGAAATCTACACAACAACATAACATCATGAGAATCTTAAATTTACTTATAACCCCAAGCTTACTTATCAGCTCGCTGGCAGTATCGGATGTATGCGCTAAAACAAAAGTAGTGGCACACCGTGGATTTTGGGACACCGAAAACTCCGCACAAAACACAATCGCATCTTTTGCCAAAGCCGATTCGATAGGATGTTTCGGTTCTGAAATAGATGTCTGGTTAACCACCGATGACCATCTCATTGTCAACCATGATAAAAATTTCCATGGACTGTTTATGGAAACCGCCACTTTCGCTCAGATACGCTCTATCACCCTTCCCAACGGTGAAAAAATCCCGACTCTTGATGAATACCTCGCGGAAGTACGCCAACACCCCTCTACCCGTTTGGTGCTTGAGATGAAATCTCTCACCGATTATTCCAGAGAAGATGTGGCTGCATCAAAAATTTCTGAACTATTACGCAAACATGGGGTGGTCGACCGAACGGATATAATCGTCTTCTCCCTCAATGCGGCAATGACATTTAAAAAGATATTTCCTGTGGGTGTGAAAATATTTTACCTTGATGGAGACCTGTCACCAAAAAAAATTAAAAAACTGGGGCTTTCCGGTATCGACTATTCCGTAAAGGTGTTGAAAAATCATCCCGAATGGATATCACAGGCCCATAAACACGGACTTGAGGTAAATGTATGGACAGCCAATACCGAAGAAGATATGAAATATTTTATCGACCTCGGCGTGGATTACATCACCACAGATCATCCCGATAAACTCATCAAACTCCTTTCAGATTAATTCGCCCAAGCCTCCGCTATGAACAAGGACTACGAAAAGATATTGGATTTCATATATAACCATCAGCCCGTTCCGGATGATATCCGCATAGCCATTCGCGACTGGATGCTGCAACATGAAGACGATCCGGAATTGTCGTCATCAATGCTTTCCATTTGGAACAATGAATTTGGCAAAAATAGCGGGACTTTCGACCCTATGGCTCTGACACGGCTCCTTAATGATATCTCGTCTAACGGTACTAAAGTAAGGAAAACACGGAAATTCAACATTAGTAAACTTATCAGGTACGCTGCAGTAGTGGCAGCAGTATGTCTGACGAGTATCGTGACATATGTCTCCACCAAGTCCAATGAGGATAAAGAAACAATCCTTATCACTGCAAAAGGCTCCACAGGGGAGTTTACTCTACCCGACGGCACGAATGTGAGACTCAATTCCGACACCCGCCTGACATATGATTCAAAATCTTTTATGTCTGATGGCAAACGTCGGGTAAGCGTAGAGGGAGAAGCTTTTTTCGATGTAACAAAAGATGCTGGAAATCCTTTTGTTGTCCAACTCACTGATATGGAAGTCGAAGTGCTGGGAACATCTTTCGATGTCCGAAACTATTCCTTCTCTTCAAAAGAAGAAGTTGTGTTGCTCACAGGAAAAGTTAAAGTTGAAGGAAAAGACATAAAGAAGCCTGTCACCATCTATCCCGACCAAAGGTTTGTATTAAACCGTGCGAACGGAGACTGCAATGTCGAGAAGACCGCAGCCATAAATTATTGCCGGTGGATAGAGCCCCGCCTAAAGCTTGAGAACGAGCCACTTGGAGATATACTCATCACTTTGAGTCGTAAATATAGCGTAGAATTGGAAATTGAGAAGAATGTCGATCTTAACAAACGAATTTCCCTGACGCTCCAAAATGACGCGCTGGAAGATCTAATGCCGGTGATATCGTATCTGACCGATATTAATTATCGCGTAGAAAACAACATATTATACATAAGTAACCTTAATTTCAAAGAATGATTCATCAATTGAAAACCCTATGCAGGTTTATCCCTGTATTGATTCTTCTTTTGGCAGGAACGCAGCACGCCCTTGCGCAAAAAGAAACAATCTCGCTTGATGCCCGAAACATTACGGTAAGGGAACTTCTCAATATTATAGAGAAGAAAAGCAGCTACACGTTCGCATATGCGGATGCGGACCTACCGCTCGAACGCCGTGTCACAATCAAGGCAGTCAACAAACCGATTTCTTCAATCTTAAGAGAGGCATTGCCGGAAACTTCAGTAAAAGTACAGAACAAAAAAATACTGATTGCCCGCACCCCTGCCTCCGAACAAAAAAAGGAAGTGAAAAAGCAACCTGAGACACCGACTGAAGAAAAAAAGCCGGGAAAGGGCTGGAACTTAAAAGGTATCGTTGTCGATGATAAAGGCGAACCTCTCATCGGCGCAACCGTAATGGTGAAAGGCACAAATTTGGGTGCGTCAACCGATACGGATGGAAAGTTCATTATCCGTGTTGCATCCGCAAATCCTGTTCTCGTTGCGCGCTATGTTGGCTATAATCCCTCGGAAACAAAAGCAACAAAAGGGAAAGATCTAAAAATCACCCTTAATTCTTCGTCTGTGAATCTTAACGAAGTTGTCGTCACTGCGTTGGGTATCACCCGTGAGCAGAAATCTCTCGGTTATGCTGTCACAAAAGTCGAAGGTGAAGATCTCAACAATACGGTATCCGGCAACTGGCTCAACGCACTTGACGGCAAAGTTGCCGGACTTAGTGCCACAGGTGCAGGATCCGGACCAAACGGTTCTATGCGCGTAGTGCTCCGCGGAGATCAGTCGCTGAACTACGGCAGTAACGAAGCACTATTCGTTGTCGATGGCGTGCCAATCAACTCCGGAGATGCAGGCACCGGCTCAGGTGGCACATATTCCAATGCCGACAGTCCGGTGGATTTTGGTAATGCAGCTTCGGAAATTAATCCGGAAGATGTAGAGAGCGTTTCCATACTTAAGGGACCTGCAGCTACAGCCCTTTATGGATCACGCGCTGCCAACGGTGCGATTGTCATAACCACAAAGTCTGGTAGAAAGACAAAAGGTATCGGAGTGACTGTGAACTCATCTGTCACTTTTGAAAAAGCCGGTTATTTCCCGGATTTTCAAACAGAGTACGGTCCCGGTAACGACAATGGTTTCGGGCAATACGGTTTCTGGCAATTTAAGGACACTCCCGCTCCGGAAGGTTTCACTCCTACAAGTGTCACGTCTCGCTATGCTTTCGGTGAAAAGTTCGATGCGTCAAAATTGAGAAACCAATATGAGTCATACAATTGGGAAACCGGAGAATACACACTGCTTCCTTATGTATATGCCGATGACTGGTATACCGGAATATTCCAAACCGGCACGACTTTCAAAAATTCTGTAACCCTGACATCAAACAATGGTAAAGGAACGAGTTCACGTGTATCGGTAACAGATACTCGCAACAACTGGATCATGCCCAACACCGGATATGCCAATACCTCCGTATCCTTCTCATTCAACACGAAGGTCAGCAAATGGATAAAGATTCAGGCAAAGGGTAACTATCTTCACAAAACGTCTGACAACACGCCTATCTCAGGTTATTCCACCTCTGCCCCAACTTATTATATCATATGGGGTACGAACAATATCAGCATGGATTCATATAAAAATGAATATTTTGCCGGCAGATGCACTAAGGAGAATTATGAATCCAATCGTTACGACGGCAAATCAATGGTCAACCGTCTCGGCAATACAGAACCTGGAAACCCCTACCAACAGCTTTACGAAGCAACCAACTCCATCAACAAAGACCGCTTCTATGGTAACGTCCTCGTCCAAGTATCCTTCCCTGTAAAAGGACTGACACTTGATCTGCGTGCAGGAACTGACTTCATGACCGATTTCCGTCAGCAGAAGAAACCATTCCGCACTCCGGGTTATAAATCCGGTTTCTACCGGGAGCAGAACAACCGTGACAATGAAACCAATCTTGACTTCATGCTCAAGTATGTCAATAATGATCTGTTCAGCCAACGTCTCGGTCTTAATGCAGCCTTCGGAGGAAACAACATGACTCGCAGTGTATGGAGACATTCTATCACCCTGTCCAAACTCGGTGAGGAGGGGGTATATAATTCCACCAATCTTCCTACCGGTGAAAATCCTCGCGAATACAATTGGAGAAGCCGTAAGGTTGTGAACAGCTTTTATGGTTTTCTCAATGCCAGCTGGGACAACACATACTTCCTTGACATAACAGCCCGAAATGACTGGTCTTCTGCACTTGGCAGACACAACTGGTCTTTCTTCTACCCTTCGGTATCGGCGAGTGTGCTCCTCGACCGGGTATTGAACCTGCAGGATAAAGCTCCCTGGATAAATATGCTCAAGATGCGCGGTTCATGGGCAAATGTTGGTAACGACACATCTCCTTATACACTTGTAGATTCCTATACAAGCTCATCCACTTACCCCGGCAGCTATGAATTGCCGGGCAACCGTGCGAATTATTTCATCAAGCCTGAGAATGTAGAAAGCTATGAAGTCGGTATCGACAGCCGTTTCTTCATGAACCGATTTGGCATTGACATCGCATATTATAATTCAAGGACAACAAACCAGATTATCAGTGCTGTCACGGACCCTATAATCGGATCGTCAAGCAAGAAAATGAATTGTGGAGAAATCAGGAACCAGGGTATTGAGATTGCATTACACGGTGTTCCCGTCCGCACTCGTGATTTCACATGGAGCATTGACATAAACTGGGCACGAAACTGGAACAAGCTTGTAAGTCTTGAAGACGGATGGGATCCGGAAATTCCTTACCAACAGGCTCAGAATATCGTAGGCAACGGTGTGAATATTTATTCTTACATAGGTAAGGAAATGGGATGGCTTTATGGCAGGGGATATGAACGCGCCCCCGAAGGTTCTTTCTATATGGATGAGAATGGGAATAAGGTTGATTGTTCCGGCATGAAGATCGTTGATCCAAGCACCGGATTGCCAATTCTTGATCAGACCACCAACAAAAACTTCGGTAAGATAAATCCCACATGGAGAGGAGGAATGGCTATGAATTTCAGATACAAGGACTTTACGCTTGGACTCAACTTCACGGCTCAGATGGGTGGTCACGCCTACTCTCTCACTCACTCGATGTTTGCATATCAAGGTAAATTGAAAAATTCCCTTCCCGGACGTTACGACGGTCTCGTGGTCGAGGGTGTCAATGCTGTCGCAGATTCCGATGGAAGCATCACTTATCAGCCAAACAAGACCGTAACGGGAAGTATAAACTCCTATTACACCCTGATCTACAAACGCGACTTCACCGAGGAGAATGTTTTTAAAACCGACTTTCTCAAACTCAAGGAATTGCGTCTTGACTATAACCTTCCTGCCAGACTATGCCACAAGTCTAAAGTATTCCAAGGCGTATCCGTCGGCTTCTACGCCACCAACATATTCTGTATAACAAAGTTCCCCCTTTATGACCCAGAGGCTGGAGCATTGGTCGGAACCAACGTATACAGCGGCGTTGAAGCCGGAGCACTACCTATGACCCGCACTTATGGCGTGAATGTCAAACTTTCATTCTAACATCATCATGAAGAATAAATCAAAAATATATTTTGCTGCTCCACTCATCATGCTAACCGGTATATGTGGCGGATGTACGCATGATTTCGAAGAAACAAACACAGACCCCAACAAGATGCTTGTAGGGGAACTTCAACCTTACGGCATGTTTGAGAGCCTTTTCTATTCCACAGCGAAAAACAATACATATTACGCTTACTATTGGTGTGATGAACTCGTCCAGTTCACTGCATGCACATCTCTGAGCGGACAGGAAAGGCACAGATACAAGATCACTGACAATCAATTCGCTTCAGTGTGGAGCAATTACGCCACCAAAGCCGGCAATGCCGTGCATATGTATAAGCTCGCTGATAAATTTAAAGATGATGCCTGCAAGGCGGTAGCTTTGACACTAAAGGTATACCTCCTCTCCAATCTCACGGATTTATATGGAGACATTCCATACAGAGAGGCTTATCAGGGAGACAATGGTATCGACCATCCAAAATTCGACAGCCAGAAAGAGGTTTACGAACAAATGTTTGCAGAACTTGAGACAGCCAACGAGCTGTACGCGTCAAAACCAAAGTTCGAAAAAGGGACAATGGATCTCATGTATGCCGGCGATATGGCAAAGTGGAGGAAGTTCAACAATTCTATTTATCTCAGACTCCTCTGTCGCGTCAGCGGTCGGCAGGAAATGAAATCCGGTGAAAAAATGCAGGAGATGCTTGATAACCCATCCAAGTATCCGGTTTTCACATCAAATTCAGATAACGCCACCGTGCGCAACACGGGAGTGGATCCTTATTATAATCATTTCCGCCCTATAGACATTGACCAGAGCAAATTTTCGTCCAGCTCATATCTGATTGCCGAACAATTCATCAAGATGACACTTAGCTATGAAGGGACAAATGTCGAGCAGGATCCAAGACTCACAACATGGGCAATCAAACGCTCCGGTGTAGATGACTGGAAAGGTACGATAGCCGGATGCCAGCCGGAAGACGGAGGTGTCGCCGGCAAGGATGCTTCATTCCTTAATTATAACGTACTTGTGCGCGATGACGCTCATGCATTCCTCATGGATTATTCCGAAGTGCAGTTCATTTTGGCGGAGGCTGCACTGAAAGGGCTGATAACGGGAGGAGAAAACGCAGCCCGCAATTATTACGAAAATGCAGTTGCTGCATCATGCTATAAATGGGCTGAATATGAACAATATTCAAAGGTAAAGGCTCCCTTAAATGAGCAGAATGTTACAAAATTCCTTAATGGTAATCTTGCCGGATGGGATAATAATCCAAACAAGGAGAAACTTATCTGTGAGCAGAAATTCCTTTCCCTCTTCTGGGTTGGAATGGAGGCTTACCATGAACTCCGCCGCACCGGATGGCCGGTGCTCACTATGGGAGAAGGAACATATTTCAATAATTACCAGCTTCCGCAACGTTTCGCCTACTGTATTACCACAACAGGTACCAATCCGCAACACGTAGCTGAGGCATTGCAGCGTATGGGTGGAGAGAACAACATGCTTACCCCTGTATGGTGGAGTCTCAAAGCAATAACAGGCAAATTCCCGGTAGCAAATCCAAGATAATAATCATGAAGACCATATACATATCAATAATTTCGGCATTGTCGCTCTCAATATTCACACAATTTCTCACAGCATGTGACAAAGAGGAGGAACCTTTAGCAGGCAACATATATTTCAACATAGAGGATATCGATAATTTTACACTACCTCAGGAAGGGATCGATATGACAACTTTCTCGAAAGGTGAAAAATTAGTAGTCCGGTCCAATTGCAGCTGGCAACTTGTCCCCATGGACGAGACTTCCATGTCTTGGGCAAAAGTCTTCCCTATGGAAGGGGATGCAGATGGTCTTATCAGAATATATTGTGAGGAGAACACCTCCCCGGTGGAACGGGTAGCGCAATATAAAATTCTCCTCAACGGCGCAGAACAGCCGCAGATGCTTAGTTTTTGTCAGAAAGGATGTGAGCCGTATCTTAATGTCAGCACTACTCTCGTGAATATCAAACGTGCCGGAGGCAGTGTTCCTGTCAATATCGACTCAAATATCGAATGGGAAAGTATCATCAATGGCGATACGGACGGACGTTTCTCTGTTACATACGACTCTCCTTCGCAGCTTACAGTGAGAACTGACCGACTTAATGAGACAGGCACCGAGATACGCGCATTGTTGACAGTGAAAGGAAAAGGTGAATTCGCATCCCTAAGCAGAACAATCGAGATAATACAACTTGACGCCACATTCTTTGATAATTTCAGCTGGCTTAAGAGCGAGGCGGGAATCTTCGGATGGAAAATTGAAACCGGAAAGAAAGAGATACGAATCGATCAATGGACAGCAGAGGAAAAAGCTCATGGCTGGGAATCACTCTCAACATGGATATATGCGCGAACGGGATTCCTCAAATTCGGCAAGGGTGGTTATGGCGCCGACTTGATGTCTCCGGCAGTGCCTGAGATTGCCGCAGCGTCTGATGCAACCATCTCATGGAGCGCTCTCGGCTATGCTTCAAACAAGAACGTCAAAGATGCCTGCGGACAATTCTTTGTTGCAGTGCTCGGACCCGGCAATATTTACGGATGCAGCAGTCAAGGCGAAACCGGTTTCTCCATACGCTACCGCAACGAAGCCGGAAAAGACATAACCCTTCCGGCAGTAAGATTCACATTTGCCGATGATGCATGGATGATGCCCGCACTTGATCCCACGGCTACCGAAATATGGCAGACTCCATCAGCTCAATTCTCCATCGACGTAACGGGAATGGATGGAACCTCCAGAATAGTTTTCGTCTCGGGAGATTCATCGATCGAAAACAGCTATCAGGATGCCGATGGCAAAAACTCCCGCATGTTTATTGACAATTTCAAGGTCGTTGTAAACTGACATGCATAAAAATGATGCACTACAATGGTGCGTCTGTAAATAAATATTTGTGAAATAAATCTCAGTAAAATTAATTTAATCCACAAAGTGAACCGGAATTACAAAATTTCTGCTAACTTTGTGGATTGCTACACTTTTATCTAATGAACACACGATTCCTATTATCCATGCTGTCAATGCTGATCGGCTTTGCTTCTTTTGCCAATGCCGAGGACATTCAGATTGGAGATAACACATATAATGCCGACATTATAATAGAACGCAAGATTGGTCCCGGAACCTTATATCGCCGGATACGTCTGCCGGAATATGCGGAAACCGGGTTGAACGTGAATCTCGTAACCGTTGATCTAAACAACCCTTATAACCGCATTGAAACTACCGTTGCAAACGAATCAGCAAAAGGAACTGAGCTCCTTACAGACGCGGCAAAACGACTTGACGCGACTTCCCATCATCCGCTTGCTGCTGCGAACGCTAACTTCTGGATAGTCGGGAGCCAAAAGGAATACCCCTTATATGCAGGCATAACACGCAATGCAAGCGTCCGCAACGGGACATTGGTTACAGAATCGAACAAAAACAAAGAAATATGGGATGGTGGAACGGAACGGACGGGCGTAGTGACCGTTTCATATGATAAAACACTAAATATTGACTACTGCAAACCTACATTATGTTTCAAAAAAGCTCCCTCCGGAACAGAAAAGAACATACAGACCTGCAATAAAGGATTCCAGGCAAAAGCCTATGCAATGTACAACAGCTTCTATGGCGGAGATAGGGAATTCATGCCCTATTATATAGGTAAGGACAACAACGGCAAAGACCAATACAAACTCAAGGAGGATGTCTCCGACGGAATCGAGGTGTATCTCAAGATGAATGAGGGTGAAAAATGGAGTGGCGGCAATGATATAGGATTCACTGTAAAGGAAGTGAAAAAGAACACTAATGCCCGGGGCAAACTTGGAGACTATGACCTTGCCATTGTCTCTTTCGGGGGTGCCAACCAGACTCTAAAAGTAGGAGATCCCGTAGTATTGAAATATTACTGGACTTTTGAAGGAGACATCACCCCCGTAGTGGAACAGGCGATCGGGGGTAATGCCATGGTTATGAGAAAAGGTGAACTCACTGAACATAACTATAATGAAGATTACAACAGCATGGTCTATTCCCGCACTGCATATGGATGCTCGGAAGACGGCAAGACCCTATACATGATTGTGGTTGATAAATCTACGGATCCTGTGTATGGTAAGTCGGCAGGATGCCCGACATCGGTAATGTGCGAGATCGCCAAACATTTCGGATGCTGGAACATGTCGAATTTCGATGCGGGAGGTTCCGCTGAAATGATGATTGACTATGAGATTGTAAACAAGACCACGGAAGCGGCTCCGCGTCCCGTGGCAAACGGATGGATGGTTTTCTCTATAGCCCCGGAGGGAGACACCCGGCTTGCGTCATTGGAATTTGACCATCCTCAGATCAACCTTCAGGCCGGAGAATCTTTTACACCCGTTATCCTCGGGTACAACATATATGGAGAGCTTATAAACAAGAATATCACGGATTTCACAATGTCTTGCCCGCCCGAAATAGGATCATGCAACGGCAAGGTTTTCACAGCCGGAAAAATTCCTGCGTCAGCACCGTTAACCGTATCAGTAGGAAACCTGTCCGTTAGCAAAACCGTATCGGTGGCAGGAGGGTCGGGCATCAATGGAGTTCTTGTTGACAAACAGCCTGCTCATGTAGAATATTACAACATATCAGGAGTGAAATGCAGAAAACCTGACACTCCCGGTGTATATATCCGGCATGAAGGCAACAAAACCGATAAAATTATCGTAAACTAATCAACAATATTTAATCAATCATGAAAAAGTTCCTTCTGCTGCTCGCCATAGCAGCCTTCTGTATGCCGACATGGTGTGCAGACACTAAAAACCTTAAGTATGTTGACGGAACAACGTTGACGATTATCAACAAACCGCAACACGATGGCAACCGCCTGCGCAGGATCAATACCGACAAATATCCTGATCTGACTTCGCGAGTGCGGCATTATCTGAACATGCCGACAGGAATGGCACTGCGTTTCCGCACCAACAGTCCGGTCATCCGCGCCAAGTGGACAACTCTTGACACACTGAGGCATACCAATATGGCTTCAATATCAGAGAAGGGACTTGACTTGTATATCAAACAAGACGGAAAATGGCTATGGGCAGGTTTCGGCAATCCTAAGTTTAAGGGGACAAAACATGCATCGACCATGATCAACGATATGGACACAACCATGAAGGAATGCATGCTTTATCTCCCTACGTTCATGCAGGTCAATTCCATTGAGATCGGGGTAGCTCCCGACTCACGAATCGAATCATGCGGAGATATAAAACGCGCTCCGGTGGTTGCCATGGGTTCAAGCTACACGCATGGTTCGGGCACTTCCCGTGCCGGAATGGCATGGCCCGCCCAACTCTCCCGTATGTTGGGAGTGGACATTGCCAACTACGGCACAAGCGGACAGCAGAAGATGGAACAGTTTTTTGCTGACATTATTTGTGACACAGATGCCGACATGTTCATATTCGACTGCTTCTCCAATCCGTCACCTAAGGAGATTCACGAACGTTTCGCACCTTTTGTGAAAAAAATACGCTCCAAACACCCTACCACTCCTCTCGTTTTTCTTGAGACCGTAGATCGTGAATGGAAAAATTTTGACCTGAAGAAACGTAAGTTTGAGAATGACAAAGAGCAGGCAGCTCGCGAAGAGATCGCCAAAGTCATTGCCAATGACCCTAATATCTACTTTTTTGAACCCGGACTATATACAGGCACGGATCATGAAACAAGCGTCGACGGCACTCATCCGGGCGACATGGGTTACCAGCGTGCCGCAATAAACATTGCTGAAAAAATCAACGCAACCCCAGCCCTGAAGAAAATAATCGATGCTGCAAAAGCAAAAGACTGCTGCAAATCACCCGGCAAATGCCCTGCATCTAAGAAATAATTCACGCAAGCCTACAGTTAAGTTCCCAATTCCTTACTTACTGTATTAATTTACACGATCAGCCCCTGAGAACCTTAAATCTGATTCTCAGGGGCTGATCATGTATTTATTAATGCGAGTTCGGGAACATTGCAGATAATATTAAAGTTTGTGGTTGTCAGTATTTTGTGTTAACTTTGTGACATGAAACCCAACCCCAAAAAATACTGCAACATCAACGCTGAGGATGCTCAATTTATCAGCGATATAAAGGCAATAGTCTATACTGCCAAACAAAAGGCATATCAAGCCGCTGATCTTTTTCAGGTCGCCGCGAACTGGCTTGTAGGCAGGAAGATTGTCGAACAAGAGCAACATGGCAGCGAACGAGCTGAATACGGCAAGCGAATCATCGAACTCGCATCAGAAGCGTTGACTGCAGAATATGGAAAAGGTTACAGTCTTACACAGATAAAGAACTTCAAAAAATTCTATCTGATGTTCAGAGGTTTGGATATTCAACAATCACCACTTGTTGAATCTGCGCAAATTAGTCAGACAGCGTCTGACCAATCTTCAGCATTGACTTCTTCAAAAAGTCAGACACCATCTGACCAATTCGAAATCAGATATAATCTCCCCAATTTATCGTGGTCACACTACGAAAGATTGCTACGAGTTAAAGACGAAAATGAGCGTGATTGGTATATAAAGGAGGCTGCCGAATTTCTTGGATTCTCTCAAGATACTGCATATTCAGAGACTAATCTGGAGTCTGCAATCATTAACCATTTGCAGAAGTTTATACTTGAACTCGGCAAAGGGTTTGCATTTGTCGCCCGTCAACAGAGAATCAAGACCGATATGGGCGAGTATTACATTGACCTCGTTTTTTACAACTACATCCTTAAATGCTTTCTACTCATCGATTTAAAAAGTTCTCAAATATCCTACGAAGACGTGGGGCAGATGGATATGTATATCCGTATGTACGATGAGTTGAAATGTTCGAGAGAAGATAATCCCACAATCGGTTTACTACTATGCTCCGAAACAAGTAAAGATTTGGCAAGATATTCTATCCTCAAAGACAGTAAACAAATCTATGCTGCCAAATATTTCACATACTTACCGACGAAAGAACAGCTGTCAGCTGAGATAGAGCGCCAAAAAGAAATCTTCGATTTTCAGATCGGCAAGAAACTCGATTAAGCCCCGCATTTTTGAGATATATGAGAGATAATCATGTGCTTCATCACCTGGAATCTACAAGTTTGAGTGAGCTTACCTCAGACACACGCAGTGAAACACTACCTTTTAATGAGAGCACTTACCACTTACATAACATTTAAAGAATTTATATGATATTTAAAGAATCAAGAGATGTGAAAATAAGCATTGCCTCGGTAAGTTTTCGCAAGTCCGAAAGAGCCTGACTGATGTAATACTGCACGGTCTTCTGGCTGACTCCAAGCTTCTCTGCAATCTCGGCATAAGTCAAGTGCTCATACCTGCTCATACGGAATGCCTCGCGCTGTGCCTCGGGCATCCTTGACACCATCAGGTCAATCATTTCGAGCAAGTCTGCCGTTGTCACTATCCTCTCGCCATCACAAAATTGCTCGTCATCATCTCCTTTTATATCCGTTTCATATTCCGCGATGACCTGACGATGCCTGAAAATCTTGAAAATAGCATTGCGCGTCATTATAAATAGATATGCCTTAAGAGATTCTATATCTTTCAGCGTCTCCCTATTATCCCACAGGGAGCAGAATATATTGTGAGTGATGTCGTCAACGTCCTCCTTTATATTTATGAAACGGTATGCGAAGTTGCTAACCGACGGTGCATAACGCATATACAAAATGCCTAAAGCACCGGTATCTCCCTCCCTCATACGTCCTATCAGTTCATTATCCGAAACATCATTCATATTTCATACTTGAATCATTAAGTCAATACTTACTATTTATGATGAACTCGTGATACAAAGTTCTTAACAAATATAGGAACATTTAGTCAATTCCCCAAATTTTTGTAATTTTGTATTTAGAAACTGTTTAAAGGTCATTTACATAACACACCATCCCTCGCATGTCCACATTCACAATACATACTCTCGGATGCGGCTCGGCGAAGCCGACACTACGCCATCAGCCATCCTCCACGGTGATAGATTTCCGTGGAAACCTTTTTATGATCGATTGCGGAGAGGGGGCACAACTGGCATTCCAACGCCATCGTTTAAAATTTTCACGGCTAAGACACATCTTCCTGACTCACCTTCATGGAGATCATGTGCTGGGACTTCCGGGATTGATCTCTTCACTCGGATTAGGAGGTGCCGGAGGCGAAATCACGATCCATACATTTGCTGACGGTAAAAAGATCATTACAAAAATATTAGATTTTTTTGCAAGGGAACTTCCGTTTGAAGTGCAGTTCAATGTTATAAAGCCGGAAGAGGCGATAATCTTTGAAACAGACTCAATTTCAGTGCGGACCATACCTCTTGACCACCGCGTTCCCACAGTTGGCTATATATTTGAGGAAAAAACGAAACCGAGGCATATCCGCCGCGAGATGATTGACTTCCATAACGTGCCTTTCTCTTCAATAAACAGGATAAAGGCAGGTGAAGACTTCATAAAACCGGACGGCACCTTGATCCCTAACATCATGCTTACCTCGGATCCCACACCTCCCCTCTCATATGCCCACATGAGCGACACGGCATATATTCCCGACTTGGCACAAAAAATAGGAGCTGTGGATCTGCTTTTTCATGAAACCACATATCTTGACTGTCATATAGCGGAAGCGAGACAGAGAGGTCACTCCACAGCCCGACAGGCTGCAACTGTGGCAAGAGATGCCGGAGCCAAGACCTTGCTTACAGGTCATTATTCCTCACGATATAAAAACGACGAGGACTTCCGCAAAGAAGCCCTCGACATTTTTCCCAACGTAATCCTTAACCGGGAAGGATTAGTTACCCGCCTTGATTAGTTTTCCTGCCGAATGCGCGGAGATTGCCGGCGAATATTGCGACTGAGCCGATGCTATGCCGAGTGAATAAACGCCCTCACGGTCTACGTAGCATTCATAGCTTATCACATGTGTCCCTTTACTCAAGAACGGTATAAAAAGATTTGTAGAGTCATCACGCACTTCACGATACATCCACGCTCCATCGCTCCTTGTATATCCTGAAATCTGATCAGCCGGTTCAAGGCAAGCCGAACGGGAATCCATTACAGAAACATATTCCAAATCCCGATCGCATGTAAGAGTCAAAGTTACCCTCACTTTATCCCCCACCTTCAAATCTCCTGCTGACGCAGAAGTGCCATCAGCATCATCCGTGATCACATATACATTCTTTTCCACTGATAGCTCGGGGATTCCTACTCTCTTGACATCCTTTATAGGCGCAACATATTGCGAGATCAAACCGCCCCATGCCGGACCTGCACCGTTGCGGTCAATGCGAAGGTCTCCTTTGCCATCCATGTCAAGTGACACTGTTACATTTCCTGTCAATGCAGCAATCCTGTCTACAGTCACCTTTCTTCCACCGATGAATATCTGCGCAGGCGAAGATGGAACGGTCCACTTTGTTCCTGAAGCAAGTATAGCATATATCACCTCTGCCGTCTCCCGGTCGTCACCCCAGTCTTCAGCCTGTTTCGTTATCAGAAGCCATTGGCGGAGCTTGTCTACATTCTCACTGTCAGGCTGTATCTCCGAATAAGCCTCAAGCACCTGGGCAGTAGTGATCAACTTGTTCCATCCTCCGAAAGAAGAAGACTGGTTATCAAACCACATCCCTTTTTCTTTCGAAACAGAAGCATATTGTCTTAATGACTCAAGTATGGTGCGAGCTTCCATGCCGTATCCTTCCCTATGGAGCAGGGTTGCAGCAGTCGCTTTTTCATATATTCCCATACTCTTCCACCCGTCTTTAACAGCAGCCACACCTTTCTTAGACATTTCAGCAAAAGAAACGGAAGGGGTGACATCATTGAAATTGGAGCGAACATACAGGTAATTCATCATTGAGATATAAGGAAATTTATCACCCTTAAATTCCTTAAGCTCCTTAACCCAATTTCCGTCTACATATTTCACGGCTGCCTTAGCCATCGATTCCCCTTCTGCAGGAAGATATCCCATGTCTCTAAGCATTGCAAGGTGAAGCAAGACACGTGCCGTAATGAACCGGGAAGACTCCATACCGTCACACCAGCTCCATCCGCCATCCTGATTCTGGAGCTTACCAATCTTTTCAAGTATCGAGGATATAATATCCTTACTTCTCGTTTCATCTGCATATTTCACCAGACTCTGCATCCTCATGGTCTCAGATGCTACCGAACGTACCCATGGGGTATTGTTCAACATGACGTTCTTGAGATCCATGTTTTTCTCCAAATTGGAAACGAGGGTGGAATCATTGCTATTTGCAGGATCCGAAAATATCTTGATAGCCTCTGTAATCTCCGGATAATCCTTTGCAAGACCGGCTCCTATGGCGTTACCATAAAGCGAATATACCAATGACAGGATATTTGAAGACCGAGGTTCTGAAATATCGGGCAATGCGGTAACAACATCCCATATCGGATTGTCGCTATATTGCAGTGTCACTTTAGCCCCCTTGCCAAATGAGGGAACCTTCATAGAGAAAGTCTTTTCTCCGGGTGCAATATAAAAAGGTTTTGATTCGATTACAGGCGTGCTGCTTGGATAAACAGGGATAACTGTCTGTTCTCCGTCAGCAAAATCACCGCCATATGCATACACACGGATACCTATACAGTTTATATCCGACGGGACATCAAACTCTACAGAAATCTTTGATGAACCTGCTGGCTCTATATTTTCAGATGCAGATGTAAATGCTTTCAAAACGTCTCCCGTTGCGGGATCGAACACTTCAATCTTTCCATACATGGGCACAACTGACACCGAATTATTATAAATCATCGCAGCTATTGAAGCTTTGTCACCTGTCCTGACAAACCGCGGAGCGTTCATCTGAGCCATAACCGGTTTGGATGCAATCGTGTTCATGACACTTACGGCACCTCTCATGTCTTCCGTATAACCCATAATCTGGAATTGCCATGTGCCGTTGAACTGAGGCACTGTGAAATCTATCATGGCATCTCCATCGGCATTAGTGATAAGTTCGGGCATGAAGAACGCCAACGGACATTCAACATCACGCATCACAGGCTCTTGCTGACGTTCCTGTGAGACTGAACCCGTAGCCGAACCTCCCTCCGCTTTCATCTGAGGCATTTGCTCAACTGCCGAAAACTCCTCATCCGCTGCCGATTCCATGTTTGCACCATCCGGCATCATGCCGGTTCCTTCGTTTTGAGGAGTTGACAATCCCATCTTTGCAGTTCCTCTGACACGCATCATGTTATGAAGTCCGCTCGCTCCATATAAAGAGAGACCATAGAAATCCCAGGACGGATAATAAAATCTTGTCAACCCTCCATATTTGACTGCAGACAAAGCGATCTCCCAATCCCCGCCATGTCCATAATATCCCCATTGCAAACTGCCTTTTGTGGCATAACCCATTCCCGAGAGGGGATTGAAACTCCATTCGAAAGGCATCAATGCATCAAGTGCCTTATTACTTAGGACTGCAGCCACAGGTATTCCGGCAAGATTTACATTGTCAAGCGTGAAATTGAATTTCCAGTTTTCATGCGTCCCAGGGGTAATCCTGTCACGGAATGAGAGTGCCTTTATTTTGATATTCTCAGTCTGTGTCTGAGGTATTAACGTGACAGATGCCATTTCCTGATTGAAATCATGCACTCCTGAGAATGTCAAAGTTACACGGTTGTTATCAGCTGGAACCGGAACTTCCACATATTTCATTCCGGCATTCACCTGCAACCACTTACGTTTAATCACCTTGTTACAATCTGCAATCTGCACGAATATCCAACTATCAGGATATGAAGACCCTACCCTTACTTTAACATTCTTTTCTGCTTTATCAACAACAATCCGGCTTTCCGGTGTCCATAAAGCAGTAGAATATGGTGGCGTCTGATCGCTATCTCTATACACCGTGACAACGGCATACGCCGGCTGTTGGTTTTCTACAGCCTTGAAATCATCACTCAGAGAGAATTTTATCTTATATCTTCCCGAAGGAAGTGAGTTATCGTCAAATCTGAATACCGGAGATTCAAACTTCCCGGTCTTCAATATCTTGTTATCGTTATCATAGTCGGAGATTCTGTAGTATACTGTCCTTTTCACAGGATTACCCAATATGTCCATAACCTTTACTGCATATTCCTTCTCGCCATCTATTGCAGGAATATTTGACGGCATTGAAACATCTATCGAATAAGCTTCACCTAAAGAGAACCATACTGCCGGTGCCTCTTGAGTCTCACCTGCCGGATTAGTGGCGGATATGTTAAGTTCATATCCTCCGAAAGCATATTTGGTATCTCGCAAGCCCTCAGTGGGAAGTTCAATAACAAATGTCCCGTCAACTCCTGTCTTCGCGTTGCCTCCATAATTGGCATTGACATTCGAACTGAGCCAGCGTAAGGAAACGTAGCGCACATCAAACTTGACATCGGCATTAGCCACGGGCATACCCGAGTAGGTGGTCACTTTCCCTTTAATCCGGATTGTGTCTCCTATCTTGTAGCCATCCTCCACCCCATCAGTAGTTATGAAAAAGGTTGGAGACTTATAATCTGACACTTCAACCGATACGGAACCATACTCCTCGTTTCCGCTCACCATCCTCACCGTATAGTCTCCCAACAATCCGGTTTGGGGAATAACGAATTTACCTGTCACCCTTCCAAAACGGTCTGAGACAAGATCCAATGTATCCACTGTCTGATAATTGGCATCGCTGAGCAATACTCTTACTTTCTCTCCAGCAACCTGTCTCATCTCTCTATTCTCCCGGCTATATATCACACCCATAAAACCGAGCGTATCACCGGGATGATATATCGACAGGTCAGTAAGTATGCGTGCTGATGTTTCTTTCTTGGGCAAGTTATCACCGTATCCCCAGTTCCACAAGTTTCCGGCAAGTCGGTCACTTCCTTTACTTATCAATATGTCGTATGAACCGGAAGGGACTTGCACGAATCCATCGGAACCAGCCACCCTCTCAATCCTCTGTTTATTATTACGTGATGTAAAGACTACCTTTGCACCTGCAACCGGTGCCTGATTCATACCGTCAACCACATACAGTCTGTCACCCTCGTTAGTCTGGTCAGAAGCGCGGAAAGACGCAAGACGGGATACTGTAAACGTAGAGAGCGATTTTCTTTTAGCCGTATCCTTTATAATACCTGCCAACGTAGAATTTTTTGAAGGGACCAATACATATACCCCACTTTTAAGTGGAGAAAGTTCAACGTCGGTTCTAAATTTAACAGGCTTCTCCCCTATAAAGCTCACCGGCAATGCATCCACCACTTTTCCTATACCACTTATGGCATCGAGCCTTATATCCTTATTGATATATGAATCCGGTAACTTCACAACAAGGATATTGAATTTAAATACGTTGGACGACATTACCGACACCGTATCCTTTACGCCCGGATAAATGCGGCGAGGCAGAGTTACCGCTACATTTTCAGCACAAAGCACTGTCAGGCGATTTCTCAAGGCTGTCGCATTATCACAATCCGGAAATCTGTTAAGGTAAGATTCTATGAGTTCATATCTCTTTTTCAAGGCTTTATTTTTAGCCTCCAGTTGTCCCGACGGATCAAGATCGTCAACATAATCCCCCCTTTCTTCATTGTCACTGCTTGCAAGTATGAAAGAAGCGCAATATGGAGTGTCGATATAACGGTTCATACATTCTTCTGCATAATCCTGTCGTTCACCCCACGGCATGTTAGTGTATTTATAATAACTCATGGCTGAGGCAAGACGAAAGTTCCCCTCCTGCTGATGCCAAGATATATTGTTATCAATAATTTCATTCAGCAAAAAAGAAGCTGTCCGTTCGCTGGCTTTGTTGCCGGATGCCACACCGGTTCCGAAAGGAATGACAGACGCTGACTCATTGCCGGAAAAGCTCCCCAGCAAGTCACCTGCCTTAATTGTCATGAAGTCATAGACAGTCATCCCGATTTTTTCTCCATCCTTACCGTTTTCAATTATCTCAGAAATGGCAGTGATGGGCATATTGCGTGCTGCCGAAACATCATTAAATGCTTCCGACACCAATCCTGTCACTCTGTTTGAAAAGATATCACGGCTCCATTCCATAACATTCTCAGGAACATTCGTCACAGGCAACGCCCTGTTATTGTAAACCCAGGGAGTCGCATTATAGATACTTGTATATATCTGAGCCTGCAATAGTGTTGCCAACCGGGAATAAGGAGCTTTAAGCTTCTTTGAAAGGTTATCGAACAAAGCAATACCATCCTTATAATTCTCCTTAGAAATCAGATTGCGCGAAATCACAACCTGAATGGCAGCCTTTAGAGCCTTCACGTCATCCCCGGCGGTAAGTGCCGCCTGCAATTCAGCGTCGGCATTGTTGCCGACAGCCTCGGGAAAAGCGAAATCCGGTGTCTTGAATGTGTTCTGCACAGTTTTTGTCTCTGTTTTTGTAATATTTTTTACGTTCTTTTTTCCGACAGCCACCGCATCTGCGGCAAAAAGCGTCATGACTAAAAAAAACAAAAAGGCCGACATCCGGCCGACCTTTCCATCAAAACAACAATTTATCATATACAACTCATTTTCTTTTCTTATGCCTCATTTCACTCATCTTCTTGCGAAATTTCTCCTCAGCCGCCTTCATCTTGAACAACTGCTTGCTACTTAGGAAGGTGGAGAATTTTGCATCGTATTTTTTCTCGATAGCCGCATCCTTTTCTTTGGCCTCTGTGATGGCACGGCTAACAGCTGCATAATCCTCCTCTGTTGCCTGAGAGTCTTTTCTTACTTTACGCTCAAGTCTGCGTGTTTGTTCAAAGATACTCGTCCTTTCATCGTTCATTTGATTATAAATCTCGAAAAATTGCTTTTTCTGATCATCCTCCAAGTCAATCTCCTGAGCAATGAACTTCATTTTAAATTCCTTGAACTCCTTTCGCATTTCCTCACGGCTCTTCTTTCCCTGGGCATGCATACACCCAACTCCGAGAATCACCGCAAGACCTATAATAAATATCTTCTTCATATATATCTATCTCCCTATCTATTCTTCAGTTAGATTCAGATCATTATATTCAGATTCCAGTTCATAACCGAAATCAACTTTAAACTCCTCCATGGAATCATACTCACTCATCACTTCCCTTTCAAGTTCCAGATCAGACATTGTCTCGGGGAGGAACGAAGCGTCTGCAAAATCTGTCTCCGACAATGCCATGGCTATCTGCTCCGGTGGATTATCAAGACTCAAGGTAGCATTACCGGATGCATGATAGAATACCTTCATCATCAACCAGATTCCGGCAAACATGGCAGCAAGATATACATAAGGTTTCATCCGTTGCCATGCCGTCATCTCCACATGTCTTGGAGCTTCCGGAAAAGAAGGAAGCTTGGCATCGATCTCTTTATAAACCGATTCGAAATACCCTTCCGGCACGGTCCATCCCCCCTTCCTGCCATATTTCTCTATTAATATATATTCCTGCTTGTTCATGTTTTTGCTAATTCAATGTATTCTTATGACAACCATTCTTTATCAAGGTTTAACCGATATTAAAAAATTTTCAACATCAATTAGTTTTAGGTGGTTTTCAGTTTTCAGTTTTCAGAACCAAATCCGAAAACTGAAAACCGAAAACCTACTTTCATAATCAAATCTGAAAACTGAAAACCGAAAACTGAAAACTTTTTTACTTGAACAACGTTATATAGATACAAAGAAAATCGTTTCATGATGTTAGGTTAGTTCGAAAAAGTATTATGGAAAACACTTGAATGCGGCTGGTTGCGAAACCGGCCGCATTCAAGTATTAAAAACTCTATGTCTATCTATGAATTTATCCGGTAAATAAATAGAATGTTCAGTTTCATGTTCCATTTTCAAACCGGCATTTCTCAACAATCGAAATGCTCCTGCCAAGTCATCAAAACATCTGGCTATATATCCGACATTATAAATTTCAAGTTAGATAATTGTCACGAAAAGCATAACACAGAGTTGCATAAAAGGTTGTTATATTTAATTATGTGATAATATATGAGGGTGTCAAGTCGTAGCTGTTATTCACTGCCAGTTTTCTGGCGTGTTGAATCATACTTCTTACCTTATACTTTTTACCTTATCGAACCGGGTTCGATAAATGGTGATTTATCGGATGGAATTGGGAACATCAAACTGAACACCCTAGTAAATAAATGATCTCATCAAACACATTTGAATTGATTTAAACTTTTTTCATCGTTAAGATTTTGAGTATATTTTCAATATTGAGAAAGGAACATAGCGAGCTATGTGACTGACAGAATATGAGAAATATTCCAAAAATTCGTGAGATTTTGGCGGAGCATACCATGATGCCTGTGGCACAAGGATGGATGAAGAATAGTTGAACAAAGTCTTTGCCAGATTGTAGAAAAATATTTTTATAGAAGTTTTTTTCTATAAAAGAAATTTTATACAGAGAAAATCACTATATTCCTCATGCTTTCAAATAACTCTTTATCTTGATGCAAAGACTCCAACGGCAAGTCCGGAATTGAACTCTATCGGGATTTAGCACCGTATTCATTCGGATTCGCGGAAAGGACTCCGGAAGGACTAAACAGTATTGTAGGCGTATTGCTCTACCACGGTAGGGCAGATTAATCCTTTGCCGTAGTCATGGAGCCGTTCCTCGGCTGGAGCATAAAATCCTTATTTTGGAAATTAAGATTGATATTTTGCATAAAATACGCAAAAATCACGAATTAAATCTTTAATCCAATGTTTTTACCTCAATCAATGAAGCGTCATCTTCAAAAACTCCATCGGATGTAAATTCTATATCCTGTTTCACTATGGCATTCAAGTTTATTTTTTGATAAAAGCCATCAGAACAGATGAATATTCTTTCGGCTTGTTCCAACTTTTCTTGCTTGATTGGAACATTATCCCGATATCCCTTTCCATTGATACATCGTGTCAAGAATGTACCGCCTGCCTCAGCTACGACATGGTCTGTGGTCAACAATATTGTTTCTCCATTACATGCCTTATAAAGCCTCACATTGCCCTGCCATGCGTAATACAAAGAATCATCAATCATCAAAACGACGGTTACAGCGGTTCCCATCTTACATTTCAATTCCCTGCATTTTTTAGATATAGCAATATCGGCGGCATCAAATGCCATACGCAATACGTCTTCCGGGAAACATCCCTGAATCTTGTTAAGGATTGTGATCAATACGGATTCTGATACGATTTTTGCAGCTTCTGTACCATAAGACAAACCTCCCATACCATCTGCAAGGATCGCGATAAGAGTATTGTTGGACAACTTATGACATAAGATATAATCCTCATTAGTCTTATCCTTACCGGAGTAACTAATAGTTTTGAACTCAATCGTTTTCATCCTCTATCGCTTTTTGAAAAACATCTGCAATGGTTTGCCAAGTATCCTTTACAGTTTCGTATGTCAAACCATAATTATGTTCTATAATTTGATTTAAAAGCCTGCTCTCATCATCTTTCTCAAGTTCCCTTTTAATGCAGCCCTTATAATAGCTTATCTGCTCTTTGGTAAGAAGATGTAACAAATCTTTGGCAAGCCAATATCCTCCGACAATATATTCATCGAATTTTTCCCAATCATAAACTTCCGGATAAACATTACGGTCAAGGTTAGCCATGAAATAGTTGGACAAGATAAATGACATATCTTCCGCATCTTTGCTCGTTTCGATGTTCCTATCCAACCATGCATTAAATTTCAGAAGGAACAGACCATGAAGAGAGGCTATCTTTATATCAAATTCATCATCTATATTAACAATAATAGCCTCAGAAAGCACTTCATCAAACCCCTTCACTGACATCGCAATCTCTTCTTCGGGTGGCCAATAAATGTTATCATCTTCTTTGGCAACACCATACGGAACAACATCCAATTCATATTCACCATAATAGAATCGTTGGTGCATATGTTGTGATTTCTGAAAACCATCGGCAACAAGTCTTTCTTTGATTTCATCGAAGACACTCCAATCAGGTATTGCAATTGCAATGTCCAAATCTTTTGTCTTTCTGCCGGAAGTAGTACCGATAAGCTGACGGATAATTATATCACGGGCTGTTGCTCCGATAATATAAAATTCTCGCCCCATACGATTGAAACTATCCGTCAGTTTCTCCAGTAATTCCACTAATATCGGATTGGCTATTTTCTCACTTGTAATCTTTAAGTCCATAATCTAAAAGTCTTTCTGCCATTTCCTGACAGCGGCTGTTACCACTACCCTTCAAATCCGCATATATAAGCATCAACGGAACGAGTTGATTGTCAGTTTCCCATTTCCAGAATTTCCGATAGATTCTTATCTCTCCAGTCTCATTTTGCATTACCATTCCAGTCTTCAGGAGGTTTGCAGCAGGAATATCTGTATATATGTCAAATGCCCCGGGGTCCAAATAACCATCTATCTTATTTGCTCCGCCTTCTCCTCCCCAATACATACCTTCCGGCAACTTCAATGCAGTCCAATTCATCCGCTGGTCATTCGTTCGAAAACTCATTTTTCCAAGCAACAACCTGGGTTTCAACACTTGATTGTAATTCTCCACCCAAAGATTGAAAAGAACGTTTACGTTTTTGAGAACTCGTCTTCTATTGGTTTGCAAGATGAAATTTCTTTCCGTCAAGACATCGAATACATTCTTAATGGCTCCCAAAGAAATCCCGGTTGCCCCTTGTATTTCTCTGTAGGGCTTGTTTACATTAGCAATATCCTGTAATAGATAAAAAATCACTTTCAATCCAGCTTCTTGAAATGCCGGATAAGGCTTCTCCGCCATTAAAGTATTTTTTTCTCCTCTATTAGTTAGGTGAAATATCACCTTATTCTCTTTTTCATATCTGATATAGCAATTACCGACACAATCAAGCGTGTTGATACCATTGTTTGCCAAATCTTCCATAACGGTTGGTGTGATATATTTGGCAATCAACAATACGGGGTGCTTTTCTGCTGCTAATGCTTTTAGGCGACTTGCAACATTACCGACAGTTGCAGTTGTCACCGTGTTTTTGACTTCACATAGAAAATCCACATTCATAATCCGGACGACAGCATAAAAATTCCGGTATGGATTGTTCTCCATTTGAATGACAGCTGTTTCAGGTAATATCAATTTTCCCCGTAATGCCTTCAACGCTAAATTCAATGTTTCATGTTCTGTCAACACCATAGTTTGTTCATTTTATCGTTATGTTCATTTATAATGAACACTGCAAAGATAGTGAACAAACTCCAAATCGCCAACAGTTTTGTTCATTATTTCTACACGTTCATTAAAAATGAACAGCTGTTTAACAGTGAACAAAAACTGCTTTACAAAAGTAATCAAAAAAGAAAAACTATCTTCTCAAAAGATTACAAGACAAGGTCATACCCTTTGCAAATACAATGTTTGCTGTCGGTTTTAGCGACAACAGATGACAGAATGAGTTTGAAGGATATCAGAGAATTCATTTAAAGCAAAGGAGCATTCATGAAGCCGACCTTCTGCCGAGCTATGTGACTGAGTCGCAAATGAAGAAACACGGGAAAAGATTCAAAAAGAATTTCACCTATCCAAGCGCATATTCATTGGCTGACAAATATCTTAGAAACTATTTCAATCCAAGTATTGATGTAAGTTTCTTGACTGCATGATGATACGATGCCTTCAACGCCCCTACGGATGTTCCCAATATTTCCGACATCTGATCATATTTCATATCATCGTAATAACGCATATTGAAGACAAGCCGCTGTTTTTCAGGAAGAGTATCTACCGCCTTGCGGAAGTCTACCTGCAACTGATCGCCATCGAAATATTCATCGCTCTCAATATTAGTAAGCAAGAATGAATCATCACCGTCGTCCGTTACATTATTGCGCTGACGTTCCTTATTCAGGAAATTTATTGTCTCGTTTATCGCTATCTTATACAGCCATGTCGACAATTTGGCATCGCCACGGAAATTATGCAGGTTACTCCACGCTTTTAAAAAACAATTCTGCAAAAGATCATTGGCATCGTCATGACTCTCCACCATCTTACGTATCTGCCAATACACCTGCTCTCCGTAAGTACGCATCAAGGTGTCGAAAGCCTTTTTTGCGGTCTTCGGATTCTGCAGGTCTTCAATTAGCTGCTTCTCATCTATTGGAGCGGTGTAAGCCATCTGGAGTTAGTTATATGAACAAAATTAAACAAAAAAAAAGAGAGAAGCAAAAACTTCCCTCTTTCTTAGCATTTCTTAAGAAATAAGCTACCTATTCATTATTCTTCTTCATTATTCTTCCCTGTTCTCTTTATTAAAAATATGTCTTAAACGGGAGAATATCCTCTGCGACGTAGATTTTGTCGGCACCACATTGGGCGTGTCCTTCAAGCTTTCTATCGCAGCCTTTTCAGCATCACTCAACTGTTCTGGCACATATACCATCACATTTACCAGCAAATCACCTTTTACGTTGCTATTCATTTTCGGAAGTCCCTTGCCCCGCAAGCGAAGCACCTTACCGGGCTGCGTGCCGGCGGCAATCTTCAACCTTGCCTTACCCTCAATCGTGGGCACTTCCGCCGTGCCGCCAAGCGCAGCTGTCGGGAAGTCAAGCATAAGATTATAGATCAGGTCATTCCCTTCTCGGATCAACTCCGGATCTTTTTCTTCCTGAATCACTATCAGAAGATCACCGTTAACGCCTCCACGACGCGGGGCGTTACCCTGTCCGCGGATTGTCAGGACCATGTCATTCTCAACACCTGCCGGAATATGGAAACTTACAATCTCCTCTTTCTTTTCAACGCCCTGACCATGACAATGAGGACATTGCTCAGTGATTATCTTCCCCTCTCCGTTACATTCCGGACAAACGGAATGGCTCTCCATCGGACCCATTATAGTCTGTTGCACGGTGGATATATATCCTGAACCGTGGCACCGGGGGCAGGTGCCGAATGCTGTTCCATCTTTCGCTCCGGTGCCTTTACAGATCGGGTCGGCAACAAGTTTCGGAATCTTGAGCTTCTTGTCAACGCCATTCATTATGTCTTTTAGCGTGACCTTGACGGTGATACGCAAATCCGTGCCTTTATTCACATGCTGACGCGGGCGACCTCCGGCTGCACCGCCGAAACCTCCGCCACCGAAACGACCACCGAAAATGTCACCGAAAGTAGCGAAAATATCTTCCATAGACATGCCGCCGCCGAAACCGCTGAAACCGCCGAAGCCTCCGGAACCGCCGCCGAAGCCCTGCGGTCCCATCGAATGACCGAACTGATCATATCGGGCACGTTTATCAGCATCGCTCAATACACCATAAGCCTCTGCCGCCTCCTTGAACTTCTCTTCGGCATCCTTGTCTCCAGGATTCCGGTCCGGATGATACTGGATCGCTTTTTTACGGTAAGCCTTCTTTATTTCATCAGCTGTGGCATTCTTTGAAACGCCAAGCACTTCATAATAATCTCTCTTTTCAGCCATAATGTTTTGTCTTTACTGAGCCACAACCACCTTTGCATGCCGCAGCACCTTGTCATTGATCATGTAGCCCTTTTCCACAGTGTCTATGATCTTTCCTTTCAAAGATTCGTCAGGGACAGGCACTGCAGAAATCGCCTCATGCTTGTCGGCATCAAATTCGAGATCCTCAGGATCCATCTCCTTCACGCCGTTCTGCTCCATATATTTTTTGAGCTTCTTATAGATAAGTTCCATCCCCTCCCTTACGGAAGTTGCATCGCCCGAATCTTCAGTAGCCTTCAACGCGCGCTCAAAGTCGTCTACGATGGGCAACAACCCTTTGAAGGCTGACTCGGCTGCGTTTTTAATTAGTTCCGATTTCTCTTTCAGAGTGCGTTTACGGAAATTATCAAATTCCGCCATAAGGAAAAGATACTCTTTTTTCTCTTTTTCCACTTCTGCCTTAAGCTTCTCGTTCTCTTCGGCAAGCGATACCGTCTCTTCAGCCACCTCCTCGGAAGCCTCTTCATTTTCAGAAACAGTCGAATTGACATCATCCACAATTACAGCGTCTTCAGCCATCTCTTCGGGATTTATATTCTTATCTTCCATATCTTTGTTCTTTCTGTCGTAATGCTTTTTATTGTTTTTTCTGTCGAATCTTCCCATAGCACTTCAAATTATAAGCCAAATTATGTTAAAATAAATGAAACCTGCCTCGGAGACAGGTTTCGAATAGATTTTCAATGAGCAGAAGCTTCTAAACTCTTCTGTTGTAGATTTCTATTGTAAAATCTCTTCTACTATAGCTTTAACAAATATATACCCTCTATAGTTTCTTCACCTTTAAAACATAATTCCGCCTCCTCTGCAACAGCCTTATTCCGGAAAATGCCGTATATAGAACTGCCGCTACCACTCATCGATGCATAGACAGCTCCTGCGGAGATCAACCGCTCCTTAATTCTGCACAATTCCGGATAACGGGGGAAAATAGAATCTTCAAAGTCATTTTTTACAACCGACTGCCACTGCTCAACAGGGATGTCCGGCAAACATTTTAAATCAACCTCCCCTGCCTTGGGAACTACCCCTGCAAAAGCCTCTTTTGTAGACACATGCACACGAGGTTTAACTGACAAAAGCCAATATCCTGAAAAGTCAAGAGGAATATCCATCAGCCTTTCACCCACACCTTCTGCATACATCGGTTTGTTAAAAATAAAAAAAGGACAGTCCGCGCCTAATTCAAGAGCCAAGGCTGCCAACCTTTCATTATCTAACCGATCTGCTTCACATAGTAAAGAATTAAGGGCGCATAAAGTAAACGAAGCGTCAGCACTTCCGCCTCCCATTCCGGCTCCATCCGGAAGATTCTTGTGGAGTCTTATGGTTACCCCCCTGCATTTCAATCCTGAATTTAGTGCCTCCCCTTTCATTCGCCAGAACAGATGCGCTGCGCGACAAACAAGATTCTTTTCTTCAGGACAATCAATCTCACGACCGGTAAACACGAATCTCAATCCGTCATCACTTGATGGCGATATTTCCAACACATCGCAGAATTGAACCGGATTCTCCGGAGTGCCGGCATAGACACCTACCGGATAAAACACGGTTTGCAGATCATGATAGCCGTCTTTTCTGCGCCTCACGATCTGCAATCCTATATTGATCTTTGCGTTAACAAACCTTATCATAATATCCTCAACCATCTCCAGCCATACACTTCCTTTGCATGACGTTTGATATATCTGCCAAGAAGTTCAGGTTCTTCAACCACCTTACCATCACGTTCGGAAGCATGAATAAAATGCAACCCGTCATCTCGCTTAACAACAAAACCCATCTCCCAAACATCCTTGTCAGGCTGGGGAGTAAGAAGCATGATAAGGTCTCCGTCCTGAATTTCAGAAGCCACATTTTTCCATTCGGTGCTTTCGCGCTTCATGTGAGGGATCTTGAACGTGCGATAGCCGAACTCAACCATTCTTTGACGCTCATAAGTGGCTGAATCCTTTAAAGCCGCATACTCGTCACGGTGCCGACCTACCCAGTCCAAAGATTTGGTTTTGAAATTCTCGGAATAATCCTCAGTCAGTTCTTTAACATTTCCGCGTGAGCGGTTATCCACGATCCAGTCTCCACCATAAACCATCCTCGATGGGAAACCATTTGCCTCTCCCCTGCGGAATGTCATTTTCTCAAGAACTATCTCAAGGTCTTTCGGACGGGCATACCCGGGAGATGTGGCTGTTTTCGCAAGCGACGCAACCATGTTGACAAACGAAAAATCATCAAATCCGTCAAGTCGTATTTCCGCAACACCCAAAGAATCCTCTTTGGTGACGGGAACATATTCCACCCCGACAAGACGGGCGGCTATCGGACCGCAAATCTTCGAGGGGTCTCCACCCGGATTATAAAACTCGCGGATAATCTCCATTGCTTTTGCCGTATCAGCCTCGCAATGGAAGCGTTGAGCCTCGGCAACTATCACTGCCACGGCAAAACACATAACCGCTATAACATATCTTTTTATTCTCATTTCAATTTATTAAGAAACTGTTTAATAGCCAAGTTCCTGACCTTTCATTACAGAAGGTATCCCCTCTTTCATCCATTTGGGCATAGGGTCTCCCTTCAGGTAATGGTCGAAAAATTGCTGAAGCCTGACTGTAATATCTTTTCGGTTCTTGCGGGCACGGATATTATGAGCTTCTCCGTTATACTGAAGCATCCACACCGGTTTCTGCAGTCTTCTCAAAGCCATAAACATTTCGATGCCCTGATACCATGGCACTGCACCATCCTGGTCATTATGCATGATCAATAGCGGTGTTGTAACCCTGTTGGCATGGAAAAGAGGTGAATTTTGGATATAAAGTTCAGGAGCTTCCCAAAGGTTACGACCTATTCTGCTCTGTCCCTGCTCATACTGAGCCTGACGCGAATCGCCCGATTCCCATCTTATGCCTCCGAAAGCGGATGTCATATTTGCAACCGGAGCACCGGACCCTGCGCATGCGAACATATCTGTGCGCGTGACAAGATAAGCTGTCTGATAACCGCCCCAGCTCTGACCGTCAATACC
The DNA here is from genome assembly GCA_949123685.1 of uncultured Bacteroidales bacterium. The sequence continues at coordinate 7,638 of CASBHZ010000011.1, read as the reverse complement.
TATACGGTCTTTGTCAATCCAAGGATAACGACGGCACATCTCCTCAACTCCTGAACATACATAATTATAACAGCTTTCTCCCGGAATCCCGGACGTATAATGAATATCCGGAACAAAAATCACATAACCTCTGCTCACATAAAACGGATAATTCACCCAACTCCAAGAAGGCTCCATCGTATAATGCCTGTAAAGGTTCTCGCTTCCTGTCTCATAGAACACACAAAGCATGGGATACTTCTTTTCAGGATCAAAATCTTCGGGAACATAAAGGACTCCGTCAGATTCTTTACCGTCATAAGCACGCCATCTGACTAACTGAGCCGTACCCCAGCTATAATCCTTCATCTGCGGATTGGCATCTGTCAATTGGCGCGCCTTTGCAAAATCATTCCCGGAGCACAACCATATATTAGGAGATTCAGAGAAATTGGCACGCTGCCATGTGTAAACATTCTTGTCCAAAGACTTACGGACTTGAGTGTAGGCATGTCCGTCAAGCACAGACACTGCCGGTTTGGCAGGCTTGCCATAAATCACCGTTGCAAGTCCGTTATACTTATCGGCATAATCAAACACTTCAAGAAGCATCTGACCGCCTCTCTTCACAAACCTTTCTTCAGGATCGGTCTTAAGATAACGGAAACGGATATTACGTCTTCTGCCTTCCCCTGCGGTGATACATTCCGGTTTCTTTATGCCTTTGGGGTCAACAGCCCATATATCGAACTTGTCATATATCAGCAGTGCGTCATCATCTGCCGCCCAACCTGCCTTCCCCCAAGGTTGTGCCGGCATAGGATGGTCATCCTCGTCATTCCATATGAGTGTAGGCATAGTTGCTGTCATATTAACGGTATCGCCTGATGCCAGGTCATAAGAATAATAGTTTTTATCTGAATACCACACCACATATTTGCCATTTGGCGACAGTTCCGCTTCTCCTGCCGGAACTTTCCCAAGCAATCTCCGGTCACCGATCTTTATATTAACCACAGATATGTCCACAGGGGCAAAATAGTTCCACTGGCTCTCCACTGAATCATCTGTCGGATCTTTCACCAAAGCCCAATCTCCATCCCAACGATCCGGAGCCTCAACAAAAGCCAAAGGTGCTGAATCTACAAGACGCTGACTCATATCTGAAAGGTCGATCACCACGGGATAGTTCTTTTCACGGGCTTTACTTACATTCTTCAGTTCTTGCGGGGGAGTCATCGGGGCATCCCATCGCCATATGTCAAGAGCCGGATTCTCGAAGTCTACAATGGTTGTGTCATCAGGTGCTATGACAGGGGCAACACCGGAAATCAACCGACTGCCGTTATGTGAAAAAACAGGTTTCGTATATTGATTGGGAAGCAATGTATCCCCCTTGGCGTCCAAGAAAACACTTTTAATCTCTACGGGCGTTTTCATCGGATCTTTCAGACGAGACCAGAATACGGAAGTATGTTTGGTGCCGCTCTTATTGCTATCGTTAGTTGCTGTATATGCCAACTGACTTCCGGTAAAGTCAAAGACGGGCGTCCCGTAAAACTTTTTCTCCCGGTCAATAATGACATAGGAGGTATCGGGAAGCATAATGACTCCTATACCATTGGCTGAAAGAGAGTCCTTTTTATTCTGTTTGATATTTACTGCAAGTTTGCTACCATTACGGTCGAAAACATATTTGTCTACCCATTTAGTAACTTTCTGGACACCCGTGGGAAGATGACGCACAACCAAGGGCTTTGCCGCATCCTTCTCCTTCATAAGTTTTGGAGGCAGATATGTGGTGTCACAAGTGGAATATGCTACCCAGTCTCCACCTTTCTGCCCTATTTTATATGACAATACATACGGGATTTTCTCCACGGTCATGTTGCTTAGGTTCACTATTGCAAGTGAATCCTGCGGAAGATCAAGATCCTTTTTCTTGTCGATCTTAGCTTTGCGCGTTTTAGAATACTCCGGCTTGATAAGCGCAAGTCCCCATTTACCGTCAGCCGTGAAAGACGCTTTATAGCCTCTTGCAATCTCCAGCTTCTTGCCGGTGCGGGTATTATAGAAATACATAACGCCGTCACCTGCCTGCGGATCGACAGCATATGCAGCCCACTCTCCATTGTTGCTTATACCGGTGTTCCATACACCTTTCCATGCGTCGAAAGAAGTATGGTCAAGCATCTTCTTCGCGCCTGTCGCGGCTCCTGCCGCAATAATCCCGGCAACCGCCAAGACGATATATCTTTTTTTCATAAATAGTTATAACGCTTAGAAACTGTTTGAATGTAACCAGTTTCTTATAGTTTGCTCAATACATGCCCCATCCTCTCCTTCTTGGTGTGCATATATTTTGAATTATACTCATTGGGTACTACCTCCAGAGATACATTATCCGTAATTTCAAGTCCATACCCTTCGAGACCAATACGTTTCATTGGATTGTTAGTCATCAGGCGCATCTTCTTGATGCCGAGAGCGTGCAGTATGTTTGCACCTACTCCATAATCGCGCTCATCAGCCTTGTGACCGAGATGAAGGTTGGCATCAACCGTATCCAGACCATTCTCCTGCAGCTTATACGCGCGGATCTTGTCCATCAACCCGATACCTCGCCCCTCCTGATTCAGGTATATCACAGCCCCGCGTCCTTCCTTCTCTATCATCTGCATTGCCAAGTGAAGCTGTTCGCCACATTCGCAACGCTTGGACGCAAATATGTCACCCGTCATACAAGAGGAATGAACACGCACCAATACCGGCTCACCATCGCTTACATCCCCTTTTATCAAGGCTACATGTTCAAGCCCGTTATCTTTCTGACGGAATGGTATCAATCGGAAGTCGCCATAAGCAGTAGGCATCTTAACCTCTTCGCCCTGTTCCACCAGCGAATCGTTTTTCAGCCGGTAAGCCACAAGGTCACGAATGCTTATAAGTTTCATGCCCCATTCGTCGGCACGCTTGCGGAGTTCCGGCAAACGCGCCATGGAACCGTCGTCACTCATTATTTCCATCAATGCCGAAACCGGCTGGAAACCGGCAAGGCGGGCAAGATCCACACCTGCCTCGGTGTGTCCGGTGCGTTGCAACACTCCGCGATCCTGGGCATACAGGGGATTGATATGTCCGGGGCGCCCGAAAGTTTCCGGAGTCGAAGCAGGATCAGCGAGTGCGCGGATAGTGGCACAACGGTCCTCGATGGAAACTCCGGTGCTGCAGCCGTCAAGCTTATCCACGGTTATGGTAAAAGGAGTGCCAAGCACAGATGTGTTGTCTTGAACCTGAGGCTCGAGATTCAGCTCTTTGCATCTCGCCATAGTCATAGGCACGCAAAGGACACCCCTGGCATTCTTGAGCATAAAATTCACATCCTCCGGAGTGATCTTCTCTGCCGCAATTATAAGATCCCCCTCATTCTCGCGGTCTTCATCATCAACTACCACAACGAACTTTCCTTGCTTGAAATCCTCAAGCGCATCCTCTATCCTATCTAACTTTATATCTTCCATATGTTAATCTATTTCACACTAACGCCTGCCTCGTTGAAGTGACGTTTCTTTGAACTTATTTAAAACTCAAAAATTGAAAAATTCACACTGCCATACACAAGATGGCGGCTAAATCCTTCAACTCCCGTAAAGTCATGATTCTTGTTATGCTCCACTATTACGATCGCCCCGTCATTCAGCATTCCAGAATTGATAATCAACTCCGGAATCTCTGAAAACCGGGGATGATCATAAGGCGGATCAGCAAAAATAATATCATATTTTTCCTTGGGACGCTCAATAAAACGGAAAACGTCACCCTTGATCAATTTAAGCACCGTATCTCCGAGTTTCTCCTTGACAGACCTGATGAAACCTGCCTGAGTGGGAGCTTGTTCAACTGCCGTTACCCGCGAACAGCCACGCGACACAAATTCCCAACTGATAGCCCCTGTGCCGGCAAAAAGATCTAAAACTGTCTTCCCGTCGAAATCAACCAGATTTTCCAACACATTGAAAAGGTTCTCACGTGCAAAATCTGTGGTCGGACGCGCCGTTATATTTTTAGGCACATCAAACCTGCGTCTTCCATATTTTCCTCTTATTATTCTCATAAAATTCCCCGTTCAATCTTTATGCCTTTTACTAATGCCTGCCACTCATTGCAATCGCAGCTGAAATCGGCATCTCTATCTTAGACACCGCCGATGGCATCATGGTCATCATTACGTATGAAACATGCTCACGCAATGTTTTCACAAGCTCCTGCTTGATTTCCCTGATACCTGACAATGAAATCTGGGTATTCTTAGGATCAAGTCCATAAACATCCATCAGATTGAAAATATGGTATGCAATATCCATTTTATCATGCCAACGCTGCGTTGACGACAGAAGCATCCTCCTGTCATCAAGAACAACAAAATCCACCTCTCCGTTACGTATGTCCGCATATATACGGGGCATATCACAGCTTCTACCCATAAACCGGTTTACAAGCATCGACTGGTGGCAAGACACCCTTGCCCCGGAAAGAGTGCGGCGTAAAAATGCCGGCAATCCGGGTGCTAACGTATAGAGACAACACATGCCATTCAGCGAATCGCACATTATGTCAGCTTCCTCCGATTTATAAACCTTGTTGTAAAGGTCAGACTGTTCTTCATAGTCAGCAGCCATATCTTCAGGAATCCACATGGCACGCGGCGAACACACAACAATCTCTGTTGAAAAATCATCAAGCAATTGCGGATGATCATATACAGCGGTCTCTATATTCCTCAAAAGCGTGGTTTCATCCCTTTTCCACTGTTCTTCGAAAAGGATAGCGACCGGTTCCAATGGATTCTCAATATTTTTAAGATAAGCTGACATACCGGTCTCGGAGATATAGATGGCAAGACGCCATTCCGCCGTGTCATCTATCCTCACCCCCCTATACGTCGTTATATTCTCTTCCATAAACTCACTGACCCAAATTCCTCAATCCATATTTACTTACTGATCAAACATATCCTCAATCCATTTCCCCTGCTATCGGACGTTCCATTTCTGTTTTCACCTCTTCCGAAGTCAATCCCTGACCGAAAAGGAACATTAGCTTGGTGATTGCAGCCTCCGATGTCAGATCGTGTCCGGGTATCACCCCGGCACGATTCAGTGCCGTGCCTGTCTGATAACGCGTCGGGTTTACCATGCCATTATCACATTGAGACACATTGACAATAACCACCCCTTTATCTACCGCATCCCTTATAGCTTTCAGAAACCAACTTGCCGTCGGACCGTTACCGGCTCCGAAAGTTTTCATGACAACACCCTTCAAACCGGGAGTGGAAAGCTGATGACGAACCACAGCCTCCGTAATTCCGGGGAAAAGGTCCATATACATCACATTCCTGTCAAGTCCATACCGGATGTTAAGCGGTGCGTCACCTTGGGTCCGCCATAAAACCTCCTTACGGTAGCTTATGCCGAGACCGATCTTCGCCAGACGTGGATAATTAGAACTCTTGAATGCATTGAAATTATCCGAGCTGTGCTTGGTGGAGCGGTTTCCGCGCCATAAGTAATTTTCAAACAATATAGCCACCTCCTGAACCATCGGGCTGCCGTCAGCATCCTTGGCGGCGGCAACCTGCAGAGCCGTGATAAGGTTTTCTTCACCATCCGTACGCACCTCACCGATAGGAAGCTGGCTTCCGGTAATGACCACAGGCTTGCGCAGATTCTCAAGCATAAAGCTTACTGCCGATGCCGTATACGCCATAGTGTCGGTTCCGTGCAAGATAACGAAACCGTCATATGCGTCATAGTTATCCTCGATAACCTTCACGATTTCGACCCAATGATCAGGCGTCATAGCCGAGGAATCAAGGGGCACTTCAAACTGGAAGTTATCGATATCATAATCCAAGCGTTTTATCTTCGGCACATTGTCAATCAAATGATCAAAATCAAAAGGCTCGAGAGCACCGCTCTCCGCGTTTTCGATCATACCGATAGTCCCTCCTGTATAAACAATCAGGATATGGGGCCGCTTGTTCTCCGTATTAGATAAGGCATCGTTCATATGGCAGGCTTTTAAATGATTCTTAACAACCTATATTATTAGAAACTGTTTAATACCACAGCTTCTTAAACTGCAAATATAGCAATTCCCTACAATTCACGCAAGAAAAAAACGAGGTAATAAGGAATCTTCACACGTTAGCACCATCAAATTACAGAAAACCCACATGCATTTACATGCATGTGGGCTTAGCGTCAGTATATTACTGCAATTACTTGCGAACGAAAACTTTTGTAGCTTTCTTCCCTTGAACCTTGATGTAAAGACCATTCTCAGGCTCAGCTACCTTCACACCTTGGAGGTTATAGTAAACCGCCTCGCCATTAGCCTCAGCCTCGATCTCCTCAACACCGCTGCCATCATTGTTGTAGCTGATGACATAAAGAGAAGGCGCATCCTTAAAAACAGTAACAAGAAGCGTCATGTCATAGGTGCCTGCTTCAACACTCGGAAGAGTATAGTTATTACGCAAGCTCAGTTCAATATCACCAACCTTACCGGTGAAATTATCTTTAGTAGCAGGAGAAGCAGCATCAAGAACAACATTCTTAACAAGAACCACATTGTTAACCATAGCTGTTGTGATATCAGCAGCTGCTACCTCTTTAGGAGTGAACGCCTCCTGTTTAGTTGAAGTTGGAAGATCTCCTACTGGCTCGATCTCAGGAGTTGTACCTTGGAATAATACATATTTACCTTCCCAACCTGCCGGAATTACATCACCTGCCTGATAGCTGTTCTTACCATATACTTGAATAAAATTACCTGCTGCATCAACAGAATATACATTGCTGAAGCTAACAAAAGCAACAGTAAGTTCGTAATTTACCTTAATTGGTGTTCCATTTTCAAGGGCAATAGTCTCGGCAACGTTGTTTACAACCTTAGCCTCAACAGGTGCCGGAGGAGTAACGCCACCTACTTCATCGGAAACAACAATACTTACACATCTGAACTGGTTAGCGGTAGCACTGAATGTAACAGTTTTTGAGCCGGAAGCATTATTCAAGGTAGTAAGCAAATCATTAGCCGTAGTTGTCCAGCCTTCAGACACGGTCTGTGCTCCGGCATAATCATTCATACCAGTCAAGACAACCTCTTTCATTACTACATCATTAGAAGTAATAACAAGATCTGTATTTTTATAAACACGGATCTGATCACCTGGCTTTACAAGATTAGAAGTCGACTTACTTTTTTTTGTGGCTATAGTAAATGTCTTGCCATCTACAGTCACGTCTGCAGTATAACCGTTTGCATCACCTGTCCACTCAATAGAGGCAAAATTATTTGCATCGAACAGCGTATATTCAGCTGCATTGACAGCCGATACACCAAGTGCCATTACAGACAAAGAGAGTAAAAACTTTTTCATAAGCATTTAATATATTAATTGATAAAACGTTAACTTACTTTTGCATTGCTGCTCAGGCAGCAATGCAAAAAAGGAGCACTCCTTTTTTGCATTAATTCACAAAGTTAACACAATTTTATCAATTCGCATAAAAAAGTTCAAAAAAATAGAAAAAGAAACAAAAAAAGAGCCTCAGGTCTCCCTGAGGCTCCGCAAGGCGGCGATTACCTACT
>CASBHZ010000010.1 GCA_949123685.1 uncultured Bacteroidales bacterium | reverse complement strand
ACAACCAAGAAGCACGGCAACTCGCCCTACAACGCAATCCTCGCCCTTTTCTAAAAGGCGACTACATCGGTGCGTCCGCTGAATAGTTACCGATAAAACTTTTAATATTTTTTATGTTTTTCGACATATTTTGGTTAATTTTGTAAAAGATACTATGATCCTAACATGTAAGAATTTATTTAGTTAAGCCAAAGGCGAGGTGATTGAGAAGTCCCCTCGCCTAATTTTTATTGCTCATTCTTCGTTTTTTCATCTATTTTTCGTAATTTAGACGCAGTTAAGAAACTGATGTTGTTAAAACAATCTCAATGGCTTCCATAAATTATTGGATAATATTGATTGTCAATGTGGCTTATATGATCACGATCATAAGCTGCATCGTTGTGGTGCTTAAAGAGAACCGCAATCCTATACGGTCGCTGGCATGGGTGATAGCCTTGATTTTCCTGCCGGTAGTCGGTCTTGTCTTCTATCTCTTCTTCGGGCGTAGCCTAAAAGGGGAACACATGATTTCAAGACACAACAAACGCAAGATGATCAGCCGGATGGCTCCTCGCCATGTAAATTTAAACAATCTCACGCTTCCCGCCGCCGATAAAAACCTGATCAAGCTGTCGCGTGCACTCTCTTCCTCCTTTTACACTATCAACAACCATATTGAAATTTTCACTACAGGATCAGAAAAATTCGAATCTCTAAAAAATGACTTGCGCAATGCCCGCAAGTCCATATTCCTTCAGTATTATATTTTCTCCGACGATGACACGGGACACGAAATAGCCGACATATTAATCAGCAAAGCGCGTGAAGGATTAGAAGTGAAAGTGATTTATGACCATGTAGGGAGTTTCTCGGCACGCAGCCGTTTCTTCAAGCGCATGAACGAAAACGGAGTGGAGACACATCCTTTTTTCCGGGTAACCTTCCCTCAGCTTGCAAACCGCATCAACTGGAGAAACCACCGCAAGATCGTAGTGATAGACAATGAGATAGGCTATGTGGGAGGAATGAACATAGCCGACAGATACCAGAACGGCACATCAGAAGGCATTGCTTGGCGAGACACCCACTTCCGTCTGAAGGGAGACATAGTGGAATCTTTACTATATTCTTTCATCGTAGACTGGAATTTCAAAAACAATCCCGAATCTATAGAGTATCCAAAAGTTTCGCCGGTAAAGATCCGTAACAACGTAGGCATGCAGCTGCTTACTTCCGGACCTCTCGATTCTTGGGATAATCAGGCTCTTTGCTTCCTCAAGGCAATATCAAACGCCACCAGATCCATTTACATCCAGACACCTTATTTCCTGCCTACCGACGCATTGCAACATGCGCTGGAGGCTGCAGCGCTGTCAAAAATAGACGTACGCATAATGATTCCTGGTAAAAGCGATTCAAAGATGCTGCAATACGCAAGTTTCTCTTATGTGACACAATGCCTTCGCGCCGGAATAAAAGTGTATCTCTATAATCCGGGCATGCTTCATGCAAAAGGTATCATAATAGACGAAAACCTTGTAATAGCCGGTTCCACGAACTTTGACTACCGGAGCTTCGAAAATAACTTCGAATGTAGCCTTATAATATATGATAAAGACGTGAATCATCGCATGCGTGACATTTTTTTCCACGACATGCGCTCTTGCACAAAACTAACATTCAACGCCTGGCACCGCAGACCGCTGATCCAACGCATTCTGGAATCGGTAGTGCGTCTCGTATCCCCAATATTATAGTTATACGTTATGGCAGACAATTATCTTGAAAAAAGGATGGAAGAACTGAGAGCGGGTAAATCTCCAATGTCCACAACCCGGCGGCGACCTGCATTGAGTGCAGGAAAGGCATATTTCGATTTTCCGCCGCGTCGTGTCCTGATTTCAGGAGGAGCCAACGGTATCGGAGAGACGATTGCAGCGTCATATCTCCGCGCCGGCTGCAAAGTTGCAGTATTCGATATCGATAATGAAAAAGGGCAAATTATGGCAAACCGCGACGGGATAAGGTTCTACCACACGGATGTGTCAGACAGCAACGAACTTGAGAAAGCATTCAGCAACCTTCTGAATGCGTGGCGCGATGTAGACATAATTGTTAACAATGCTCCCTTACTCGATTATCGCACCCACCTCGCAAACATGTGGAGACGGCACAAACTCCGCTATCCCATACCCGGCGACTATGGCGGCAGGTTCATTGACATAAACATAAACTCTCATATCCCGGAGGAAACCCTCTCCGAATTTGGCATCACCACAAACTGCATTGTCGGAATTTCTGAAAAAGGCGGTTTTGCCGAGCTATGTCTTCTCCTGTCTTTACCTATCTCAAAATTTATCACGGGCAATGAAATATCCGTGAAAATATAAGAAGCTGTTTAAAACCGGATACACCATAAAGAAAGGCATCTGATCGATCAGATGCCTTTCTTTATGGTGTATTAACCTGAGTGCTGTATTACTCAGCCTTGGGTTCTTCAGTAGAAGCAGCCTCTTCAGCTTTGGGAGCCTCAGCGGTAGCAGCTTTCTTAGAACGTGAACGGCGAGTTGTTTTAGCTTTCTTGGGAGCTGCAGCTTCGAGCATGTTTTCGTTGAAGTCAACAAACTCGATCAGACACATCTCTGCGTTGTCACCAAGACGGTGACCGGTCTTAAGAATGCGGAGATAACCGCCGGGACGGTCAGCCACTTTCTCTGCGATAACTCCGAAGAGCTCCTTCACTGCCTCCTTGTTCTGGAGATAGCTGAACACGAGACGGCGATTTGCCATATCGTCTTTCTTCGACCTGGTGATCAGGGGCTCAGCAAACACGCGGAGAGCCTTAGCCTTAGCCACAGTCGTGAAGATTCTCTTATGCTCGATAAGAGCGATCGCAAGGTTAGAAAGAAGTGCCTCGCGGTGTCCTTTCTTGCGACTGAGGTGGTTGAATTTTTTATTATGTCTCATGGGGAATTAGTCTTTATCTAATTTATATTTCGAAATATCCATTCCAAAGGAAAGGTGAAGCTTGTCAAGAAGCTCGTCGAGTTCGCTGAGCGATTTCTTTCCGAAGTTGCGGAACTTAAGCAGATCGTTTTTGTTGAAAACAACAAGTTCACCGAGAGTCTCAACCTCTGCACTCTTCAAGCAGTTGAGAGCACGGACTGAAAGATCCATGTCCACAAGTTTGCTCTTGAGAAGTTGACGCATATGGAGAACTTCCTCGTCAAATTCCTCCGGAGTGTCCTCCTGAGGAGCTTCGAGAGTGATTTTCTCGTCGCTGAACATCATGAAATGCTGGATCAGGATCTTAGCAGCCTCTTTCAATGCCTCTTTAGGCATGATAGAGCCGTCTGTCAGAACTTCCATCACCAACTTTTCATAGTCGGTCTTCTGCTCTACGCGGTAGTTTTCAACAGAGTATTTCACATTCTTGATCGGAGTATAGATCGAGTCGATAGCGATCTCATTGACATCACTACCGGAAAGGAGTTCGCGGTTTTCATCAGCCGGAACCCATCCGCGACCTTTATTGATCGTGAAATCCATCTGCATACTTGCAGCAGTATCGAGATGGCATATAACCAATTCAGGGTTAAGCACCTCGAAGCCGGAAAGAACCTTACCCAAATCGCCTGCAGTGAACACATCCGTTCCCGATACACTTACAGAACCTCTTTCGGTCTCGTGCTCCTCGGTAAGCTGCTTGAAACGAATCTGCTTGAGGTTAAGAATGATGTTGGTAACATCTTCCTTCACTCCCGGAATCGTGTCGAGCTCGTGTGCCACTCCCTCGATGCGGATTGAGCAGATGGCGAAACCACCAAGCGACGAAAGAAGAATGCGACGCAAGGCGTTGCCGATAGTCTGTCCATATCCCGGCTCGAGCGGACGGAATTCGAATTTTCCGAAGGAGTTGCTCGATTCAAGCATGACCACCTTATCGGGTTTTTGAAATGCTAAAATTGGCATGGGTATTTATTGTTTATTATTTAGAATATAACTCGACGATCAACTGCTCCTTGATAGTCTCGGGGATGTCCTCACGCTGGGGGAGGTGGAGGAACTTACCGCCCTTCACGCTCTCGTCCCATTCGATCCAGGGATATTTGCTGTGGTTGAAACCTGAAAGCGCATCAGCGATAACTTCAAGCGATTTAGATTTCTCACGAACAGCTACTACATCTCCGGGAAGAACCTTATAGGAAGGGATATTGACCGGTTTGCCGTTTACTGTGATGTGTTTGTGGAGCACAATCTGACGTGCTGCAGGGCGGCTCGGAGCTATGCCCAGACGATAAACCACATTGTCAAGGCGGCTTTCAAGAAGCTGGAGAAGAACCTCACCAGTAATGCCCTTGGTGCGGGCAGCCTTCTCGAAGAGATTGCGGAACTGACGTTCGAGCACGCCATATGTATATTTTGCTTTTTGCTTCTCGCGGAGCTGAAGACCATACTCTGAGGTCTTGCGGCGGCGATTTGCGCCATGCTGTCCCGGCGGATAGTTTTTCTTTGCCAGAACTTTGTCATCGCCGAAGATAGGTTCACCGAACTTACGGGCGATTTTGGTTTTTGGACCTGTGTATCTTGCCATTTTATTTTTCTTTAATTAAAGCGGCCCTTGAGCGGATCCCTTAGCGCAGCCGCGACCGTCGAAAGGAAGTGTCAAAGACGGTCTATTCGCATTCAGGATCAGGCTTGCGGACTCTGTTTGATTATAATGCTTGTTATCGCGATTATTATCTGACGGATTAGACTCTTCTCCTTTTGGGAGGACGGCATCCGTTATGGGGAAGCGGAGTAACGTCTACGATCTCTGTCACCTCGATTCCTGCACCGTGAACTGTGCGGATTGCGGACTCACGACCGTTACCCGGACCTTTCACATATGCTTTCACCTTGCGCAGACCAAGATCATAAGCGACCTTGGCGCAATCCTGCGCTGCCATCTGAGCGGCATAAGGCGTGTTCTTCTTGGAGCCTCTGAAGCCCATCTTGCCCGCGGACGACCAGGAAATCACCTGACCTTCGCCGTTGGCGAGACACACAATGATGTTGTTGAAAGAGCTATGCACGTGGAGCTGACCTTGGCCATCAACCTTGACATTCCTCTTTTTAGCTGCGACTGTCTTTTTTGCCATACTTTAATTATTTTACTTAGTAGCTTTCTTCTTGTTAGCGACTGTTTTCTTGCGACCCTTACGAGTGCGGGCATTGTTCTTTGTGCTCTGTCCGCGGAGGGGAAGACCGATACGATGACGGATGCCACGATAGCAGCCGATATCCATCAGTCGCTTAATGTTCAACTGGATTTCAGTGCGAAGGTCACCTTCCACCTTATAGTCACGCTGGATAACCTCGCGCACGGCTGCAGCCTGAGCGTCTGTCCAGTCTTTAACCTTTATGTCGCGGTCAACACCAGCCTTAGTCAGAATAGTGTTGGCGGCGCTTCGGCCGATGCCGAAGATGTAAGTCAAGGCGATTTCGCCTCTTTTATTCTGCGGCAAATCTACGCCGACGATTCTTACTGCCATATTGTATTATACAAATTTTGTGCAAAGTTAATAATCATGTCGCCAAAATTAAAATTTTATCGCATAATTTTGACTAGACAAGCCGATTTACAACCTTTTTCGTCTCATTAAGGACGTTTTCAGGAAGCAGACGGCATGCCGGCGTATTATCCTTGACGAGTTTTAAATTTTGGATTCTTTTTGTTGATAACGTAAAGACGACCTTTGCGACGCACGATCTTGCAGTCAGCTGTACGTTTCTTTACTGATGCTCTAACTTTCATATCTATTATATTTTTTTAGCTGAAAGAGTCTGGTTATTTGTATCTGAATGAAATTCTTCCCTTGCTCAGGTCATAAGGAGACATCTCCACTTTCACTTTGTCACCGGGAAGTATCTTTATATAGTGCATCCTCATCTTGCCTGAGATATGGGCGGTTATTTCGTGCCCGTTCTCAAGTTCTACCTTGAACATTGCGTTAGACAATGCCTCGAGAATCACACCATCCTGTTCGATTGCAGCTTGTTTTGCCATATTGATATTTTCGTTTGATTGATTTATCCTAAACCGTGGTTATCCCGAGAACTTCTTCAATATATTTGAAGGTAGTGAGTATCTCAGGTCCGTCAGCATGAATCGCGATCGTGTGCTCATAATGAGCCGACGGTTTGCGGTCTTTTGTGCGACATTGCCAACCGTCATTGCTTATCACGATATTCTTGCTTCCGAGGTTGATCATAGGTTCTATGGCAATCACCATACCGGGTTTCAACAACGCACCGATACCCCTGCGCCCATAATTAGGCACTTCTGGATCTTCATGCATGCTCTTTCCGATACCGTGTCCGCACATTTCACGAACCACGCTGTAGCCATGACGTTCACAATAAGTCTGCACAGCATTCGATATATCACCGATCCTCTTTCCAGCCTTTGCAGCCTCTATACCCTTATAAAGGCTCTCTTTGGTGACCTTAAGAAGATCAGCGGTAGCTTCCGGAATATTTCCGACAGCGAATGTGTAACAGCTGTCGCCATGATAGCCGTTGAGTTCGGCAACGCAGTCAAGACCCACGATGTCTCCTTCTTGCAGCATATAGTCCGATGGGAATCCATGAACCACAGTCTCGTTAACCTCGATGCACAGCGTTCCGGGAAATCCATGATAACCCAAGCAGGAGGGCTTACCCCCGTTATCGAGGATAAACTCTCTTGCTATGGTATCCAGTTTAAGGGTTGTCACCCCGGGAGCGACCCAACGCGCCATCTCCCCGAGAGTGCGGCTCACAAGATCGCAAGCACCCTTCATTAATTCTATTTCCTCAGCTGTCTTGAGATAAATCATATCAATTGCCAACGAGTTACAATTCTTTAAAAGGCTCCGCTGCCTGTGGTGCGTCCCTTGATACGACCATCTTTCATCAAACCGTCATAATGACGCATCAGAAGATGTCCCTCTATGATACGGAGGGTGTCAAGAACCACGCCGACAAGAATCAACAATGAGGTTCCACCGAAGAACGAAGCGAAATTCCTGTTCAAGCCGCAAATATGAGCTATGGCAGGAAGAATAGCCACGATGCCCAAGAATATTGAGCCGGGGAGCGTGATACGCGACATAATGGAGTCAAGATAGTCTACTGTCGGTTTGCCGGGCTTGATGCCGGGAATGAAGCCGTTGTTGCGCTTCATGTCTTCAGCCATCTGCGCGGGGCGGACAGTGATCGCTGTGTAGAAATATGTGAACGCAACGATCATCACGAAGTAGATCAAATTATACCAGAATCCATACATGTCGGTAAGAGCGCCAAAGAAACCTGTGTGATTAGTGCTGAAGCCGACCAAAGTTACAGGGATAAACATAATTGCCTGGGCGAAGATGATGGGCATAACGCCTGCTGCATTCACCTTCAAGGGAATATATTGGCGCGCACCACCATATTGCTTGTTGCCAACTACGCGTTTTGCATACTGCACAGGCACCTTGCGAGTACCCTGCACAAGCAGCACGGCTCCGGCAATAACTGCGAGCAGAATGACGATCTCAACCAGGAAGAGCACAAGTCCGCCACCCTGAGAGTTCATCAGTCGACCGGTAAATTCTTGAATGAATGCTTCCGGCAGACGGGCGATGATACCGATAAGGATGATGAACGAGATGCCGTTGCCGACACCCTTCTGGTCGATGCGCTCACCGAGCCACATGATAAACATGGAGCCGGCGGCAAGAACGATGGTCATGAAAGCCACAGTCCAGATACCCATCTCCACATGGCCACCGGCTGCCTGAACCTGATATTTAAGGTTCATAAGATAAGCCGGGCCCTGGAGCAAAAGAATTATCACGGTGAGATAACGGGTGTACTGGTTGAGCTTCATTCTTCCGCTCTCACCCTCTCTCTGCATCTTCTGAAACGCGGGAAGAACCATGCCCAAAAGCTGAATCACGATAGAAGCCGTGATATAGGGCATGATACCGAGCGCGAAGATCGAAGCCTGAGAGAACGCACCTCCCGAGAACATGTCGAGAAGCTGCATCAGACCGTCGGCTGTGAAATTCTTAAGCGCCAGCAGCTCGTCGGGATTAATTCCCGGCAAGACCACGTAGCATCCGAAACGATAGATGATCACCAGCAGCAACGTGATTCCGATGCGCTTGCGGAGATCTTCTACGCTCCAGATATTTTTTATTGTTTTAGTAAATCCCATTGTTAGTTGTCGTTATTTTTTGATTACGGTTCCACCGGCAGCCGTAATAGCTTCCTCTGCCGACTTCGAGAAGGCGTTAGCCTCAATTTCGAGAGCCTTGGTGACTGCACCATTACCGAGCACCTTAACCAAAGCTTTCTTCGAAACCAGACCTGCCTGACGAAGGTCGTCAACCGTGATCTTGGTCAGGTTCGAGGCAGCAGCCAAAGCCTCAAGGGCATCAAGATTGATTGCCTTGTATTCAACGCGGTTGATGTTCTTGAAACCGAACTTGGGAACACGACGTTGAAGTGGCATCTGACCACCTTCGAAACCTATCTTGCGTGAATAGCCTGAACGAGATTTAGCACCCTTGTGACCACGGGTCGATGTGCCACCGAAACCCGAGCCAGGACCGCGTCCAACTCGCTTGTTACCCTTATTGCTGCCGGGAGCCGGCTTTAAATTATGTAGTTCCATTGCGTTTCTATCTTTTTAGAGTTTTGTCACTTCAACTAAATGATGAACCTTCTTCACCATTCCCATAATTGAAGGAACATCTTCTTTTATCACGGAATGATTCATCTTGCGAAGGCCGAGTGCGTCGAGAGTGAGTTTCTGCACTTTCGGAGCGTTGATGCGGCTCTTTGTCTGAGTGATTTTTATCTGTGCCATGTCTGCTTCTTATTTGCCGTTAAACACTTTTTCTACCGACACGCCACGGTTCTGAGCCACCTGAGCGGGGCTACGGAGCTCATCGAGAGCTGCGATAGTAGCCTTCACGAGATTGTGGGGGTTAGAAGAACCTTTAGACTTTGCGAGCACGTCAGTAACACCTACGCTCTCAAGCACTGCACGCATTGCACCACCAGCCTTTACTCCGGTACCTTCTGAAGCCGGCTTCAGGAATATACGTGAACCGCCGAACTTAGCGCTCACCTCATGGGGGATAGTGCCTTTGTGAACAGGAACCTTAATAAGGTTCTTCTTGGCAGTCTCAACACCCTTGGCGATAGCGGCAGTAACTTCATTAGCTTTACCGAGACCCCAGCCGATAATACCGTCTTCGTTACCTACAACGACAATAGCGGCGAAGCTGAACGCACGACCACCCTTAGTTACCTTTGTAACACGGTTGATCGCCACGAGACGGTCTTTCAATTCCAAATCATTTGTGGACTTAACTCTGTTATTTCTCTTTGCCATGATTCTAATTTAAAATTTAAGACCTCCCTTGCGGGCTGCATCGGCCAATGATTTCACTCTGCCGTGGAAAAGATAACCGTTACGGTCGAAAACGACTGTCTCGATACCTTTCTCCTGAGCTTTCTTTGCTATCTCTTCACCGACCTTGGCGGCAACCTCAGTCTTAGTGCCGCCTTCGAGACCCTTTGAAGAAGCTGCACAAAGAGTTGCGCCAGCCAGGTCATCGATCAACTGCACGTAAATTCCCTTGTTGCTGCGGAAAACGCTCATACGAGGACGCGCTGCAGTGCCGGAAATTTTGCCGCGGATGCGGGTTTTAATTTTATTTCTTCTTGCTGTCTTGGATATCATAGTTCCTCAATTTTTATTTGGCGTTAGCCGATTTTCCACTCTTGCGGCGGATGATCTCACCAACAAACTTAATACCTTTACCCTTGTAAGGTTCTGGTTTACGCATCGAACGGATCTTGGCGCATACCTGACCCAAAAGCTGCTTGTCGCTGCTCTCGAGAATGATGAGCGGGTTTTTGTTACGCTCAGTCTTGGCCTCTACCTTGATCTCCTTGGGAAGCTTGATATAGATAGCATGTGAATATCCTAAGGCGAGTTCGAGAACCTGACCTGTAGCTGCGGCACGATAACCTACACCCACGAGCTCCATCTCTTTCTTATAGCCTTCCGACACGCCAACAACCATGTTGTTGATAAGTGCGCGATAAAGACCATGCATGGCACGATGCTCACGATCATCACTCGGACGGGTCAAAGACACGTGGCCATCCTCTACCTTAACTGTGATATCGGGATTCACTTCCTGTGAAAGTTCCCCTTTAGGACCTTTTACGGTCACTACATTTTCTTTAACCTGTACGGTTACGCCGGCAGGTATCTCAACGGGTGCTTTACCAATTCTTGACATAATACCTCCTTTTTAATAAACGTAACACAATACTTCGCCACCAATCTTGCGCTCTTTAGCCTCTTTGTTGGTCATCACGCCCTGTGAAGTGGAAAGGATCGCGATACCGAGACCGTTAAGGACGCGTGGCATGTCTTTGTAGCCTGTATACTGGCGAAGACCCGGACGAGACACACGGTGAAGATTCTTGATTGCGTTCACCTTGTCGACCGGATCATACTTCAAGGCTATCTTGATGGAACCCTGCGGGGTATTGCCCTCCTCAAACTTGTAGTTGAGGATATAGCCCTGTTCAAAAAGGATTTTTGTGATCTCCTTTTTCATTTTGGAAGATGGAACCTCCACCACGCGATGTCCTGCGTGAATGGCGTTTCTCAATCTTGTCAAATAATCTGCTATTGGATCAGTCATTGTTTAGATTGTTAAATTGATTCAGATACACTGAACAATATTTAATACTCTCTTATCTTTTATCAAACGTATAGTTTCCGGCGATTATTGTAACCACCGGAAAAAATTTTTATAAATTGCGTTCTGTAAGAGAATCCGGCGGAGCCGGAGGCTGCCGGTAATCAAAGATTACCAGCTTGCCTTCTTTACTCCGGGAATGAGGCCTGCGCTTGCCATCTCGCGGAACTGGATTCTCGAGATGCCGAACTGGCGCATATATCCTTTGGGACGGCCCGTGATTACGCAACGATTGTGAAGACGCACTTTGGAAGCGTTCTTGGGAAGCTTCTGAAGCTTTGCGAGCGCCTCGTAGTCGATGTTGCCTTCAGCATCGGCAAGAGCAGCTTTCTTGAGAGCAGCCTTTTTCTCGGCATACTTTGCCACCATGCGCTGACGCTTTACCTCGCGGGCTTTCATTGATTCTTTTGCCATGTCAAATTATTTTTTGAAGGGGAGTCCGAATTTCTTGAGAAGTGCGAAACCTTCCTCATCGGTCTTTGCCGAAGTCACGAAGGTGATGTTCATACCCTGAAGTTTCGGAACACTGTCGATGTTGATCTCGGGGAAAATGATCTGCTCGGTGATACCGAGGGTATAGTTACCACGACCGTCAAGCTTAGAGTTGATACCCTTGAAGTCACGAATACGCGGAAGGGCAACCCTTACGAGACGCTCCAGGAACTCATACATCTTGTCGCGACGGAGAGTCACCATCACGCCGATAGGCATCTTCTTACGAAGCTTGAAGTTTGAAATATCCTTCCTTGAAAGGGTAGGAACGGCTTTCTGACCTGTGATGGCTGTAAGCTCGTTGATTGCGGTCTCGATCAATTTCTTGTCCTGAGTGGCTGCGCCGAGTCCCTGGTTGATAACGATCTTCTCCAGGCGGGGAACCTGCATCACGGTGGTATATTTAAATTCCTCCGTGAGCTCCGGAACTATTCTTTCCTTATAGTCTTTGCTAAGAGTTGTGCTCATTACTTAATCTCCTCTCCTGATTTTTTGGAATAACGTACCAACTTGCCGGCATCGTTAAGACGACGACCGATACGGGTCGGCTTGCCGGATTTGGGATCTAAAACATTCAAATTAGAAATATGCACGGGAGCCTCCATTTTCACGATTCCTCCCTGCGGATATTTGGCGCTGGGCTTTGTGCTCTTCGACACTATGTTGACACCTTCCACTACGGCGCGGTTCTTGTCAACCAGCACTCTGAGCACGCGTCCTGTCTTGCCTTTGTCATCGCCGGCGTTGACATAGACTGTGTCACCCTTCTTTATATGCAATTTTGCCATTTTTCTTACGATTTAAGACGGTTAAAGTACTTCAGGTGCCAAAGACACGATTTTCATGTTGGTGGCACGCAACTCACGGGCTACAGGGCCGAAGATGCGGGTGCCGCGGATCTCACCGGCGTTGTTAAGAAGCACACAGGCATTGTCGTCGAAACGGATATAGCTTCCGTCTGCGCGACGAATTTCCTTCTTTGTGCGAACCACAACAGCCTTGGATACTGTTCCCTTCTTCACGTCGGATGAGGGGATAGTGCTCTTCACGGTCACTACGATGATGTCGCCCACGCTGGCATAACGACGGCCTGTGCCGCCAAGCACATGGATACAGAGAGCTTCTTTTGCTCCACTGTTGTCCGCTACTGTCAATCGGGATTCTGTCTGGATCATGATTACTTAACTTTTTCGATGATTTCTACCAGTCTCCATCTCTTTGTCTTGCTCAACGGGCGGGTCTCCATCAGGCGGACTGTGTCGCCTATCGAGCACTCGTTGTTTTCATCGTGAGCATGATACTTCTTTGTCTTGTTGACAAACTTGCCGTAAATCGGGTGTTTCTCTTTCCACTTGATTTCAACTGTGATCGTTTTGTCACACTTGTTGCTCGAAACAACCCCGATTCTCTCTTTTCTCAAATTTCTTTTCTCTTCCATTTGTAAAAATAGTTTGCGGGATTACTTTACTTCAGAAGCAGCCTCCTTAGCGGCGGCGATTTCCTTCTGGCGCAACACTGTCTTCAAGCGGGCAATCTCACGACGATCTTTTGTGATCTTAGCGGGATTGTCTACAGGAGATATCGCGTGCGCTACTTTCAATTCACGATAAGCCTTCTCTGCAGCCTCTATCTGTGCTGTCAGCTCCTGAATGCTTAATTCCTTGATTTCTTCCTTTTTCATTATTATTTTGTTAGTTTCGGTTTTCAGTTTTCGGTTTTCAGTTCTCAGTTCTCAGTTTTCTGAAAACCGAAAACTGAAAACTGAAAACCATCCTCCTACTGAGAACCAGTTTGTTTACACGTTCTGTGACGGATCGTAATCGCGGCGAACCACAAACTTAGTGATTACAGGAAGTTTCTGGGCTGCCAAACGAAGTGCCTCCTTGGCGATGTCGTAAGGAACACCCTCAACCTCAATAATGATGCGTCCGGGAGTTACGGGAGCAACATATCCCTCGGGATTACCCTTACCTTTACCCATTCGGACCTCTGCAGGCTTTTTAGTGATGGGCTTATCCGGGAAAATGCGGATCCAGATCTGTCCCTGACGCTGCATGTAGCGTGTCACGGCGATACGGGCTGCCTCAATCTGACGGCCGGTGATCCATTTAGATTCGAGTGTCTTGATGCCGAACGAACCGAATGCAAGCTGGTTGCCACGCTGGGCCTCACCTTTCATACGGCCTTTCTGTGAACGGCGGTATCTCGTTTTCTTAGGTTGTAACATGTTTCTTTAGAGCTTAATTATCGGTTGTTGTTTTTCTTGTTGCGGAAACCACCTTTACGACCGCCGCCCTGAGGACGACCGGTCTCCTTCTGACCGACGGCATATGCCGGAGCAAGTTCTTTCTTGCCGTAGATCTCACCGCGGCAGATCCAAACCTTGATACCGATGATACCAACTTTGGTGAGAGCCTCTACCAAAGCATAATCT
This sequence comes from uncultured Bacteroidales bacterium, assembly GCA_949123685.1. The sequence continues at coordinate 42,644 of CASBHZ010000010.1, read as the reverse complement.
ATATCGGCACGAAGGGTATGAAGCGGAGTACGACCTTCCTTGAACATCTCGGAACGCGCCATTTCAGCACCGTTAAGACGGCCTGAAACCTGAACCTTGATACCCTCGGCGCCCATACGCATTGTAGAAGCAACAGCCATCTTAACCGCACGGCGGTAAGCCACTTTGTTCTCGATCTGGCGGGCGATGTTTGAAGCCACGATCTCAGCATCGAGTTCAGGACGCTTGATCTCATGGATATTGATCTGAACTTCCTTGTCGGTGAGCTTCTTGAGCTCTTCCTTCAGTGCGTCCACATCTTTTCCGCCTTTACCGATAATCATACCCGGACGAGATGTGCAGATTGTCACAGTCGCCATCTTAAGAGTACGCTCTATGATGATTCTGGACACGCTTGCCTTTGCAAGACGAGTGTGGAGATATTTACGGATCTTCGAGTCCTCAAGAAGGGTGTCGCCGTATTTCTTTCCACCATACCAGTTTGAGTCCCAACCGCGGATCACTCCAAGACGGTTGCTGATTGGATTAACTTTCTGTCCCATCTTTGCAAATTAAGCTTTTTCGTTATTAATTGTGTCCACGAACAATGTCACGTGATTAGAGCGCTTGCGGATGCGATATCCGCGGCCCTGAGGCGCGGGACGGAGACGTTTGAGCATCGGAGCGCAGTCAACGAATACTGTTTTCACGAAGAGCTCGCCAGCCTCAGCCTTGCGTTCATTCTTCTGTTCCCAGTTGGCGATAGCCGAACGGAGCAGCTTCTCTACTTTACGGGAAGCCTCTTTATTGGAAAATTTCAAAATTCCGAGAGCCTTGAAAGCCTCCTGGCCACGAATCATGTCGACCACAAGGCGCATCTTGCGCGGAGAGCTGGGCACATTGTGAAGCTTAGCGAAATATTCGCTCTTGCGTGCCTCCTTGATAGCCTCGGCTGATTGTCTTTTTCTTAAACCCATTGTATGTTATTCTTATTTTTCTGAATTAATGATTAGGGCCATTATTTTTTCTTATTGCCTGCGTGACCGCGGAATGTGCGGGTGGGGGCAAATTCTCCCAGCTTGTGACCAACCATGTTCTCGGTCACATACACCGGTATGAATTTGTTACCGTTATGCACCGCGAAAGTGTGACCCACAAAGTCGGGGGAGATCATAGAAGCACGGCTCCACGTCTTGATGACGCTTTTCTTGCCGCTTTCCTCCATGGCTGCCACTTTCTTCTCGAGCTTAACGCTGATAAATGGTCCTTTTTTAAGCGAACGACTCATACTTGTCTCAATTAATCAAATTATTTTTTCCTTCTTTCAATTATATACTTCGAAGAATGCTTCTTCGGTGAACGGGTCTTCAAGCCCTTAGCGTAAAGACCTGTGCGCGAACGAGGATGTCCACCGCTCTGACGGCCTTCACCACCACCCATCGGGTGATCTACAGGGTTCATAACCACACCACGGTTGTGGGGGCGACGACCGAGCCAACGTGAACGACCTGCCTTACCGCTACGCTCGAGAGCATGGTCGGAGTTGCCGACAACACCCACTGTAGCGCGACATGTCAGAAGCACTTTTCTTGTTTCTCCAGAAGGCAATTTGATAATTGCGTAATCACCTTCGCGTGATGTGAGCTGCGCAAAAGTTCCGGCAGAACGTGCCATGCTGGCACCCTGACCGGGACGAAGCTCGATACAATGGATCAAGGTTCCCACAGGGATAGCGGAAAGAGGGAGGGCATTTCCTACCTCGGGTGCAACGTCAGCACCGCTAACCACTGTCTGACCTACCTCAAGACCGTTGGGGGCGATGATGTAAGCCTTGGAACCATCTTTATAATAAAGGAGGGCGATGCGTGCCGAGCGGTTGGGATCATACTCGATGCTCTTCACCGTTGCGGGTACGCCATCGTTTGTTCTCTTAAAGTCGATGAGACGCAATTTTCTCTTATGGCCGCCACCACGATAACGTGTTGACAGATGGCCTGAGGAGTTGCGACCACCGGTGGAACGCTTCCCGACTGTAAGAGATTTTTCTGGTGTGGTAGCAGTGATTGTTCCTTTGAACACACCAATAACCTTGTGTCTTTGCCCAGGCGTAGTGGGCTTGAATTTTCTTACTGCCATTACTTTTAAATATTGCTATAATAGTCAATCTTCTGTCCTTCAGCCACTGTCACGTAAGCTTTCTTGAAAGCTGCACGCTGGCCGCGGATGAGCCCGCCTTTTGTGTAGCGCTGTTTGCGCTTGCCGGCGTAGCTCGCTGTGTTTACTCTCTCCACGCGAACATTATAGAGTTTCTCTACAAGGTCCTTGATCTGGAATTTGTTAGCATTCGGAGAAACAGCGAAAGTGTAGCAATTCTCCTTCTCGCTATAGGCAGTAGCCTTTTCCGTAACGATCGGTTTGATCTGAATATCCATTTTCTATGTTCTCCTTTGGTTAAAATTCATTCAAGATAGCAACGCTGTCCTCAGTCACGATGATTGCATCGGTATTGAGAAGAGTGTACGCATTCAAGTCAATAGCCTGAGCCATCATTGCGTTAGGCACATTGCGAACAGAGAGAAGCACGTTCTCATCATTGTTTGCCATGACGAGAAGCACTTTCTTGTCTTCAAGTTTGAAACCTTTTGCAAGATTGATGTAGCTCTTTGTCTTGGGAGCATCGAACGAGAAGTTCTCAACTACGAAGATCTTGCTGTCATTTACGCTTGAAGTGAGCGCTATACGACGTGCGAGAGCCTTAACTTTCTTATTGAGCTTAGTGCGGTAGTCACGAGGACGTGGACCAAACACTGTGCCACCTCCACGGAGAAGCGGAGAGTTGATGTCACCGCGACGTGCACCGCCGCCACCCTTCTGACGACCGAGCTTGCGTGTCGAACCGGACACCTCGCTGCGCTCCTTGCTCTTGTGCGTGCCTTGGCGCTGGTTGCCCAAATACTGTTTGATGTCGAGATAGATAGTGTGCTCGGCGTTACCCTCGCTCAGATCGCGTGAAAACACCTCATCGTTGAGCGTAACTTTACGTCCGGTGTCCTCTCCTTTGATGTTATAAACTGCTACTTCCATTATTTCTCAACTAAAACGATTGAACCTTTAGGCCCCGGCACGGAACCTTTAATCATTAACAAATTGTGCTCGGGAAGCACTTTGATCACCTGAAGATTTTGCACGGTAACGCGCTCGTTGCCCATATGGCCTGCCATGCGAAGTCCTTTAAACACCTTTGCAGGGTAAGAACATGCGCCGATAGAACCCGGTGCGCGGAGACGGTTGTGCTGACCGTGTGTGCTCTGGCCTACGCCGCCAAATCCATGACGTTTAACAACACCCTGGAAACCTTTACCTTTGGAAGTGCCGACTACATCGACAAAACCTCCCTCCTGGAAAAGATCCACAGTCAGCGTTTCGCCGAGACCCGGCATGGTCTCGAACGACTTGAACTCGGCCAAGTGACGCTTGGGGGTAACCCCGGCTTTTTTGAAGTGTCCGGCTTCGGGCTTAGTGGTATGTTTCTCCTTCTTGTCGATGAAACCTACCTGAACTGCCTCGTAACCGTCCTTCTCCAAAGTTCTAACTTGGGTAACCACACAAGGACCTACTTCGATAACAGTGCACGGAATATTTTTTCCGTCGGCACTGAAAACGGATGTCATTCCGATTTTCTTTCCTAATAATCCTGGCATTTCTTTTAACTATTTGTGGTCTTTGAGCAGGTCCGGTCTCCGGATTTCGGAGACCCGGCCTGTTCTATTCTATTTTTTGTCTCTTTATTAAACTTTAATCGATACGTCAACTCCGCTGGGAAGTTCAAGCTTCATAAGAGCATCAACAGTCTTCGATGTGCTTGAATAGATATCGATAAGACGCTGATATGAAGAAAGCTGGAACTGCTCACGGCTCTTCTTGTTTACGAAAGTAGAGCGGTTTACGGTGAAGATACGCTTATGTGTGGGCAATGGAATGGGGCCGCTCACAACAGCGCCGGTCGCTTTGACCGTCTTTACGATCTTCTCCGCAGATTTGTCAACGAGGTTGTGATCGTAAGATTTAAGTTTGATTCTGATTTTTTGGCTCATATTGTTGTTATGACTATTTATTTAAGTAAGTCTACACGGCCCTGACATTCTGTCAGAACATTTTTCGCGATTGAATTGCTAACCTCTGCATAGTGGCTGAAAGTCATGGTAGAAGTAGCACGACCTGAAGTGATGGTACGGAGTGCAGTAACATAACCGAACATCTCAGCAAGAGGAGCTTTCGCCTTAACGATGCGGGCACCGCTGCGGCTTGTCTCCATTCCTTCAACCTGACCGCGACGCTTGTTAAGGTCACCGATAACGTCACCCATAGATTCCTCCGGAGTAACAACCTCTATCTTCATGATAGGCTCCATCAACACCGGACCTGCCTTCTCTGAACCTTTCTTGAACGCTTGAATAGCGCAAAGCTCGAATGAAAGCTGGTCGGAGTCAACCGGGTGGAAGCTACCGTCCATCAAAGTCACTTTCAGACGCTCAACCGGATAGCCAGCGAGAACACCGTTCTTCATAGCTGTCTGGAAACCTTTCTGAACAGAAGGTATATATTCCTTGGGCACGTTACCACCCTTAACCTCGTCAACGAACTGGAGGCTACCCTCGAAATCATCGTCAGCGGGTTCGATGCGAACAATAATATCAGCGAACTTACCGCGACCACCGGTCTGTTTCTTGAATACCTCACGAAGCTCAACCGGTTTGGTGATAGCCTCTTTATATGTAACCTGAGGACGACCCTGATTACACTCTACCTTAAATTCACGACGCAGACGGTCGATGATGATATCAAGGTGAAGCTCACCCATACCGCTGATCACAGTCTGACCTGTCTCCTCGTTAGTTTCCACACGGAATGTGGGATCCTCCTCAGCGAGTTTCTGAAGACCAACGCCGAGTTTGTCAAGGTCTTTCTGAGTCTTAGGCTCAACAGCTATACCAATCACAGGATCAGGGAATTCCATAGCCTCAAGCACGATCGGATGATTCTCGTCACAGAGTGTGTCACCGGTGCGGATATCCTTGAAACCTACACCGGCACCGATATCACCGCAGCCGATTGCCTCTTTAGGATTCTGCTTGTTTGAATGCATCTGGAAAAGACGAGAGATACGCTCTTTCTTACCTGAACGGCTGTTAAGCACGTAGCTTCCGGCAGGGATCTCACCTGAATAAACACGGAAGAAGCAGAGACGGCCGACATAAGGGTCTGTAGCGATCTTGAACGCCAAAGCTGCCATAGGAGCTTCCGGACTTGGCTCACGGGTCTCAACCTCATCGGGAGAACCTGGCACTGTTCCTTCAACCGCACCTGAATCGAGCGGAGAGGGAAGATATGCGCATACAGAGTCAAGAAGGATCTGAACACCCTTGTTCTTGAAAGATGAACCACAGATCATAGGATTGATAGCCATCGAAAGAGTACCCTTACGGATAGCAGCCTTGATTTCGTCAACTGTGATTGTGGAAGGATCGTCAAAATATTTCTCCATCAAATTCTCGTCAAGCTCGGCGAGAGTCTCAAGCATCTTATCGCGATACTCCTCTGCCTCATCCTGAAGGTTTGCAGGAATATCCTCGATTGTGTATTCAGCGCCCATTGTCTCATCGTGCCAGAAGATAGCCTTCATAGTCACAAGGTCAACAACTCCCTTGAAAGTCTCCTCCGCACCGATAGGTATCTGGATAGGGAGGGGAGTAGCGCCAAGAACCTCTTTCACCTGACGCACAACCTCAAAGAAGTTTGCGCCTGAACGGTCCATCTTGTTAACGTATCCGATACGGGGAACGTTATATTTATCAGCCTGACGCCATACGGTCTCACTCTGAGGCTCAACACCGCCTACTGCACAGAACGCAGCCACAGCACCGTCAAGCACACGGAGCGAACGCTCAACCTCCACTGTGAAGTCAACGTGTCCCGGAGTGTCAATCAAGTTGATTTTGAATTTTTCGTCGCTATATTTCCAGAAAGTAGTGGTAGCGGCGGAAGTAATCGTGATACCACGCTCCTGCTCCTGCTCCATCCAGTCCATAGTGGCGGCGCCATCATGAACCTCACCAATCTTATGGGTAAGACCTGTATAGAAGAGGATACGCTCGGAAGTAGTGGTCTTGCCGGCATCGATGTGAGCCATGATGCCGATATTGCGGGTTAATCTAAGATCGTCGTGTTTTGCCATTTTCTGTTATCTCAATATTAAAATCTGAAATGTGCGAACGCGCGGTTAGCCTCTGCCATGCGGTGCATATCCTCTTTTCTCTTGTATGCGCCACCCTGGTCATTGAAAGCGTCCACGATCTCGGCTGCAAGTTTGTCAGCCATAGTCTTACCGCCACGCTTGCGGGCGAAGATAATAAGATTTTTCATTGAGATCGACTCTTTACGATCTGCACGGATTTCGGTAGGAACCTGGAAAGTCGCACCACCTACGCGGCGAGACTTAACCTCCACCTGAGGAGTAACATTCTCAAGCGCCTTTTTCCAAATCTCGAGCGCGGTTTTCTCCTCATTCGGCATTTTAGACTTCACAGTCTCCAATGCGCTGTAGAAAATTGTGAAAGCTGTGTTCTTCTTTCCGTCAAACATCAGGTGATTCACAAACTTTGTCACTTTGACGTCATGAAAAACGGGATCAGGAAGAACTACCCTTTTCTTTGGCTTTGCTTTTCTCATTTTTGCTTGTTTAATGTTTTTGTTTTTGGCTGCTCTTGCAATCTTCAACACCGCTCTCTTGCGGAGTTTACTCAACCTTAGCCATCCAATAAATCAAAAACGGTTTACGATTTGATTGTTAATGTAAGAGGCGCTAATTATTTCTTAGCTGCCTTAGGACGCTTGGCTCCATATTTGGAACGACGCTGCGTACGACCCTGAACTCCTGCTGTGTCAAGCGTGCCGCGAACGATATGGTAGCGAACACCAGGAAGGTCTTTCACACGACCACCGCGAACCATCACGATAGAGTGCTCCTGAAGGTTATGACCTTCTCCCGGAATGTAGCTGTTCACTTCCTTGCCGTTCGTAAGGCGCACACGCGCCACCTTTCTCATTGCCGAATTAGGCTTCTTAGGGGTGGTCGTGTAGACACGCACACACACGCCGCGGCGCTGAGGACATGAATCCAATGCGGGCGACTTGCTCTTGTCTTTGAGAACAGTGCGTCCTTTTCTTACTAATTGCTGAATTGTTGGCATTCTTAGTCTCTTTTTTTTGATTTATTTGGTTTGTAACTCTTTGTTCAAGCGATAGAATCCTAATTTTACCATACACCATTATGCAGATCAAATAATTGACTGTCAATTATTTGACTACACCGAATGATAAAACTACCACTAAAGCGATGCAAAGATACTAAAAACTAACGGATTAGCCAAATTATTTTATAAAAAATTTTGGCTAACCCGTTAATTTTAGGGAAGAAAGAGAATATGACGATTCAGCTCATTTAAATCTCGAAGCGGAGCGGTAAATCGTGTCGAAAATACGGCGGTCAACATCCGTAAGCGTCAGCCCACGTCTCTTCATCACCATTCCCGCTGTATCCATGAACTTGTCAATGCAGACATTGTCAAAACCGCCTTCCGGCGATCCGGTAGAGAAACTCGGTATGAATGTGCGGGGAAAACCGGATCCATGCAAATTGACACCCACTCCAACCACAGTAGCGGTATTGAACATCGTGTTGATCCCCGCCTTGGAATGATCACCCATAATCAGTCCGCAGAACTGCAAGTCTGTACGCATAAAGCGCTGGGTATGATAATTCCATATGCGTATTTTAGTATAGTCATTCTTAAGATTGGATGCATTTGCTCCGGCACCGAGATTGCACCATTCGCCTATCACGGCATTACCGAGATATCCGTCGTGAGCCTTGTTGCTAAAACCGAACATCACGGCATTATCAAGTTCTCCGCCAACCTTACAATATGGTCCTATCGTAGTGGATCCATAAACTTTAGCGCCCATACGCACCTGCGCATTGTCACAAAGCGCCATCGGACCACGCAAGCAAGCGCCCTCCATGACAGCACAATTCTTTCCTATATATATAGGACCGTCCTTGACATTGAGCACCGCACCCTCTACAGTCGCCCCTTCCTCTATATATAAAGAAGGAAGACCGCCCGGAGTCGTCATAGGACCAATCACGACAACAGATTTGTCCGGGACAACCTTACTTTCCCCTTTCACCATCAAAGAATAGTCCCGGATTATCTCCTCCCCGTTAAGCCGGAAGATATCATATACAAAATTTATCCTCCTGACATCCTCGGCACGATTACATTCAGATTTGGCATCTACAAATTTCTCAAAATCACGCAACGTGCCCCTATATGCCACAACGCCCCCGGAATCGGCAACAAACTCTCCATGTTCAAGACACGCCACAGCATCGGCAAGCTCCCGATCAGGCAGCACACAACCGGCTACAAAAAGAGCCTCCTCATCAGCCCGGACACCAACAGGAAATTTTTCACGGAGATAGCCCTGTGTCAAAGAGGAGTAATTGCCCGGCAACAACAGCTGCCATTTCTCTCCTATTGCAAGGATACCGACACGAAAGGCAGACACAGGACGCGTATAAGAAAGCGGGAGAAGATTCTCAAAAGATTCAAGGGTGTCAAAAAGCACCACGTTCATATCATTATTCATTTCAATGATTTCTGTTATATTCAAGTTCTTGACGGCAAATATACTCATATTAGTTAAAAAAACAAAATGCCGCATCCCCGGAAATGGAAATAAGTTGTTTATACTAATTTTTATGGTAAAATTTATTAAGATTGCCATAATGTTTACAATTCTTCAGATTTTTTTATAACTTAAATTAGTTTAAACAACTTCAAATAATAAAAAATCAATCTTCATCATATAATGAAAAGCTACCACAATACCCACATACCCAAATTTAAGCTACAAAAGGAACAATTTTGTGCAAATTTGACAATTTTAACAAAATTTTAATAAATTTGGTCTCCAAAATCTTGTAATTTATCAAAAGTTACATTAACTTTGCATTGCAAATATGGCCGGAGTTCTTCCGGCAGTGATAAAGATGGCAAGTCAAAAAAATCTTTTAAGTAATAGTGATATAAATTTGTAAGTTAGTGGTTGAGTAGGACTGACGTTTGCTTGTGAAAGTCGGCAAAGTTTAAAAAATCACAAAGCGGCAGGCAATTGTGAAATTGCGTGCCGTTATTGTTTTCATACACTTTGACATCTAAGATTTTTTCCATATATTTGCTTCCGATTATTTTATAAAGAGCCAAGCTGAATACGTTTTATAAACGCGCAGCCAAAACAAACAAGCTCATAAAGAAAACATGTCATTATGAAAAAGAATGCGCAATATCTCGCCGATCTTCGGGCGGCGATGAAGGAACACGCCATCGATTGCGTGATCATCTCGGATACAGACCCCCACCAAAGCGAGCTTCCCCCGCTTCACTGGCGTGGACGAGAGTGGCTGACGGGATTCGAATCTGAAAACGGCACCAACGGCACCGCCGTCATACTCGAAGACAAAGCATATGTGTGGACAGACTCACGCTATTTCATTCAAGCTACCGAACAACTCAAGGGCACCGGATTCGAGATGATGAAGGAAGACGGGCCGGAGGCCGTAAATCTAATCGACTGGGTCACAGAGCATCTAAACGAAGGTCAGACCGTAGGAATCGACGGAATGACATTCTCAATAGCCTGGACACAACGTCTTGAACAAGAGCTTGAAGACAACGGCATCAACTTCAACGACAGATTCACTCCGTTCGACACCATATGGCAGGAAAGACCCGAAAGACCGAAGAACAAGCTTTTCATCCATGACGAAAGCATAGTGGGAGAGACTGTAGACTCAAAAATGTCAAGGCTAATGCACGAAGTAAAAGGGGAGCTGGCAAACGCCATCCTGCTTTCCGCCCTCGACGACATAGCATGGGCGACCAACCTACGCACCGCAGGCGACATCAACTTCTCCCCTATTTTCGTTGCCTATCTTTATGTTGACGATACCCGCCGCATACTTTTCGTAGACAAGGAAAAACTCAGCGAAGATGTAGGCCGTCATCTGGACAAATACGGTATAGAAGCCATGCCATATGAAAGCGTCTTAGACTTCGTGTCAATACTTCCTAAGGATACTCGCCTCCTTATCGACCCCGAAAAGACCTCCCGGGGACTTTACGACAACCTGTCGTGCACACCCGTATTCGGAGGGGCACACGTCGCGAAACTAAAAAGCATCAAAAATGATACGATGATCGAAAACGTGAAGACAGCCATGCGCAAAGACGGGGTTGCCCTCACCAAGTTTTTCATGATGGTTGAGAATGAATATACATCAAACAGGCTAACGGAAGTGGGACTCGGGAAAAGCTTACGCGCTTTCCGTCTCGAAGACCCGTCGTGTGTCGACGAAAGTTTCGGAGCCATACTCGGATGGAACGAACATGGAGCTATCGTGCATTATGAAGCGACAGCCGAAAGCGACGTAACCATAAGCGGGAACGGGCTCTTACTCGTTGACTCCGGAGGACAGTATACCTACGGCACCACAGACATAACACGCACAGTCGCTCTCGGCACACCCACCGACGAACAACGTCACGACTTCACATTAGTCTTGAAAGGCCACATAGCACTTTCGCGCGCCATTTTCCCAAAAGGCACACGCGGCACCCAGCTTGACGCGCTTGCCCGCCAATTCCTATGGGCAGAAGGCAAAGCTTATTACCATGGTACCGGTCATGGTGTAGGTTTCTTCATAAACTGCCACGAAGGTCCGCAAGGAATACGCTTGAACGACGTTCCAACCCCATTGGAACCGGGAATGATAACCAGCAACGAACCCGGATTATACCTTGAAGACAAATATGGCATACGCACAGAGAACCTGATGGTCACGGAACCTTACAGATCTACGGAATTTGGAGATTTCTATCGTTTCGAGACCCTTACTCTCTATCCATATGACACCACACTCATTGAGCGTGAAATAATGACACCTGACGAGATAGCCTGGGTAAACGAATACCACAACAAGGTTTACACCGAACTCTCCCCTCTTCTCACTGACGACCAAAAGGAGTGGCTATCAAAAAAATGCGCAGCAATATAAGAAACAGCCATAACTGATAACTGAAAACTGAAAACCGAAAACTCAAAACTTAAAACTTAAAATGGCATTAATAAGATCCGTAAGAGGGTTCACACCTCAGATAGGAGAACATTGTTTCCTGGCAGAAAACGCCACCATAGTCGGCGACGTCGTTATCGGCGACAAATGTAGCATCTGGTTCAACACAGTGCTACGAGGCGATGTCAATTCAATCCGGGTAGGAGACCGTGTAAATATCCAAGACGGCAGCGTGCTTCACACCCTGTACCAGAAATCCACTATCGAAATCGGCAATGATGTATCAATCGGTCACAACGTCGTGATACATGGCGCCAAGATACATGATTACGCGCTTATCGGCATGGGCGCCGTAGTGATGGACGATGCAGTTGTTGGCGAAGGTGCACTCGTAGCGGCAGGCTCGGTAGTACTAAGCCGCACTCAAATCGGTGCACACGAAATGTGGGCAGGTTCACCGGCAAAATTTGTCAAGATGGTAGAACCCGAAAAAGCCAAGGAAATGAATATAAAGATAGCCAAGAACTATCTTATGTATTCCAAATGGTATGAACAAGACACCGAAGGAATTGGCGATGCCTCACAAACGATGTAACAGCAAAATTAAGAAGCTTTTTGATTAAACAGGACTCTGTAAATTAAAAATTAAGCACTTTATGACGAAATTTCGTCAAAAAATTTTGTCATATTTGGAAGTTTGTATAATTTTGCATCGCTTTATACCGCCGGGGCCCACATGTTGCCTTCCGGAGGCAAGCTAAGAAAATTAACTGAAATAAAAAAATTAACAGCACAAAACATGATTATCGTACCAGTAAAAGAAGGCGAAAACATCGAGAAAGCACTCAAGAAGTTCAAACGTAAATTCGAAAGAACCGGCATCGTAAAGGAGCTTCGTTCACGTCAGGCTTTCGAAAAACCTTCTGTGACTAATCGCAAGAAGATGATGAAGGCCGTTTACGTTCAGCAGCTTCGTCAAGCAGAGCAGTAAAAAGCCACTTTTATCTGCATTCAATAACACGAGTCAGCGTAAGTTTTATAGCTTATGCTGATTTCGTGTATCATTACAGCACCTCATAGCCTGTCTTTTTTTAAACAGCTTCTAAAGATATCCACGGCTATTCACCACCCCATCCGGAATGATCAAAAAATTTGAGAACCATATGCTGCATGAACTAAATTGCAGCCGGCACACTGTCGAAGCATACTGCCGCGACATATCTCAATTTATTGTATGGCTTGGAATTAGCAAAGATAAAACCGGTCAAGGAACTGACACCGACTTCGACCCTAATACAATAACCACGAATGACATCCGTGCATGGTTAGGATCTTTAGCAAAAGAAGATTCAGCCCTTACCTTACGCAGGAAGGCACAAAGCCTCCGTGCATTTTTCCGCTGGCTTCTACAACGCGGAGACATCAGTCTCAACCCCGCAACAGATCTCACCCTTGCCAAAGCACCACAACGGCTTCCCGAATTTGTCAAGGAGCAAGAAATCGAAGAAGTCATAGCAAACTTTGACATTTCAAATTTCCGAGAACACAGAGCACGGATAATACTACTGATGCTCTACTCCACAGGGCTACGGCAGGAAGAACTCAGAACTCTCACCGATGCTGACATAAGTTTCTCTCTGCGCGAAGCCAAAGTGACAGGCAAGCGATCCAAACAAAGGGTCGTTCCATTACCCCCCGAACTTCTTGAAGAGATAGCGACATGGCAACGCGCACGCGACATCCGCTACCCCTCATTAGCATCTCCCAAGCCTCTCATTGCAGGCAAAAGCGGAGCGATAAGCAAGAAAACACTATACGACATAGTTAAAAACGCGTTGGCAACCACTTCTGCAATCCGCAAGAGTCCACACGTGCTCCGTCACACATTTGCAACCGCAATGCTGAACGATGGAGCGTCACTTGACTCAGTGAAAGAATTTCTTGGGCATTCATCATTATCTACCACACAGATCTATACACACCTCTCTTTCAATGAACTCAAGAAATCGTATACAGCCGCCCACCCTCGTTCCCAGAGACAGACACCACAAACTTAGAAGCTGCTTTAGAAACCGCGAAGTCGTCCCGGCTTCAGTTTCTCTAAATCACTTCAATTTTTTTAAACAAAATATAAGCAAAATTTCAAATTTATTGTTTATCTTTGTAAACAACGGATGATACATGGAGCCACCGGTTGCCATGTATAACGAGGGAACCAAAATCCCGACAAATTCCGAATACCCGCTAACAACGGGAAGTGACTGTGAAAGCCAAGGAATGCACAACACTCCGCGGCATAAGTATTAACCCATAAAAACTATGTATTATGGAAGCTACAATTCAAGCAATTCATTTCGACATCTCCGAAAAGCTCACCTCCTTCATCAATAAAAAAATCGACAAGTTGGCTCGCCATTACGAATCGATCACAGATGCAGACGTTACACTCAAGGTGGTTAAGCCTGAGACATCAATGAACAAAGAGGCACAGGTGAAACTCATGGTTCCACAAACTCCGGATCTGTTCGCTTCCAAAATAGCTGACACTTTCGAAGAGGCGGTGGACTTATGCCTCCGCGCCCTTGAGCCTCAACTCGAAAAACTAAAAGAAAGAAACTGATGAAGAAGAGCTTATTTATATATGTATAATAAATGAGCCTGCTTATAATAAATGAAACAGCGTAACAATATACAATCCAAATCCCCCAAAAGGTTGCTATACATCCTTTTGGGGTTGGCTTTTATAATCGCCACACTTCTTATAGTCGCACTCCCCTTTCTGACAGTACGCACAGAAAACGATGCCATCATACGCATCCCGGCAAACGCCACATCCCGGACAGTGAAAGACACACTGTCTAAATATTATGGAGACGGATTTGCTTCAAGAGTGAGCATGCTGTGCAAAATGAGGAATGTAAACTTCTCTTCGCGACACGGCTCATACAAAATATCCGCAGGCTCAAACGCCATATCCGCCATGAGGCGGATCGCATATGGCGGACAGACCCCTATCAGAATAACCATCAACGGATTCCGCAATATAGACCTATTGTGCCAAAGAATCTCCGCGAAAATGGAATTTTCCGAGAATGACCTTCGCCAAGCACTCTCAGATCCTGCATCCCTGCAATCATACGGACTGACTCCCCAACAGGCACTATCGCTTTTCCTCGATGACACATATGAAGTATATTGGACCAGCACTCCTAAAGATTTAATAAAAAAAATTGGACAGAATTATAATTCATATTGGGATAAGACCAATCGCGATAAAGCCGAAAAAATTGGTATTACCCCGGCTGAAATAATGACTGTGGCATCGATAGTTGATGAGGAAACAAACAACGCTTCAGAAAAAGGGACCATAGGAAGGCTTTATATCAACCGAATAAAAAAAGGTATGAGACTACAGGCAGATCCAACCATAAGATTTGCCCTGCAAGACTACACAATCCGGCGCATCACAAGAAAGCACCTCGGTGTGAAATCGCCATATAATACATATTCACATGCCGGACTTCCACCGGGACCCATACGCACAACGTCACGAGCCACCATAGACGCTATACTTGACAGCACTCCAAACGAATATCTGTACATGTGCGCACGTGAAGATTTCTCTGGAAGACACAACTTCGCAAAAACATTCGAGGAACACTCCCGGAATGCCCGCAAATATCAGAAAGCACTTAATTCCAGAGGAATACATTAGAATTAACATAGAAGACCATATCATCAACTTTTATTGACATGGCCAATTTTTTTAGAACCATAGTATCTGTTCTCATATTGCTTACCTGTTTCAACCTATCTGCACAAGATAGGACAGATTCCCTTTTCACTAATAACGAGGGTGAATACCGACATATGGCTATTTGTGATAAAGATGCCGAAGAGACTCGTAATTGGTGGCAATTATTGAAGAAAGGGAAACTCAACCTTGCGGACACAACTGTAGAATATCCAAAATTCTTGGGGTTCTGCGTGAAAACATATAACTGGGCTGATAAAACTTTCAACTCCTATGATCCTGATTACGTAGTCGGCACCGGACGCAGATGGAAAGCCCGCGTCGTTTCCGACAATTGGGTGGACTCCTACTACCTTAACATCGGGAAAAAGATGCCTGTGCGAATGATGAGCGAAATATATTGCAATGCCGGAGCATATGTCCAATACATGGCTGTCAGCATAGGCTATTCACTCGACATGAGCAACGTGATTGGAAACAGACCATCCAATCACAAAAAACTTGAATTTAATTTCAATTGCGCCCGATTCAACATAGAGGCTCACTATTGGGAAAACACCGGCGGCACATTCATACGCACATTCGGGAAATATAACGACGGCAGGCTTATCAAAGAGGCGTTCCCCGGAGCCACGCAAAAGACAATCGGAGTAAACGGATATTATTTCTTCAATAATCGCAAATTCGCTATGGGAGCCGCCTATAACTTCTCCAAATTTCAGAAAAGGAGTGCAGGGTCAGCAATCATCGGCTTCAACTACAACAACCTGGACATTAACATGGACCTAAACCAGATCCCGAAGAATCTGAGTCCCTACCTTACAATCCATCCCCAATTATACCGTTTTCATTATAATTCCTATACCCTTATGGGAGGCTACAGTTACAACTGGGTGATTAACCGGCACCTGCTTTTCAACATCTCCGCCTTCCCTGGAATAGGATTCACTCACGCATATGAAGATTCCGTAGAAGGAAATGGCAAGTTATTCTGCGCCATAATAAAAGGTCAAGGCTCGTTAACATACAACCTCGGTGATTTCTTTGTCTGTGCGATTGCAAAAATTGATGGTAACTGGTATAATTCAGGTAACTTTTCATTCTTCTCCTCTGTAGAAAACGCCCAGCTAAGTGTTGGCGTAAGGTTTTAAATATCTCCTCATAAGCATGTTCTAATCATATTACCCATGATAGAGGAAAAATTCATGAGAAGGGCACTTGAGCTTGCCCGAAATGGAGCAGGCTTTGTCTCTCCCAACCCTATGGTCGGAGCAGTGATCGTAGGTCCCGACGGTCGCATAATAGGCGAAGGTTGGCACCGTCGTTATGGCGGTCCTCATGCCGAAGTGAACGCTATAGCTTCTGTCAGGGAAGAAGATAAAAAACTCCTCCCGCTCTCCACTATATATGTAACGCTTGAGCCTTGTTCCCATTACGGGAAAACCCCTCCGTGCAGCAAACTGATAATAGAAAAACGCTTAAAACGCGTTATAATCGGGATGTCAGACCCATTTAAAGAGGTTAGCGGAAGAGGGATAAGAATGCTCCGGGATGCCGGAATCGAAGTTGTTGAAAACATTCTTGAAGAAGAATGCCGCAATCTCAATCGCCGGTTCATCACCGCCCACACTCTTCATCGTCCGTTCATCCAACTCAAATGGGCACAGAGTGCAGACGGATTCATAGCATTAGCCGACAGGCAAAGCGTTAAATTCTCCAACCCGCTGAGTCTTGTAGAGATGCATAGGGAACGTTCTTTATCCGATGCCATAATTGTAGGCACAGATACCATAATTTCCGACAATCCATCGCTGACCACCCGTCTATGGTACGGACATTCTCCACGCCCTGTAATATTTCAATCCGGACGAATCCCCCAAAATGCTGCATTAATGCAACGCGACCCGATCATACTCGATCCTTCCAAACCATTGAAAGAAAATATGTCACACCTCTATCACGAGCACGGCATTACATCAATCATGGTTGAAGGGGGAGCAAAAATGCTCCAAAGCTTCATCGACTGCTCGCTTTTTGACGAAATACGCATAGAAAGCTCCCCCAATATCATCCTAAACGGGATAAAAGCCCCCCGTCTCCCTGGCAACTTACGCCTAACCGAAGAATACAAGACACGTGAAAACACGATACGCTTTCTTACACGGAATCAATGGAGTTAAAATCATTTAAAATTCCCTTAAAATGATTTAATTTCAAAAATCATAGACCATTTTTCAGAATAATTCCCCAAGAAATGCTAAATTTGCAAGTTGAAACATCATGCCCTTAAGGCACATATGCATTAGTGGCTGGTCAATATCATACAAGCAAACAATAACAAAGTGAAGCTAATCAATACATTCCGCCGTTTAACCGGCTGCTTTCTGGCAGGCGCCGCGACACTTGCGACCGTGTCCTGCAACGAAAAAACCGAAGAAGTAGAGATATATCTCACCCCCTCCAATGTGGCGGTCACAGCCTTCTCGCTCAACACCGATGACAAGGTTATGGAAAACCTTGACTCCGTGTTCTTTTCCATTGACCTTGAGAACGGTGTAATATTCAATGCGGATTCCCTCCCCGTCGGCACAAAAATAGACAAACTCGTAACAAGCATCAAATACTCGAGCTATGTCACAAAAGCCACTCTGAAAATGGAAGACGGACAGACTCGTACCGGGGAAGTCGACTATCTGACATCTCCGACCGACTCTATTGACTTTACCGGGAAAGTGACATTGACACTATCGACAGATAATGACCAGCTTTCACGCGAATATCGCATCAAGGTTAATGTTCATAAAGAAAAGACCGACTCCCTCGTATGGGGCGACCGAGCAATGTCAAAACTCCCGTCGCGCCACGATTCCCCCCGCAACCAGAAAAGTCTTGATTTCAACGGAAAGGCAATATCCCTTATCGAAGAAAACGACGGCACATATACTTTTGCTTCATCCGACAATCTTTTCGATGGCATATGGCAGAAAGCAGCTGTGACATTCCCGTTCACACCGGATGTGCGCTCCCTTTGCGCCACGACTTCAAACCTCTTGATACTTGATATTGAGGGCAAGATGTATCAGTCTGCCGATGGCTTCTCATGGACTGCCACAGGCGAAACATGGGCAGGTATGCTCGGAGCATACCTTGACACTGCAATCGGATTGAAGAATGGTAGTCAAGGACTTGAATATGCCCAATATCCTCACAAAAATCTTAATGTCACCCAGATAGATCCCGAGTTCCCGATATCCGGATATTCAAATTTCGTTATCCTTGCCAACCAGTGGACATCTTCTCCCGTTGGCTTCTTTGCAGGCGGAACCCGCACTGACGGCACCCTTTCAGATGCGACATGGGCTTTTGACGGATACAATTGGATAAAACTCGCAGAAGGCGGTATCCCCGCCGTGGTAGGAGCTTCAATAATACCTTATTACGGTTATCGTTTCACTTCTTCGACATGGACCCAGACGGAATATCCGGTATGGATGATAATCGGAGGTAGAAAAACCGACGGCACTTTAAACCGCACCGTATACATATCATACGACAATGGTGTGAACTGGGGACAAGGCAGCGAACTCCTGCAACTTCCCAAAGAGATTCCCACAATGACAGGCTGTGACAATGTAGTCATGACCGTGCGTAAAAAGGCACTCCTTTCCGATGCATGGAAGAAAGCTGCACGTCGCGGTCATAACATTGAAGTTGACGGAGACAATATTTACTGGGACTGCCCTTATATCTACCTCTTGGGAGGTTTCAATCCACAGGGCGATCTATATAACACAATATGGCGCGGTGTGCTTGCACGCCTCTCCTTCACCCCAGTGATCTGACACAGTGACAGGACGATTCGCAATATCCGCAATCCTTTTCCTCGTTTGTTCGCTACCGACATTAAAAGGCAACGCACAAGAGGATTACCGCTTCGACATAGGAGCCGGGTTAGGCATGACCGGATATCTTGGCGATGCCAACACATCAAACCTCTGGAGCAACCCGGGATGGGACATCGAGTTATTATTCCGATATATGGCAAATCCTCGATGGGCTTTTAAAACCAACTTCTATACAGGCAATCTCCGTGGTGATTCCTCCAAGATGACAAATGTTTTTCCCGGAGGAGAAACCTACAAGTTCTCTACAAACTTCTACGAGATAGGAGAGATGGTGGAGTTTAACTTTTTCAACTACGGTATCGGTGAAACTTACCGAAAGTTAAAACGCCTATCCCCTTATGTTGCCGCAGGAGTTGGGATGACCCTCTGGAGCGTTGACAATAAAATGGGAGCAGCCTTCAACATTCCTCTCGGGGTTGGCGTAAAATACAAGCTCTCCGAGCGTTGGAACATAGGATTCGAATTTCTCATGAAGAAAACGTTTTCTGACCGTCTTGACGGAGAAGCTCTCAAAGATCCCTATGGGATCAAGAGTTCATTCATGAAAAATACCGACTGGTATTCAACCATGAGCATAACCATAAGTTATGAATTTAGCAAACGGTGTGCCGTTTGCAATTATAAAGATTAACATCCCCTTTTGGGAAATAGATAACCGACATATGGAGGAAATAAATAAAAAGCTTAAGATGCTCGATCCTGATCGCCTTCCCGTCCACGTGGCAATCATAATGGATGGAAACGGCAGATGGGCGCGTCAACGTGCCCGAGAACGCAGCGACGGTCATGCCGAAGGCGTCAACAGCGTCAACCGCATCACCCGCTTTTCCTCCGACCTCGGGATAAAATATCTCACATTATATGCCTTTTCCACAGAGAATTGGAACCGACCTCAGGCGGAAGTAGACACATTGATGCACCTCATAGGATGGACAATACGTCGCGAAACCCCTGAATTGAAAGCAAACAATGTTAAAATCCACATCCTCGGAGAGACAGACCGCCTGCCTGAAGAAGTAAGGGAAAGTCTGCTTAACGGCGTAAAAGAGACAGCTGACTGTACAGGACTCAATCTCCTGCTTTGCCTAAGTTATTCCTCTCGTTGGGAAATAACACGAGCCGCAAAAGAAATAGCGGAAATGGCAAAAAAATGTGAACTGGATCCGGAGTCTATTGATGAACAAACCATCTGCAATGCACTCTCCACCCGCAATATCCCGGATCCCGACCTATTGATACGCACCGGCGGAGAAGAAAGGATATCCAATTTCCTATTGTGGCAGATAGCATATAGCGAACTATATTTCACCGATATCCTATGGCCTGATTTTGACAATAGCGCCTATCTTGACGCCTTGATAGATTATCAGAACCGAGAAAGACGATTCGGCAAAACTTCAGACCAAGTCAACTCCTCAACTATATAAAAAACATTCTACATTACGATGATTTTTCGATTCCTTCGAACATATATGAAACATCTGAAAAAGACATTAATAACTCTCCTTTGCTTCAGCATCGCCGCAGGAGCATACGCACTTGACATCAAGCCAGCATCAGCCGTAGACACCGTGTTCAATCCCGACATCGTGTATTCCCCGATACCGAAGACATATGAAATAGCGGATATCAGGGTTTCAGGCGTGCCTTCAGCCGACGATTATCTGATCATTGGGTATTCCGGATTGTCGGTAGGCGATCGTGTGGAAATCCCGGGCGACGAGATCACCGGTGCCGTCAAACGTTTCTGGCGTCAGGGACTATATTCGAAGGTCCAGATCAATGTAGACAAGATAGCAGGAGACAAAGTATGGCTTGAGATCGCCCTCGAGCAGCAGCCCCGAATGTCGGAAATGACTTTCACCGGTGTTAAAAGCGGTGAAAAGAAAGATCTCGAACAACGTCTCGGCATGGTGTCCGGTCAGCAGTTGACACCCAATATCATAGCTCAGGCTAAAAAAATCATTGAAGAATATTACGCTAAAAAGGGTTTCAAAAACGCTGCAATAAAGATAACCCAGCATCCTGACCTCTCCAAAGAGAATCAGGTTATATTGAACGTAGACGTAAATAAGAACAGCAAGGTGAAAGTTCACAAGATCTACATCAATGGGAACGAAGTGCTGTCTGACCGCAAGATCAAGCGCACCATGAAGAAAACCAACGAAAACAATGACTTGCTCAAGCTTTTCAGTCAGAAGAAATTCGTTGACCGCGACTTTGCAGATGACCGCGTAAGGATCATTGACAAATATAACGAGTTGGGATATCGTGATGCAAAGATTACACACGACAGCGTTGCGAAATATGATGATAAGCATGTTGACGTGTTCCTAACTATTGACGAAGGTAAGAAATACTATATCAGCGACATCGAATGGGTCGGCAATACCGTTTACCCGACCGAGACACTGAATGCTTATCTGGGCATGTATCCCGGTGAGACATATAACCAGAAAATGTTGAAGAAACGTCTGAGCGAAGATGAAGATGCCGTATCAAGCCTCTACACTGACCACGGATACCTATTCTCTACAATCATCCCTATCGAAGAGCAAGTGCATGGCGACAGCATCACCCTGCAGATGCGAGTGATCGAAGGTCCTCAGGCTCGTATCAACAAAGTTGTGATCAATGGTAACGACCAGCTCTACGAGAAGGTAATACGCCGCGAACTGCGCGTACGCCCCGGTGACCTTTTCTCGCGTGCAGAACTCATGCGCTCTGCGAGAGAGATTGCAGCCAGTGGACATTTTGACCCAGAAACCATGGACATCAACCCGCAGCCGGATGAAGCAAACGGAACCGTAGACATAGTGTTCGGTCTCGAATCAAAAGCCAACGATAAAGTGCAGCTTTCGTTCGGTTGGGGACAGACCGGTGTCACAGGACAAGTTGCCCTCTCCTTCTCCAACTTCTCCATGAAGAACCTCTTCAATCCCGGAGCATACAAAGGTATTATACCACGCGGTGACGGTCAGACATTCTCTATATCCGCACAGACCAATGCCAAGTATTACCAAAGCTACAACATCTCTTTCTTCGACCCATGGCTTGGAGGCAATCGTCCGAACTCCCTTTCGGTTTCATTGGATTATAGCCGCTCTACCGGTATCAACTCCAGTTTCTATAACGATTCTTGGAGTAATGCATGGCAATACGCAATGTATAACCAATATTCTCACAATACAAACTATTCGTCACAATATGCTATCCAGAATGCTTATGACCCCAACAAGGTGCTTCAGCTTGCAGGCGTAAGCCTCGGATTCGGAACGCGTCTGAGCTGGCCTGACGACTATTTCCAATTCCAGGCTCAACTCGCCTATCGTTGGTATTACCTCAAGAACTGGGACTACCTCTATTATATGCGTAACGGTACGTCAAACTCGCTCACACTCGGTCTGACGCTCTCGCGCACATCAATCGACAACCCGATTTATACGCGTCGCGGTTCCCAATTCTCGATAGACTTGACAATGACCCCCCCTGCCTCCCTCTTCGGCAAACGCAACTGGGCGAAACTATCCGAAGACGCAAGCTACAACAACCAGAACATCGAATCTCGCGAAGCTGCACGTAGCCAGCTCTATCGCTGGATCGAATATTGTAAACTGCGTTTCAAGAGCAAGACCTTCACTCCACTCACTGATCCGGACGGCAAATGGACACTCGTATTGATGACTCGCGCCGACTTCGGTTTGCTCGGTTCATTCAACAAACATATCAAGACCCCGTTTGAGACATTCTACTTCGGAGGAGACGGTATGACCGGTTCTTACACATACGCCACCGAGACTATCTCCATGCGCGGTTACGAGAACGGACAGTTCACCCCGTCAGGATACGAAGGATATGCTTATGGCAAGTTTACCCTTGAATTGCACTTCCCATTCCTTCTACAACCGTCAACCACCATATACGCGATCGCGTTTGCCGAGGCCGGAAATGCATGGTATGACGTGAAAGACTTCTCCCCCTTCAATCTCAAGCGCAGTGCCGGTGTGGGTGCACGTGTATACCTTTCAGTGCTCGGTTACCTCGGTATTGACTGGGCATACGGTTTCGACAAAGTATGGGGACAGCGAGGCGGCTCACAGATCCACTTCATTCTCGGACAAGAATTTTAAATTGTTAAGAATCTCTAACGGCTTAAACTTTTAGAAAACCTCAATGTCTTAATTGACAAAAACAGAAAAGATATGAAGAAAGTATTTATCACATTGTGTCTTGCCGTTGTCGGCATCGCTGCAGCTTCGGCTCAGAAGTTTGCTCTCGTCGATATGGAATATATATTGCGCAATGTTCCCTCATACGAGATGGCAAACGAACAGTTGAACCAGGTTTCCCAACGCTGGGAGAAAGAGGTTAACGAAATCTCCAAAGAAGCGGAAACCATGTACAAGAACTATCAGTCGGATATGGTTTTCCTTACTGACGAGCAGAAAAAGAAACGAGAGGAAGCAATTGTCGCTAAAGAGAAAGAGGCAACTGACCTCCGTTATAAATATTTCGGACCGGAAGGGGAACTTTACAAGAAACGTCAATCGCTGATCAAACCCATCCAGGAAGACGTATATAACGCAGTGAAGGCTGTTGCTGAAGAAAAAGGCTACATGACCATCTTCGACCGCGCATCTTCCCAGAGCATCGTTTTCGCCTCTCCGCGCATAGACGTCAGCAATGAAGTCCTTGCCAAACTTGGATATTCCAAATAGTTTAACTTCTTTTCATAGTTCCGCAAGGAAATATTTAAAGTATCTCAAAAGCGAAAATGGATTTTGCATATTTAGTTAAATTAACTATCTTTGCACCATTATAGCCATTTAGGTTGTTAAGAGGTAATCATATTGATACATACCATTGCTCAGCTATGATCACCGACACGAATCGTAACAGCTTAAATAAGGAACCTGAAATAACAAACACAATTAAATAAAATGCTTAAGAAAATTTTACTCGCCGTAGCAGTGGCTATCCCTATGTTTGCCTCTGCCCAGACACTTAAAATCGGTATCGTTGACACACCTACAATCATGTCTGCAATGCCGGAGACAACTACCGCATCAACAAAGCTTCAGGAAATACAGAAAAAATATCAAGACGAATTTACCCGTCTTGAGGATGAATACAAACGCATGGTTGACGAGTTCCAGAAAATGAAAGAAGACGAACTCCCCGCCATCCGCGAGCGTAAGACACGTGAGATTAGCGACTATCAGCAGAAAATTCAGTCTTTCATGCAGAATGCTGATAACGACATTCAGCAGCAGCAGCAGGTTCTCATGGCTCCTATCGCTCAAAAAATCAAGGAGGCTATTGAATCTGTAGGCAAAGAAAACGGATTCGGCATGATTCAGAATTATTCTCCTGACCTGATCCTTTTCTACGCATCGCCCGTAGAAGACATCACTCCCCTTGTGAAAGCCAAGTTAGGACTCAAATAAGAAATAACTATTTATACAGAGAAAGCGAAGTCCATGGACTTCGCTTTCTCTGTATAAACAAAGATCAAAGAGTTTACCGACATATAGATGAAAATATACAGCGAAACTCCGGGACCTATCGGAATTTTCGATTCCGGTTATGGTGGTCTGACAATCCTTCGGGAAATACACAGGCATCTCCTGGAATATGACTACCTCTATCTCGGCGACAACGCGCGGGCGCCATATGGAACGCGAAGTTTTGATATTGTCTATAAATTCACCCGCCAAGCAGTCGAAGAGCTTTTCAAACGCGGATGCCACCTGGTGATTCTTGCATGCAACACCGCTTCCGCCAAAGCACTGAGATCTATACAGCAACAAGTTCTCCCTGTTGCCGATCCCGACCGCAGGGTATTGGGCGTAATACGCCCAACGGTTGAAATACTTGGAGAAGTGTCAAATACACGCCATGTAGGTTTGCTTGCAACCCCCGGCACCGTCCTTAGCAAGTCATACACTATGGAAGTTGAGAAACTGTATCCAGACATGCACGTCACAGAAAAAGACTGTCCCATGTGGGTACCCCTTGTAGAGACAGGTGAATTTAATGGTCCGGGAGCAGATTACTTCGTTAAAAAATATATTGACGCAATATTATCTCAAGACAAGGAGATAGACACACTTATTTTAGGTTGCACACATTATCCCCTCCTGTTACCCAAAATAAGACAATATACCCCGCATAATATAAAGATACTGCCTCAAGGTGAATTGGTGTCAGAGAGCCTCGCTAATTATCTGCAACGTCATCCGGAAATAGAGAGAAAATGCACACGCAGCGGCACACTCAACTTCCTCACCACCGAAAGCACGGATAAATTTGATCCGCTCGCCTCCATATTTATGCAACAGCAAGTATCCTCACAGAGAATATCCCTGTGAAATACAGATTAAACATCTGAAAATATCAAATAAGGTCTGAGAAATTGAAGTTGTTTAAACAACTTCAATGCTTAAATTTCAAGAATTTCTGAAATCAACATAAAAAAATGACACTTGAAGAATTAAAAAAGAACATACGCACCGCCACATATGAAGAAGCGGTTGAAGCTTTGACAATATACGTCAATTCACATCCGGAAGATGACGCGGCATTGACAGCACGCGGCATGAAACACTGGGGAGCCGGCAAGCGTTCACTTGCAATCAACGACTACCTGGCGGCAATCAAAATAAACCCGGATTCAAATGCCCGCGAGGCACTCCGAGCCGCTACCGAAATTCTTGACTACCGCAATACAGACCTATATAATCCATGAGGCAGTCAGGTTCATTATGACTATCTCATAATTTGCTTTCTGCACGTTCAGGACAATGCAATTCCAAGGGTGTTTAATGCATCTTTCACATCATTGAAAGAATGGCGGGACCTCTCTTTTACCAAGTCAATAAAATATCTTAGCTGCACCTCATACGTGTCAAGAATGGTTTGCGAAGATTCAAATATGACACGATCACCTTCCGTGATTCGATTACGCGCCATATCCACATTCCATGTGGTGTCTTCCCATACAATCTCCAATGTCCGTTTATAGTCACGGCGGAAATAATTAAGTATCACAGAAGCACAAAAACCGGGATACGAAAGGCAATAATTGGCATAATCAACAGATTCAATATCCAGCGAAGATTTATTGCGCAACACACTTACAACAGAATCAGGCATCCCGAAAAGCCAATAGACATAATCAATCTCGTGAATAAGGTCTATGTGCACTCCCCCGCCCATATCCGGACGTGAACTATACACATTACGGAAGTCTACGCCCTGCCGCCATCCGGGCAACCAAGACCCGCAATAACAATTGACTTCATTTACACGTTTACCCCTATTTGCCACTGCCTTCTTCACGAAATCAAGGCATCCGAGAAAACGGAGGTTACAGGCAACATAGTTCAGCACACCGCTTTCCTCAATCTCCGATACAATTCCTGCATCTTCTAAAGTATGTATCAACGGCTTTTCAATAAACAACGGCACATTCAATTGCAAAGCCATCCTGATGCTCTTCACATGAGAAGCTGTCGGAGTGGAAATTATAATGAAATCGGGGGCAAACATTTTTGCCTCTTCTATAGTGAAGACATCGCGCACAAAGGGTTCGGGAATAGATTGGCGAGACGAGCGCAAAGCCGCGATATTCACCTCAGGATCAATATTTCTCAATGCAGCGATATGCTTGCGTGCAATTGAGCCGAGTCCTATTATAAGTATATTCACTTACTTCGAAGATATTAAGATATGCTCAATTCTTTTGGATTCTATCAGGAAGGAGAGATAATCATAATCCGACGGTTCATCAAGATCGAAACAGATATGATCCATTACATATGCCACTGAGCGAGGCGTGACAGCTCTTGGATCTTCACAATCCAAGGCTTCCCTGCGGTACACATAGATAGACCCGTTCATGTCATAAACTTTCGGGGCTCCCTGACGCGTGGTGTAACGACCACCGAGCACCACGTGGCAAAAGCCGTCTTCCCCCTCCTGCACCTGATTGAAATATGGATTGCGGGCACATGGATTCACTGAAAAGACAGTGAGAGCATCCTGGTTCTCTACAAGCATCTCCACGCATCTCTCAATATCCCCTATAGTGCGGATTGGAGAA
Source organism: uncultured Bacteroidales bacterium (assembly GCA_949123685.1). The sequence goes on along the minus strand of CASBHZ010000010.1, from coordinate 15,705 downwards.
GTGACGTCAAGATCAATAACAAGATCATATTTCTTACCATAATACTTCTCGGCATAAAGGAGAGCATCCTTTATCGCCTCAGGTTTACCGCAGACGTCATCGGCAAGAAAAGCCGGACGTTCATAGTCTGTTGGCACTCCCGACTGCGCACCAACCCGACGAATCTCCTCAGAGTCCGTGGACAGCACTATTTCAGCGCCGTGCCGACGTGCATACTCAAGCGCGGCATCAGCCGTATACGCCAAAAGCGGTTTTCCTCCAACAAGCTTTACATTCTTGCCGGGAATCCCCTTAGACCCCCCACGGGCACAAATCGTTATCAGGCAATTCATAACTTATATATTTTTCCAACATTGAAGCAATATGACCTTCTACATCTTCTGGTCAAGATGCTTTCCTTTCTCCTCATGTTCAAAGTTCGGAAGGAATCCCTTGAGGGCATCAACCACATCAGCTTTAGTAAAGTTTTCCTTTCTGAAAATATCCTCCAGACAGTTTAAAAAAACACAAACCTCCTCCATCGGTCGATGCGCAGATTCTTCTATCACACCCAAAGCCGAGAATCGGTCAAGATCAAGTTTCTCGCCTTCAACAAAAAACTCTTCAAAATCTTTCTCACCGGTAGTGTCGCTTCGGAAATATACCACAGGCCATTCTTTAGTATCTTCCGGCATTTCTGCTGCATAACGTTTCGCTTCTTCATCCGAAGAGCAACAATGCGGCTGATAGCCGAGTGATTTCAGGAAACGGTCAGCAATCGTTGAAAACCTCATCATTTTCTCCTTGCCAAGTTTTGGGAAAAAGACCTCTCCGCTCCGACCGAGCACACAGGCAAGCATACAAATCTGTCCGCTCTCCTCAGGAGAAACAAAATAACGGAGCACATCTTCCGGTGCGGCAATAGGTTGCCGTTTCATGATCCGTTCGATAAATCCGGCGGGTAAAGATCCGTTTGAAAATGCGACATTCGCAAAACGAGCCGTTGTAACTTTAAACCTGTCCGAATAAGCCATTATCAAGTCTTCCATCACCCTCTTGCTCGCCCCCATCACATTCACCGGATTTGCAGCCTTGTCAGTGGATACACAGAAAAAATGCTCGGGAGGACAAGATGAAAGAAGGTCAAGCAAACGTTTTGCCTTTATGACGTTGTTCTCAAGAAGAGCTTGCACAGAATTGCGGTCTTTCTCCGAACGCACATGCTTATGAGCCGAGAAATTCGCGACTATATCAAATCCACCGCACTCCCGGAATATCCTCCTGAAAATCGGAGAGTCAAAATCGAGAGTATAAGTGACGTAATCCTCCGGGATATAAAGCCCTTCCGTTGAACGCAAATCGCGTGTCAGCTCGGCAAGCCCGTTTTCATTAAGATCCACCACAACTAATTTTGCAGGACGGAAAGGCAACAGGGCACGTATAAAAGAGGAACCTATCGAACCGGCACCTCCGACAACCAATACTTTCTTACCTTCAATCTCCCGGCTAAGAGCCTCCCTATTTAAACGAATATCATCCACGAACAAAGATTGTTCCCGCTGCGTGACATTCTCCGCAATGAATCTATCAATATTGAGCATAGTTATTATAACATTTGCGTTAACGCTCATTCAACATAAATAACACACAAATTTAATCAAAATTAGCGAGAATTTGAGTAATTTTGTAGTTTGAAAATTTAACCGAGAGAGAATATGGCTACAGCAACACTCAGCAATACCGACAGACTACGCGAATTAGGCACGGCTCCTATTTGGAGAATACTATTGAAATATAGTCTTCCCGCCGTTGTAGGCACTGTGGTAAGCGCCATATACAACATTATCGACTCGATAGTGATCGGACACGCCATCGACGATCCCAATGTCGTCAGCGGAATTGCGGTAACCTTCCCGGTCATGAACCTGGTTACAGCTCTCGGTATGCTTATCGGAGCGGGTGCCGCAACAAGAGTCAGCATAGTGCTCGGACAAAACGACAAGCGACAGGCTGAAATCATATTGGGCAACTGCGTGCAGCTCACCCTCATAATCGGACTGGTCTACGTAGGCGCATTTTCAGTTTTTATAGATCCCATCCTTAAAATATTCGGAGCTTCACAAAATTCTCTACCATATGCACGCGAGTTTATGCTATGGGTGCTTCCGGGGTGCGTGTTGCAAAATATCACATTTTCATACAATAATGTCATGCGCGCTTCCGGATATCCAGGAAAAGCGATGTACACCAACATGATAGGCGCCGGAGTGAACGCAGTGCTTGCACCCCTTTTCCTTTTCGGATTCAATTGGGGCATACGTGGAGCTGCAATAGCTACAGACATCGCCATGCTCATCACGGCATTCTTCGTTATGGGTCATTTCTTCAATAAGAAGAATACCCTCCATTTTGTAAAAGGGACTTTCAAACTCCAATGGAGGGTCATCCGCAGTGTGCTCTATATCGGTATGGCTCCATTCCTTATCAACGTTGCCGGATCTTTGATCAACGCCATCATAAACAACACCCTCTACAGCTATGGCGGAGACAATGCCATTGCTGCCGTAGTGGTATTCAACAGGTTCGTAACCATATTTATATTCATTATCATCGGCATTTGCCAAGGCATGCAGCCGATTGTAGGTTACAACTATGGCTCCCAACGCTATACGCGGCTGTTCCGCACTCTATGGCTTGCTGCGGCAACGGCAGTTGTCATCTCCACGATAGGCAGCGTGACAGGGGCATTATTCTCCCGACAGATTGCATCCATGTTCATGCAGGATGAATCCCAGATTGCATGTGCTGTCAACTGTCTGCATTATACAACCATGATGTTCTGGATAGTAGGATTTCAGATTGTTGCCACCAATTTCTTCCAGGCTCTCGGCATGGCGGGCAAGGCGATATTCCTGTCACTTACACGTCAGATAATATTCATGATTCCATTGCTGTTCATCTTACCGCCGGTTATGGGACTGAACGGAGTCTGGGCGGCATTCCCGGTAAGTGATACGGCAGCAACAATAGTGACAGGGTTATTGCTATTCTTCCAGATCAGGAAAATAAATAAACGTAATATATCTATTTAGGAATTAGAAGCTGTTTAAAATTAACTTTTGTTTTTAAATAGCGTCTTAGAATGAGTATACCCTGGTCATATACTTAACGCCAAAACCTCTTCCGCAATTTTCCTGTTGTTCGACAGGCGAGGTATCTTCCTCTGTCCACCAAGCTTACCATTCCCTACGGAATGCAGCCAACGGTCAAACACACCTTTGGGGACACTCACAATCTCCGGAAGATCAAGGAATATGTTTTTACTGCGTTTGGCGTCATAATCAGAATTTAGTTTACGCAATTCCGAATCAAGACGCATAGCGAAATCATTTATATCTTCCGGTTTTCTTTCCCATTCCACAAGCCATTGATGCCTGCCCCTGCGATCGCCTTCTGCAAAAACCGGAGCAACCGTGTAATTAACAATCGAAACGCCTGTCTGCTTGCACACCTGAGCGACCGCACGTTCGGCATTCTCCTCCATCAATTCTTCCCCGAAAGCGTTTATAAAACATTTGGTACGTCCTGCCACGCAAATCTTCACGGGTGAAGTCTCACATACCCTCACCGTGTCACCCGTATGATAACGCCAAAGCCCGTTGCTCGAAGATATCAACAGCTCATATACCTCGTTCTTCTGAAGATCCCATATTGGCAGGGGGAAAGAACCGGGATTATTCACAGGTATAAATTCATAGAAGATATCATTATCTATAGTAAGCAACATAGATCTGTCTTCAGGATCATTCTGAACTGCAAAAAAACCCTCTGACGCATTATAATTCTCAACATAGTGCATCTTTGATGGATCCGTAAGCCTGTTGTATTCTTCACGATAAGGTTCAAAAGATATGCCACCATGAAAGAACACTTCAAGATTCTGCCACGCTTCCGACAATGTATCGACACCACGGGCTTTTACAATCTCTTTAGCAACTGTCAAGAACCAGGAGGGAACTCCTGACATGTTGGTTATATTGGCATTTTTAGCTGCAGAAACAAGAGCCGGCAACTTCTCCGACCAGTCAGAAAGCAATGCAATACGCTTGTCCGGCACCCGAAAAAAATTCATCAACGGATTTATCCTGTTGATCAACGTGGCGCTCAGATCCCCCACCTTAACATTGCCTGTATTCAGATTCAACTCATTGGCAAAAGAACCGCCAAGAATCATACCTTTCCCACTGAAAAGTCGGCTATGGGAGTTAGAGCGCAAATAATGGGCAACACTGTCTGTCGCTCCTTTATAGTGACATTTATACAGATTATCCCGTGTGATAGGGATATATTTGGATCGTCCTCCGGAAGTACCTGACGATTGGGCATAATTACGGCATACACCCCGCCACAACACATCTTTCTCACCACGTATCATACGCATCACGTCGCCACGTATTATCTCGTAGTCACCAAGCGGCACACGCCGACAGAACTCCCCGTATGGATTCTTCATCCCCGCAAACTCCGAGAAGCCATAGCGACGTCCTACCTCACACGACGACGCGCGAAGAAGCAGCGAGCGCAATTGGTCAAGCTGCACGTCCTTGCCCGCAACACCCCAAGAATCGGTGCGTTGCGCAACCTTGACGAAATATGGCCGCATGAGCGGAGTCAGATCCATTTGGTTTATAGTTTTCGGTTTTCAGTTTTCAGTTTTCAGTTTTCGGTTTTCAGTTTTCGGTTTTCGGTTTTCAGAATTTTACGCAAAACTCCGAAAACTGAAAACTTAAAACTGAAAACCTTCATCCCCTAAATTCATACAAAATTAATAACATATTCCATTATCTTCAAGTTTAATTTCATTTATCATCAATTTTTAATAATTTTGTAATAAAATACACTTGGTTTAAGAAGCTGAATCAAATCATGACAAGTATTAATCTAAAAAAGCATATTCCGGTAATAGTTTTCATATTGTCTTTGTTTTTTACAGGACGCGCAGAAGCACAAATATTGGGAGTGGAACATCAGAGAGGATTCACAGACTCCCTGCGCAACGAATTAATAAACGCCCCGTACTTCGGTCTGTTCAAGGATAATTATTTTACAGTCGGAACCTCCATAGGTCCCAAACCTACCCGACAGAACTCAGATGTTAAGTTCCAGATCTCGATAGCACAGCGATTAACCAAGACCACGTTGCCCGGAAATTCGTTCATATTCCTCATGTACACTCAGAAAACATTCTGGAATATATTCGAAAAATCCCTACCCATGCGCGACCTGAACTTCAACCCCGGTATAGGATGGTCAATACCGTTCTTTTCAAAAGGCAGGTATGCGGGTAAATTCACACTGCTTCTGGAGCATGAAAGTAACGGACGAGACAGTATACAGTCTCGCAGCTGGAACAGGATCACGTTTTCAGGTTCCACGATAATAGACCGCTGGCTAATGGTGCATGCAAAATTCTGGATACCTATCATAGACGGAGAAAACAACCGGGATATCTTGAGATATTGCGGTATATGTCAAGGTGGAGTAGCTGTTACAACTCCCGACAAAAAATTCGGATGGTCTCTGACATTAGTCAAACGTATGGGATGGAACTTCAATTTCAATACCATTTTCGAATTTAACTGGCAAATACATGCAAAATCAAATCAGTATCTCTTCCTGCAATATTATAATGGCTATGGGGAGAATCTCCTTGACTATAACCAGTTTCATTCCCGGCTTAGGGTCGGCATCGTGATCAAACCACGATTCTTCTCGGAGTTTTAAACATGTTAATCAAATATTCAAGAATTACGGATCATGAATTACGAATTAACAGAATGTCTTCCCTGGATATTTATAGGAATTGCGCTTTTGCTTTCCCTCCTAACCATATTCGGGTTTGAGCGTCCGCTCCTGTACGTTGGTTCTTATCGGGAAAAAGAAGAAATCGATAACTACAAAAGAACTCCTAAAGTCTCGGTAATCGTGTATTCTCAAGTGGCGGAAGAAGAACTGCTGAATTATCTTTCGTCACTATGCGAGCAAGACTATCCCGACTTTGAAGTGATCGTTGTCTGTGAATCGACAGCAGAAGGCAGCGATATGCTGACGGAAAGCTGCACCCGCCATTTCAAAAACGTATATGTCACTTTTATCCCTCCTGGTTCTCATAATTTGAGCCGCAAGAAATTAGCACTCACTCTCGGTATGAAAGCCGCTAAAGGAGATATCGTAATAACCACTGTGGCGAATGCCAGAATACATTCGGGGTCATGGCTGTCGGCGCTTATTGCACCCTTCCGAGGCGACAATGCCGAGACGGTAGACGTGTCACTTGGCTATTCTCACTTTGATTATTCCCAGATGAAAGGTTTGGGGAAATGGTATCGTGAATTTGTTGCCCAGCTCACGGATGCAGGATGGATCGGATACGCAATATCTGGTAATCCCTACAGGGGAGACGGTAATAATCTTGCGTTCAGACGTAAACTTTTTTTCGAGCATAAAGGTTATTCCCAAAGCATATATCTACATTCCGGTGATGACGATCTTTTCATAAATGAGATAGCAACACCCGAAAACACGGTCATGGTGCTCGAACCTCAGTCCATACTGTCAACCGAATGGGGAGATGCATCCAAACGAATGTGGCGGGCACGGAAGGAGCAATACGACTTCACTTCACACTGGCTGCCTCGCGGCGCATTCCTCAAGGCGGGAGCCGCTTCTGCAACCAGGTGGGTGATATTGCTTATGTGTATTGCAGCAGGCTTAACAGGATATATATTCTCGGAAAAACAGAATGATATAAACTCCTTTATTCCGGCAATCGCGGCGATAGGATTATTACTGATTTTTCAGCTGTCCGAGATTTTGATATATCGCAAAGCTGCTGAAAAGATGAAAGCCACAAGATTATGGTGGGCATTACCGATATTCCGTCTTGCCAGACCGGTCCTCAATTTCCTTTTCCGCCTGCGCCATCGCCGCCATCGCCGCTATAACTACACATGGATGAGATAGACGCAACAAAAGAACGAATGATAATTTAAAGCTACCTAAGCAGCTGTTAAAAATAAAAGAAATGACACTGTATCCCAACCTTATTCTCGACGCATTGAAAAGCGTCAGATATCCGGGCAACGGCAAGAGCCTTGCCGACAACAATATGATAGAGGATGATATCCGCATCGATGGCAATAAAGTATCATTCTCTCTGATTTTCGACAAACAGACGGATCCCTTTATCCGTTCTGTTGTTCGCGCATCGGAAGCGGCAATAGCTTCTGCAATTTCTCCGGATGTGGATGTCCGGATATCCGTCAAGACGCGTACGGCTCCGGCAGCTCCCAAACCGGAAGTATTGCCCGGGGTAAAGAATATTGTCGGGGTGAGTTCTGGCAAAGGAGGGGTAGGCAAATCTACGGTAGCGGCAAATCTCGCGGTAGCGTTAGCTTCCAAAGGGTACAAAGTCGGGCTTCTTGACGCTGATATTTTCGGACCATCCATGCCAAAAATGTTTGGTGTTGAAGACGAACAGATTTACATGGTTCACAAAGATGGACGAGACTGGATAGAACCTATTGAAAAATATGGTGTTAAAATGCTCTCTATCGGCTTTTTGGTTGATAAGGAGAAACCTGTGCTATGGAGAGGCGGCATGGCAAGCAACGCGCTCAAGCAGCTGATCACCGATGCATGGTGGGGAGATCTCGACTATTTCTTAATTGACATGCCTCCCGGCACAAGCGACATTCATCTCACACTCGTCCAGACTCTTCCCATAACCGGAGTCGTAGTGGTAAGCACCCCTCAGGAAGTGGCACTCGCCGATGCCAGGAAAGGTATAGCGATGTTTACCGGAGATGCTGTCAACGTTCCAATCCTCGGATTGGTTGAAAACATGGCATGGTTCACACCAGCCAAGCATCCTGATGAAAGGTATTATATCTTTGGCGAAGGCGGTGGCGTGAAATTAGCGGAAGAACAGGGTGTAAGCCTTTTGGCACAAATCCCATTGGTTATGGATATCCGCAGCCATGCAGACGACGGTGCCCCTGTTGCGCTTGAACTTGAAACCAATCCGGCAACGGCAAGCATTGAGGCACAAGCCTTCGGATCTCTTGCCAACAACGTAATTGCAACGGTAGACCAACGCAACGCCTCCCTTCCTCCAACCTCCAAAGTAAATGTACAATAAGAAGTTAAAAAGCTCAGGTTGGCAAGCAACCTGAGCTTTTTAATTAAGTTATCAATTTCTATCCGTTGAATCGCGCCATTGCATGATAATCATCGCGGGGTATGTCTTCAGATTCCGGTTCAACGAGCTCTCCATCTTGAGGAAGACGGAAAGACAGGAGCTTTATTTTCTTACCCCTCGAAAGCCATTGTTGCTCATAAAAAGTTTTTATAGACGAAACAGGATCCGCCAACCCGGAGCCATATAGGTCGTCTGTATTCATAAGCACCTCAAATCCATTGATTTCCACAAGGCGACGGGTATATTCATAAAGAAATGGGGAATCCGTTTTAAGATTGACTATGCCTCCATTTCGGAGCAACAACCTATAAAGATTCAGGAAGCGCGTGGATGTTAAACGTTTACGTGGCTTTTGCATCTGCGGATCTGGGAAAGTTATCCACAATTCTTCCACCTCCCCAGGGATAAAGAACTTGTCTATATTCTCTATTTCCGTCCTCAGGAAAGCTGCATTGGTTATTCCTTCCTCCTCTACAGTCTTGGCGCCACGCCACATACGCGCCCCTTTTATATCGACACCTATATAATTTCGCGCCGGATCGCTTTTGGCAAGCCCGACAGTATATTCACCCTTTCCGCAACCCAACTCTACTACAATCGGTGCTTCCCGCTTAAAAAAATCAACATTCCAGCTTCCCTTGTGTGGGAAACCGTTCTTTATAAGTTCTTCTCTCGGATATTGCAGAGCACACGCAAATTCTCGCATCTCCGCAAATTTTTTCAATTTATTTTTTCCCATTACGTAACCTTACTCAAATAATAAGTTTTTAAGGAACTGCCTAAATTTAAGCAATTTCTTAGAACGATCTATTTCATTATTTTGACAATCTTTGATATGCCTCCTGCCGTAACACGCGCCATGATTGTTTTTTCTGCAAACGGACCTGCTGTGCAAACATATGTGTCAGGTTCCGACAAATGAAGCAAGATACCATCCAATGAATATAAGGCAACCTCTTCAATCAACCTGTCGGATCTAACTTCTAAATCCCCATTCGGCAAAAGGCATATATCAATCTTCACTTTTTTATCCTCAATGTTATCAACACCGGAGACAGAAGCCTTTATATTAAAATCCTGCCAAACCGGAGCCTCCCTCCATACCTTTTCCGTATCTTTATCAACAATCAATGAGACTTTGCCGACATCCACACCGGAAAACGCCTCTACAGAACAAACCGGCACATCATCTCCCCTGCCCGCAACCGAGACGGCTCCAAGGGCAAGCATATTCCTGAAAGCATTTGCTTCTATCACCCTAACGGAAGCGTCGATCACTATCGTATCAGCCATTATATTGGCATACGCCCCCTCCCCGATCGTCTCACCTTTGATTAATCCGCCGGCAGCGGATATCCGGCTGTTCGCTACAGCTAACGCAGGACTGTTGGAATACACGCCATTAAACTTTTCAAGGAATGAACAGTTGAAAAAAGTTCCTTCCCCGATTTCCGCACCATTACGCACCGTAACCTCTTTAAGTGCTGACATTGCTGCTAATGCATAGTCTCCTACAATCCTGACTCCGGAAAGATCCAAAACCTCAAGACCACTCTTCATGAAAGCCCGGTTATCAACCATAGTTACAGTCAATGGAAGTTCTACTTTTTTTAAAGCTTGACAACCAAAGAAACATTGCTCCGGAATTTCTTTAACAGATGTATAAGAAAGATCAATCGAAACAAGAGATTCACAGCGATAAAACGCTCTCGCCCCTATGTAAGAAAGAGAAATCGGAAGTTTTATTGATATCAAAGGCGTCGCGGCAAAAGCAGCCTCTCCTATCTTGATCAGGTCAGTGGGTAATTCCACCGATTTAACATTCGTTGCAAAAAACGCATATGGGGGCAACTCTCCATCTGAAAATTCAGTCCTCCCCATATACTTTGAATCGGACAGGATTATCCCTTCAACCTGCAAACCCGACATATCAACGGTCTCAACAGATGACGGCAAATATCGCAATGAAGCAAGGTCAAGAGAAGTTGCCACTCCGGTCAGTTTCAATTCTGCTGGACGCTGAATCGCCATGTCTTTCACAAAACCCGGCAATTTGCCAGGCTTGAGAGCCACCGTAACGGCATCCACACTGAATGCCACAACCAGAAGCACTATCAACGTTCCAAAGCTCTTCAACAGGCTCATTCCTCTTAATTGACAACCAACACCTTTCCAACTGTAGAGAATCCCTCTCCGTCCTGAGCACCTGAAGCAAGCACATAGTAAACACCTCCAGGCACACGTTTGGAATTAAGATTGGTCACATCCCAACGAGCTTCCCCTCCGGCAGCAAAACCGACCTCCTTGACCAGACATCCTCCGGCATCCACAATCTTGACAAGTGCATTATCCGCCAACCCTTCTATCGTAACATATCCGAAATAATCGGGACGCACAGGATTCGGATAAACCACAGCCTTGCTTTTTGAATCTCCACCCGATGCTGTAGACAGAAATAACTCCGCCAATCCCTTATCGGTGGAAATCATCATTGAATTATTATCCGGATTATAACAGATTCCATATACTATATTGTCCGGGATTTCCGAATTATCGGTGGTATAACTTCGCAGCACCTCCGTGCCGTCAGCAGAAGTTATCACAATGCCTCCCCCTGTACCGAACCATTTACGTCCTGAGGGATCAGTAGTGATACAATTTACACTGACACCGTCAAGCAGGTAATCCGCGAGATTAGTTCCGTCATTACGCGACACCTTGATCCTGTTTACACGTCCTGCGGTCTTCATGATTTCAGCAGGACGAAAATTTATCACACCTTTGTCAAGACCGAGCCACACCAAACCGGAAGAAGTATCCTCATATACCGACATGATGTAGGAATAATCCACTATCGACCCATCCTGATCTGTAAACTCCTTTATGTCTACACGCTCGTCATCGCCTTGATTATCAAGCGTTCCTTTATGGTCTACAAATATTGGCAACTCCCCCCATGTACCGGGTGTGTACATAAGTATATTTTTTGAAGCTGCATTCTTAAATGAAATAAGCCGTTGGTAGTTTGAACATGGAGCCGTTGTAATCCTCATTTTTTTCAAAGGCTTGAAATTTTTAGAATCAGTTGTTGCAAGACGATCCTCAGGGGTCCAATACCAAAATTCCACCTCGCTCTTGTCATTTTTCCAAAGATCATAGTCATACCAAGCTGTCCACAGATTTCCATAATTATCGAAACAGGGAGCTGTAAACGAACATAGCATTCCAAAATTATCGAATACGCGTTGCACAGCCACGAATCGATCCCCCATATTGCCATTATCATTTTCCCTTCCAAGTCTTAGGGAGTTCCCTGGATCGCTCAAGTCAAGACGCATCAACCCATGTAAAGCCGATCCGCTATATACATGATTCGGATTCTTCGGATCAACGGCAATCCCCCTCGGATTCCATTGCTCGAACATCAACGACGGAGACTTGTATGTAGCAGAGACTGAAGCCCATGTAAGACCTTTTAACGAAGATATAAGATCTGGCGTGTTAGCTTCGTGCGACATAAAACTATGATTAATTCCATGATTCCGGACCAACAATCCATAGTTAGGATGATATGTCATCTCATCACACTTATAAGCATTCGAAGAATTCGGGAAAATACCCTCCTTATTTATTACCCATTTTTTATCGCTGTCAATCGATTTAAGATAAATACCTTCCCGCCATCTGGGTATCCAATATTCTTTCAAATCCCATGATGCAAGCTTGGTATCTTTATCAGAGGCGTCTTTATCATAAGAAACCATATTAAGATCCTCGTCAATGTTCCATATCTTGTCAAAACCGGAAACAGTAACACCGTTCTTATTCGATTCAACAGATTTTATATAATATTTAAACAATAGCCGATCAGAAATCTTACCGTCATTGTCCAATGAAAGACTCCTGATTTCTCCATCCCAGCCATAAATCTGCGAAATAATAATCTTATCGTCAGAGAGCCTTATAACCCTTTCGACATCACGATACCCCTCAACCTGCTTGAATTGATCAAATTTCCAGTCTGACACCTTCCCCGAGTATAGACATTTTTCATCGGCAAGGACAATATTGTCATTCATGACTGCTATCCCTTTAAAACCTTTGTTGAAATTGCGTGTATACAATATTTCTCCTTTAGAGTCATCAATAACCACATATCCAAAACCGGTTGCTAAAAACACCTGATTATCTTCTGAATTGAACCATACACCTCCAACCGTTTTTGAATACTGCGAATCGGCGAGTTTCAAACCCGGAATATTTACAACCTCCCCATTATCATATAAAAGATCAATATTTCCATTGTCATATACAATAAGCATATACCTCTTCTGGAAATTATATTCCGCGATCTGAAGCACACTCTCAGAAAGTTTATTCTGTCTATTCAGCCAGATCAATTCATCTCCATCTTTTTCATAACGGAATAAAGAAATCGCCTTCTTGCCATTATCTGCCGTAGTTGGCAAATACAGCTGACAATTACTCAAGAAATAGACATAGTCAGGAGTGTCTACAACGCGTTCAATATCTCCGTCAAAAGTAGGATGCAGACGCCACTGCTCGGCAAATGCGGCAATCGGCATCAATGCTAAAAGGATATTTAATACTATTCGTTTCAATTATCATGCTGTTATTGAGTCAAAAAATCTGCAAGCTTGCGCATCGCCCTGCCACGATGAGAGATAGCATTCTTCTCTTCAGGTGCCATTTCCGCAAAGCTGCGTCCAGTCTCTTCTGCAATGAATATGGGATCATAACCGAAACCTCCCTCCCCATGAGGCTCAGTAGAGATCTTGCCGTCTACCCTGCCTTCAAACGTTATAGTCTCACCATTGAGGATAATGGCTATCACGGTAACGAAATGTGCCTTGCGATCATCCTTGCCATCCATCTCACGAAGCATTTTGTTTACATTGTCGGCAAAAGAGCAATGCTCTCCCGCGTAACGTGCACTATATACTCCGGGTGCTCCGTCAAGGGCATCAACCATCAAACCGGTATCATCCGCAAAACAGTCAAATCCATATCTTTCTTTCACCCACCGGGCTTTAATCAATGCATTTCCTTCCAAAGTATCCGCAGTCTCGGGAATATCGTCATGACATCCTATTTCCGCCAACGAAACCACCTCAAACTCACCATCGAGAATGGCACGCGCCTCCTCAAGTTTATGCTGATTGTTGGTTGCAAACACCAACTTCCTTAATGCTTTATTTTCCATAAGTAAGTGATCACATTAAACACATATCATAAACGCAGCTATTTTTGAAAGATTTTCCTGTGTTGATAAAGGAGCAATGCGGGCATTGCGACTGAAGAAACACGGGAAAAGGTTTAAAAAGAGCAAGTTGATGATATGTGAGATTAAAATCATGTTATTATCGTTTTAATGGGATTACTTACTTATCTATTTAATAACGAATCAACCTCCCTCCTTATTATCATACAGCAACAACTCGTCATACAGCAACAACTCTAACCTACTGTCACGACAAAGCTACCCTACCCGAGAATATAAAGTTGCTGGGTTCTTGTCACCCCAAAAGCGCTTAACAGTTTAATTTTCGTTACTTACTTATTTTTATTAATTTTGCAACTTACATTACATTGACACATTTTTACCGATTATGGAATACAATCATAAGGAAATTGAAAGCCGATGGCAAAACTATTGGCGCGAAAATCAAACTTATAAAACCGTTGAGAATCCCGACAAGAAAAAATTTTATGTCCTTGACATGTTCCCTTATCCTTCCGGCGCCGGGCTTCACGTCGGTCACCCGTTGGGATATATAGCAAGTGACATATACGCACGCTTCAAACGTCAGAATGGCTTTAACGTGCTCCACCCCATGGGATATGACGCTTACGGGCTTCCCGCAGAACAATATGCCATACAGACAGGTCAACATCCGGAAAAAACCACATCGGAAAACATCACACGTTATCGTGCCCAGCTTGACAAGATAGGTTTCTCGTTCGACTGGAGCCGAGAAATCCGCACATGCGATCCTGAATATTACAAATGGACTCAATGGGCATTCATGCAAATGTTCAACTCTTATTACGACCTTGACATGCATAAGGCTCAGCCTATTACCAAACTTATTGAGCATTTCGCTGTTAACGGCAGCAAGGGTATAAACCCTGCGGCAACAAAAGAAATCACATTCACTGCAGATGAATGGAACGCACTTTCTGAAAAACAGCAGCGAGAGAGATTGATGAATTACCGCATTGCATACCAAGGCGAAACGATGGTGAACTGGTGTCCGGAACTGGGCACGGTGCTTGCCAATGACGAGGTGAGCGAAGGGCTTAGCGTGAGAGGCGGATTCCCGGTTGAACAGAAACTGATGAATCAGTGGTGCCTGCGTGTATCGGCATATGCTCCCCGCCTTCTTGATGACCTGAACGGTGTTGAATGGTCGGAGTCTCTCAAAGAAACACAACGCAACTGGATCGGACGCTCAGAGGGTGCAGAAATGCGCTTCCAGGTTTCAGGGAAAGATATCGAGCTGGAAATATTCACTACCCGCGCCGACACCATCTTCGGTGTCACTTTCATGGTGCTTGCCCCGGAATCGGCATATGTTGCGCAGCTTACCTCTCCGGAACAGAAAGATGCTGTCGATGCTTACCTCAATGAGGTTAAACACAAGACCGAACGCGAAAGGCAGATCGACAAGAAAGTGTCGGGGGTGTTCACCGGCTCCTATGCAATCAATCCTCTTACAGGGAAGGAAATTCCCGTTTGGGTCAGCGACTATGTGCTCGCCGGTTATGGCACCGGGGCAATCATGGCAGTTCCTGCACACGATTCTCGCGATTATGCGTTCGCACGCCATTTCTCACTGCCCATTATTCCGCTGATAGAAGGAGCCGACGTTTCTGAACAAAGCTTTGATGCCAAAGAGGGCAAGATGATCAATTCCTGCGGACCCAAACTCGATCTCAATGGACTTGATGTGAAAGAGGCAATAGCCAAGACGAAGAAATTCATTGAAGAGGAAGGCTTGGGAAAAGTGAAAGTAAACTACCGTCTTCGCGATGCAATCTTCTCACGCCAACGTTACTGGGGCGAACCATTCCCGGTTTATTATAAAGACGGAATAGCCTACCTTATGGACGAGTCGGCATTGCCACTACAGTTGCCTGCCGTTTCAAGCTACCTGCCGACAGAAGACGGACAGCCTCCTTTAGGTCGTGCGGAAAACTGGACAACACCCGAAGGATATCCTATCGAACTTTGCACAATGCCCGGCTTCGCGGGATCATCGGCATATTATCTCCGTTATATGGACCCTCGCAACAATAATGCATTGGTAAGCAAGGAAGCTGATGAATATTGGCGCAACGTAGACCTATATGTAGGAGGCGCCGAACACGCCACCGGACACTTGATATATTCCCGTTTCTGGAACAAGTTCCTGTACGACCTCGGGATTGTTGTTGAGCCGGAG
>CASBHZ010000009.1 GCA_949123685.1 uncultured Bacteroidales bacterium | reverse complement strand
TATCCTGAAGCGCTGATGCTGAAAGCCGAAATACTTGAAAATGACATACCGGGGCGTTCGGGTGAAGCTGCCGACGTGTATAAGGCATTGGCAAACACCGGAGAGACGGATTTCATCTCTGATGCATATGCCGGAATTGCCCGCACTTCATCTATAGATGCCGAACGCATAGAATATGCCCGCCGCGCCCGCAACAATGGAGGACTCGGTGCCGATCAGGCTGAAGAGATGGTGCTGATAGAAGCTCAGGCGCTCCTGCGCTCCGGAAACACGGACGAGGCGTTAGGAATGCTGACCGAACTGGCTTCGAATCCTGCCGGACTGGCAGGCGCGAAAGCTGCCGTTGAACTTGGTCAGTATCACATCGACAGGGAAGATTTCGTCAATGCCGAGAAAACACTACTCGAATTTACAGAAGCCGGAACACCTCACGAGTTCCAGCTCGCCAAAGGATTCATACTGCTTGCTGATGCATATAAAGGGTTGGGCAAGAATTATCTTGCAAAGGAATACCTGCAGAGTCTCCGCGAGAATTATCCCGGCAATGAGCCCGAAATCATCAATGCCATAAATTCCCGTCTCAAATCCCTCAAATGAATATGAAAAAGATTTTATTTATACTATCGGCAGCAACCTGTTTATCTGCTACCGCCCAATATAACCAATCGATTTCGGTAGATGGTAAATATGTGCCGGAAGTGTTCCGTCTTGACCGTATAAACTCTTTTCCCAAGCAGGTGAAATTCACGCTCGAAACCTCTCCCCTTTCCTATGACGGGAAAAGTGTGCCGACAGGGTTCTCTCCGCGACTATTACCGCTGCCGGCTACAGGATGGCGCGACACCCGTGATTTCTCAGATTCCAAGGGATATCTCGAACTTGGAGCCGGAAGCTGGCTGAACTCTACACTGAGTGCCGGATATCGTTTTGTCGATGACAAGAGCACAACGTTAGGTGTGCGCCTGCAACACAATTCCACATCGCTCTGGAAACCGGAAGTGTCTGAAACTATGAAAGACACCAAGATGTTCCGCTATGATGAATCACTCGGCATCTACGGTTCTCACGACTTCGAGGGGAAAGGGAGATTGCAGGGAGCCATAGACTGGCATATCGGCAACTTCAATTATTACGGATACAATCCTCAATGGAGCAGCTTCTCGGACGAAAATGCCCCTAAAGCTCCGACACAGACTCTCAACGACATATCTGCGAGATTCGGCTGGCAATCACCCTACAGGTCAGATGAAATCACATGGAATGTGGAAGCCGGAGTGCGCTATTTCGGATACCGCTCAGTCTACACACCCCTAAAGCGGACGTTAATAGGCATGCCGGATGAGGGAATCATGCTTGAACGCGCATCGGGAGGAAGGGAAACAGACATAAATCTTCTCGGAGGTGTAAACTTCCCCATGTCGTCCAAATCTTCTATCGGCATAGATGTCAACACCGACATACTCCTTTATTCCCATCCACAGGTTGACGGTGGTTACAGTCCCGCGCAACCGGATAACTATGGCATGGTAACTTTGACACCATATTATAGTTTTTCACGCGACAGGCTGTTAGTGCGCATTGGCGCAGACATTGATCTCGCATTCAATGCCGGAGTGGAAAACGACCGCTACAGTTTCTTGCACGTGGCTCCGGATATCAAGCTGGATTATCTTGCCGGTCCGGTGGCTTTCTATCTTCACGCCCTTGGTGGCAGTCGTCTGAACACACTGGCATCCAATTATGAGCGTGATTATTACCAATCACCGTTTATTGGCAACTCACGACCCGTATATTCACCTCTTGACGGTAGCTTCGGGGCAACATTCGGTCCGTTCTCGGGTTTCTCTGCCGGTGCGGATTTCGCATTCCGCATCTCCCGTGGAGAATATCTCGGAGGATGGTATCAGCAGAAGCTCAATTATTTGTTAAAGACAGCACCGGGACTGCCGGAATCCGTTTATATGGACAACGCCGACCGCACGCTTTCATATGATTACAGCCAAGACCACACCTGCAACCTTCACGGATTCAGCATCGGCATCCACGCATCATATGACCTTGGCAAAATCATAAAGATAGAAGCAAAAGGAAACTATCAGCCTCAAAACGGCAAC
This sequence comes from uncultured Bacteroidales bacterium, assembly GCA_949123685.1. The sequence continues at coordinate 56,531 of CASBHZ010000009.1, read as the reverse complement.
AAGGGATATTTCAACGGATATGACCGTCCGCGCTGGACTGCCGGAATATCTGCAGAAACTAACCCGTGGAGCACTCTCAAACTTAAACTCGCCTATGATTATCGCGGTGTGCGCAATATATACACCATAGGTAATTATCAAGGTGGCATGATTTCCGATGCCGACGTGCTCGTGGCTAAACGTCTGCCCGACATGACTTACCTCAATTTCGGAGCGTCATATGGCATAACATCAAACTTCAACATATGGTTGCAGGCAGACAATCTCCTTAACCGGCACGACGAGCTCCTTCCCGGTCTTCCTCAACAAGGAATACGACTGGCGGCAGGATTCGGTGTAATATTCTAAAAACAACTTTTCTTTCCGCTTGTTAAGTAAGTAAACGCTTTCTGTTATGAGCAACGAAACAATAACCCTCACATACCTCAATGAAGACGACAAGGCATACGGCCTTGCCGGCATGGCAATCTCACTCGCGGCATTGGACGCCATTGATCGTGTTGCCGGCGTATCCCTTGACGCCGACGGACCGATGGTGACATTCTCGCATCAGTATTACTTCTCGGGTTCTCCTTCGATTTCGCCAAAGACCACATGGGACAATCTCCTTCACAATTTCTATATAACTTCCGCCATGGTAATCTCCAATATCATGGCTCGCTCGATAGTTAGACTCGGACAGGATGTCCCCTCGGATCTTCTGGAAACGATACGCCGTGAGATAGCCGAAGAAGGACGCGACACTTGCTCCTTAGACGATGATGAAATAGATACGCTCTACGACAAGACTCGTTCTTACATGGGGCGCATATTCCGCAATCCGCGACTCCATCCGGCAATCGACGATTTCGCACGTACCCTATCCCGCCGCCGTTCCCTGACCGGAAGCGAGATTATTGACGAGCTGCGTTCCTTATCTATAATATGATGCTACAGGAAGTTCAGGAATCGGTAGACAAATGGATCGGGGAAGTCGGCAAACGATATTTCTCGGAACTTACCAATATGGCTCTGCTCACTGAAGAAGTCGGCGAACTGGCACGCGTGATTGCCCGTGTCTATGGCGACCAGAAACCCAAAAGCGGAGATCTCAAGCAGGATATCAAAGAGCAACTCGCTGAAGAGATGGCAGATGTGATATGGGTGGTGACTTGTCTCGCAAACCAGACAGGCATCAATCTCAGCGAAGCGTTTGAAGCCTCTTTACGCAAGAAATACACTCGCGACCGCAATCGCTTTTAAAAAAATTTTGCTCTATGCATTTTTTTTATTAATTTTGCATCAGCTTCGAGGTTCGGTTCTCCTTTACCCTATCCCTATCCCCATTCCCGGGAGAGCCGGATCTGAAGCTTGAGGATTGTCTTATGGTGTAACGGTAGCACTGCAGTTTTTGGTTCTGCCTGTCCAGGTTCGAATCCTGGTAAGACAACAGAAATTAAGGAGTTAAGACATAAATCTTAACTCCTTAATTCTTTTATGGTTCACCGCCAAACATTTAGAAACTGTTTAAGGATATGGCAGACAGGAATTGGAAGGGACATATCGCCATGATGAGCGCCAACATATTCTGGGGGCTGATGTCTCCGGTCGTAAAACTCGTGCTTTCATCCGGCATCATAGCCCCTATTGTCATTGTAGATTTCAGGGTGGCGGGTGCCGCCATTCTGTTTTGGGTCCTTTCGATGTTCTTCCCTAAGGAACATGTCCCTCCACGCGACCTGCTACTGCTTGCAGGAGCTGCCATGATCGGGGTGCTCTTCAATCAGGGATGCTTCATAATCGGTGTCAGCTACACATCTCCCGGAGAAGCTTCCCTCATAACCACCACAATGCCGATGTGGGTAATGATACTCGCATGGCTTATACTCCGCGAACCAATCACAGGGAAAAAGATAGGTGGCATACTCTTGGGTGCTGCGGGAGCCTTGATTCTCGTTCTGGGCAACCTCAAATCCGGCTCACGGGGAAGCAATCCTATCCTTGGAGACTTCATAGTGCTTGCCGCACAATTCAGCTACGCCCTCTACCTTACGTTATATCGCAATTTTATCCGGAAATATTCGCTCGTGACGCTCATGAAATGGATGTTTCTTGCAGCTACAATCGTGGCGTTACCTTCCACCTCAACCCTGCTTCTATCCACAGACTGGAGTGCCATATCGATATTCGAATGGTCCGGGATCGCATATGTTGTGGCAGCAGGCACATTCCTTGCCTACATCTGCATAATGATCGGACAGAAAAATCTACGTCCCACTATAGTGGGAATATATAACTATGTTCAGCCTGTAGTTGCCATGTTTGTAGGAATATTCCTTGGACTCGACACTATCACCCCGTTAAAGTTATTCGCTATCGGTATGATCTTCTCGGGCGTATACCTCGTGACCATCAGTCGTGCCGCATCCTCTCCGGAGACGAGACACGATGCGGTCAAGAGCCCAAAATGAGAAGAAGAAGACTGGTGAAGAGGATTGCAAGGTCAATGAGTTTCTGCCGGACATGGCGCTCATGAAGTATAATCACGCCATAGGCGAAAGACACCAACACGCTTCCTCTACGGATCATGGACACTACAGAAATCATGGAATCCGGTTGTGACAGGGAATAAAAATAGGCTATGTCGGCAGCCGTCAGAAATATAGAGATACCCAATATCGACCATCGCCAACGGAACCTGCCTCCCAAAGAACCGGCACGACCCAATACAAGGAGTATAATCCCCATTATCAACATTTGATATAACGAATACCATGCCTGAACCTCAAGAGGCTCATAACTGCGCAACAGATATTTGTCGTAGAGAGCACTCACGGCACCAAGCATGGTTGCCCCTATCGACATCCATAGCCAACGGCTACGCTTGAAAGAGAAACCTTCCGCAGATCCTATACGGCTAATCATAAAGAGCGACAGAAAGCCCAGCAATATACCCGCCCACTGCAAAAGATTCAACCTCTCTCCAAACACCAGCAACGCGCCAACCAGCACTATGACCGGACGCGAAGCGTTGATAGGACCTTGGATAGTGAGAGGCAGGTGCTTTATGGAAAAATAACCCAGTATCCAGGAACCCAAAACTATCACCGCCTTAAGTATTATCTGCAAATGTCCCGTCAACGTGTCATTGAGCCCGAAACCGCCCTCAACGATATTCATTACCACAATGGGAGACATAAGCAACGTGCCGAACAGAGTATTAAAGAAGAGCACTGTCGGCACATTATTGTCGTGCACCGACATCTTCTTCATTATATCATAGAAACCCAGACCAAGCGCCGAGCATATCGCAAGCAATATCCACATGATTATCAAGAATGAAAATAAAACACATTAAAATCGGGAGGAATTTTGTGCAAAATTACAAAATTCCTCCCGATCTTTTAGAGTGCTTTATTTTAAATAATTTTATCCCGAATACAATGATTCTGTCATTATAAATCAGAAAAATCAGAGCTCGATAACGATCTATAACGTCTCGAGGGTGAATGGGGCGGGACGTTTAAGCGTCTCTTTGGTTTCTTTGCCGAAGCAATCGGTCCAGGAGATCTCGACTGGCGAATCCGGAGAAGACGCTTTAGCTCGGAAAAGCTGGAACTTACGTGTCTTGTGATACCCCTTGTTATATACCTGATTCAGCCAGATCGTATTACGCACCATGTAAGAAACGACATATAAAGGATTCTCTTCATTGACGATCTCCACCGGAAGCTCCTTGCCGTTTTCCGTTATTTTAAGCTCACCTTCAGGATCCCAAGCCCAAAGATTTACATACACATAGTTTTCAGGAACATCGCTATAGTCTGTCCATTCCGGATAATTCTTCCGGAAAGCTCGCACTTCCCTCTCGTTAGCGAAATAATCCTTTATCCCGTTCATATCCCATGCATAGAATTGCTTGTCGTGATCATACTCGAAAGCTTTATGCTCCCATTTAAGTTCCGGTCCGTCAGCGGTGAAAAGTTCATAACCTGCCGGCGTGCCGTCGGGACAGAGGTTTTTAAGCGCCGTAGCCCTTGTGCGCCACCATGCGCCACAAGCTCCTGAGATATTATGATCTATCAGGTTTTGCTCATCTTTGGGCATACGCACAAGACACTGTCTGTGTGAATGTCCGGAGAATGTATGCACGTCCTTGTAAGGCTTGAGGATAGACAGGAGCTCGCGTGAACTCGTCTCTTCAGGTTTAATGTGATATTCTGCAGAACCGTCATTTTTCTTCCATCTCAACAACGGGCAATGCATACTCACAACTATCGGTGTGTCATAAGACACTTTCGCAAGATCCTTACGGAGCCATTCAAGCTGTTCGGGTGTGAAATTTTCTTTATAATTGCGACGTCCCTTGATTCCCGGATAACTCTCCTTCTGCAAAGGTTCGTTTATATACTCTATATTGTCGAGCACGACATAATGAACATCACCAAGGTTAAAAGAATAATAGCGGGGACCGAACGCTTTCTGATAAGGGAGAGAGGCTCTGAGATCGACATCATCACCGGCGGGGGTAGCTCCGTCGTTATCATGATTTCCCATTACGTTATAGAAAGCCGTGGGGTAGTCGGCAGCATTAAGGGTCTTACGCAAATCGCCGATTTCAAATTCATGTGCATACCAATATAAATCCCATGTGCCGTCTCCAAGATTTATCGTATACGCCGGAATACCCTTAGAATTTAGACTTCTGACCTGCTCCTTTATGCAATCAACATATGGACCTGTGAAAATATCCACATCATTCCGCTCATTGGCAAGATGTATGTCTGCAAGGAAAATCACGGCATGCTTCTTGTTGTCAACTTTTTTAAGACGAAAATCATGACGCTCATACTGATCGGCAGGAAGCGTGAAATCTGCCCAGAACTGAGGCATCACGTCATCACGCACCGGCTCATAGCCGGAGGGTGTGGAAATAAAAACCTGCGGATTCTGTTTCTTGGATTTAAGGTAATAGGCACCTTTCTTGTCAGTCTTTGTCACCTCATAGCCATCCGACACTACAACTCCGGCAACCGGCTTACCGTCACACTCCACAGTGCCGGCGACCGTCACACCCTTTCCCGGTTTCACCCGAAGCTGGGATTTATACATAGACTGAGCATTCATTGTGACAGCGCAACCGAGCGCCGCCGTTAAAAAGGCTAACTTAAAAAGTTTCATCACGAAATTATTTATAATTATTATTGTTGCTTTCTGAAACACTCTGACAAAGTTATGAAATTTTCCTTAAATTTTCAAATGAGTTGAAACTTTCACGATTGAGGTTGCGTCTAATGTTGTGATTGATTAATTTTGAAAACCAATATTCTTCCCTCAGAGGTGAGCCATTTTTTAATGAGTGCCCTGGCACACTTTTCAATGAGTATTTACACTCAGAGGGAAATGAAAGATAAATGATGACCGCAAAAATTTCCACTCTATATGAACCGCCGGTGCTGACCGCAGCGAGAGCTACCGATTTCATCCTCTCTATGATGCGCCGTTTTTTAGCCGCCGCTTCCTCTATGATCAAATGCCCGTCGACGGATAGCGCGCAGGAAGCTCGCTTCCTCTCCCTTATTCGCCGGGAAGAATCCACAATCTCAGCCATCTGCTTCTCTTATTCATGCTCTATCGCGGAATATGACGACCTCCGGCAAGACGCCCTTCTCAACATATGGCGCGGCATAGCAGGATTCAAAGATGAATCGTCACCACGCACATGGGTCTACCGCGTAGTGCTCAACTCCTGCGTATCCACGATTCGCAAACAGGCGCGGCACAGCCGCGAATCTGAAAGTCTCGACAAACTCTACAACCTTGTCAGTGACGAACCTACCGAAGACCGCGAACGCATCGAGACCCTGCATCGCTTGATATCGGGTCCCAAAGCCGAAGACAAAGCGATGATCCTCATGTGGCTCGACGAAGCCTCCTACGATGACATTTCAGCCGTAATGGGGCTTCCACGCAACACAGTCGCCACCCGTCTCCACCGCATCAAAGAGAAGCTCTCCCGCCAAGCCACCACCCTATGATCCCCTATCTCCCTCTCCACCTATCCCTCTCCATCCCTCCTCATCCCACCCTATCTAACCCCTCCCCATCCCATTCCGCCCCATTCCGCCCCACACAGCCCCATCCCCATCTCTCCCCATAAAAAAGAAGAATATGACCACACAAGACATGAAATCTAATTGGCGCGAAACCGCCACCTCTCTCCAAACCGAAAACGACCGTTTATTGGCAAAGTTCAAAAACGGTAATCCACTCACATCCCTCGAACGTCTACCCAACCGCTACCTACGCTTCGCGATTTTGGGATTCACAATGCTTCCCGTATCGTCCGTATTCATGCTACCGGACCTTTTCCCCATGAAAGGAGGAATATGGATCACCCTCGCCTTCATCGTCTATTTCCTGACCTGCGGATTCATGGACACATGGCTCTATCGCGGACTCGGCACAATAGACTGCCTACACATGCCGGTCTCTGAGGTGATAGAGAAAGCTCGCTACTACCGTAAGAAACACCTGCAATTCATCGTCATCCTTATCCCCATGGCAATAGCCCTCCTCTCATTCATGGCATATTTTTTAGACGGGAACATATACCTGATTACAGGTATGGCAATCGGTGGATGTGTAGGATGGCTATCGGCATACAGCAACTCCTTCAATTTTTGCGTGACTACAAGAATATAACATCAGAATAACAGACCATCCCGAATATATTATATCTGAATATATCCAATTGTATATGAATATACCTGATTATATTCATGTATCTGATTGTATCTGAAATCATTTCACGCTGACGATCCTCTCAGACATCATCTGTCTGGCAGGGTCGTCCGGCCGCTACACGCATACGCGCCAAGGCATCCCTGGCTTCACGCCTACAGGCATACAGCTGTTCCGTCAATCCACCTTTTCTCAGGAACTCCTCTTCCTTATATTTTATAAACTTCTGAAGCATGTTGTCAGTCTGATGGATAAGCGTCAGAGCCATGTTCGCTATAGTTTCAGCAGAACGCTGAGCCAACTTGTCCTGATAAATTTCGGGATCGTCATGAGTGATGCAGAAATTACGTATCTTGAGGGTTCTCGGATCTGACATTTCCCATTTCTGCATACGGTTAAACATCAGATAATCCATATAATCCTCCTTCAGTTCATGCATCGAGCCACGTGCTATAATAAGCAACACCAACCCCGTCTTCTTGGAACCCGCATCATCAATCACGCCTTCGACAATATTCTGTTTTATAGACCGTGCGGCACCTGCAATCTGACTTGACAATTTCGAATCATGAATAAACCGGCGATTAAAAATATCCGTCACCACAGAAATAATGACAGACTTCTTATACACGAGTAGATCCTCGTAGGTATTCTGACGTATCGGGCGACGGTCTGAAGGCATAATATATTCAAGATCAAGTTATATCGCTAAATTACGCAAAATCAGAGAAATTTGCAAACTTTTTTGATTCTTCAATTCGATATTTCGACACAACGAGAATTAATGGGGTGAGGCTTTATGGGGTAGGGTCTAATGGGGTGAGGCGGAATAAGGCGAAATGGGGCTGTATAGGGTGGGGAATCGCCCACCCCATCCATCCCCACCCCATAAAACCCTACCCCAACCAGCCACACCCCATACAGCCACATAACACCCCATACATCCCTACCCCAACAAAGCCACACCCCATACAGCCACATAACACCCCATCCACCCCTACCCCAACAAAGCCACACCCCATACAGCAAAAAGTGGGGCGCTCCCGAATCAAGGAGCGCCCCGCTATTTTTAAATATGTGTTTATTCCTTCTATTTCGCAGTCACCTTAACCACAGGGTGATGACCTGAGAAAACTACAGTAACAGTTGCCATGCCTCCAGTACCGGCGAAATTGTTTCCATCCAGATTTGGATTCTTCAATTTGCCACCATAGTTATAATCCCAGTTTCCGTTAATACGGATTTTCCATTCTCCATCGAGGTTCACATCTGCTGTCCATTCAGACTGATCTTCATTAGGAGTGAGATTGCGGTCATTATCCCAGTCTCCGCCACCTATGACAGACACAGTGTTGATTTTGACCATCGTGTATGTGAGATCATTGAAGTTTGCCTGAATCCAATACAAGCCGTTGCCATCGAAAGGAGCGATATTGGCGCCCGATGTAGAAAGGACTCCGTTATCGCCACCATAATTGGTGCCTGACCAATCCTTGGTGTCAGCAATCTTGAAACCTTCACCACTAACAAGAATGGATCCGTAATAGAAAGGCTTGTCAACATTGTTTGTATTGTATAGATACTGGCTGTTTGCCGCAGTCCAGTTATTAGAACTACCCGGAGTAAACCAATAATCTGTAGTCATTATCGACACCATCGGAACTTCCTTTACAGAACCCTCAGCCATATAATGATCCGGCATTCCGAAATGGAACTCCACACCATTGTCTGAGATGATATTGGCTGCCACCCTATAATAAACAGTCTTTTCCGACTGATCATCATCACCAAATATCGCAAGGTGCGCTTCATGCCATTCACTGAGATCTGCCAATACTTCATTCTCAGCCACAGTCAACGGAAGGGTGACATTCTCTTCACTCTTGAAATCTTGAGCATCGCTGAGTTCCACATATGGCAAAAGTGTAAAGCCTTCAGGCAAACCGTTCTTCGATATCTTGAACAGAGTCACAATTGAATTGTCAACATAGGAATCAAGATTGACAGGCTGACCACCTGCAAGAAGCTCAGTTGGCTCCAGCACAACCTCAGACACCGCGATTACCGGTACTGGTTCATTTTTTTGCATCGGCGGAGTAGCAGGGGCATCCTCACATGATGTGAGCGCACCGAAAGCCATAGCCACCATCAGAAATATACTTATCTTTTTCATTTTGTAAATATCTTGATGAAATTGCTTTGTATTCCCTCTCCTGCAATGAAGGCAGAAGAGGGAAACCTGATTTATTCTGCCACAAGCGTTATATTATACTTGCCGCCTTTGAGGCGAAGCACAGCCTTACCGCGGAATGCATTAGGACAAAGGATGTTGCTACCTCCATTTTCCAAGGCATATTTCACACCCTCTATGATAGGAGCGTCAGCGTCATCTGTCTTGTGCGCGCCAAGATTGATTTCGCTCCAATCTGCATCAGCGATCTTGAATGTGGTTCCACCGCCAATTACAAGTCCTTTGCATTCCCACACGCCTTTGGTATCGGTTGTGATGAACTGCATGTCAGCAGACCAGTTGTTGAAGTCTCCGCGAATGAATATTCCAGAAGCCTGACCGGGGGTTTCCGCCTCAAGAGCATCGAACGTAACACTCCAGTTCTGACCCGAACCACTCAAGGTAATCGAGCCCTTAAACGATTCTGCCAACGTGATGTTTGCAGTATTCCATCCGAGTTCAACTTTCTTGCCGAATACGATTGGAGAGCTTCCGATGCCAAGGTTAAGATCTCCCCAACCCTTGTCCGCAATCTTGAATTCAACAGCCGCACCGATTTCGATATAATCAAGTTCATATGTGTCTGCCTCGGTTGTGGTCAGGAATTCATAGTTGGAAAGAACCTCAAGATCAACACCGTCATTCAGCTGAGGATTCAGCCAGTCGTTCATGTTGCCCCTGATGTAATATCCGGTTGGACGTCCCGGTATTATCACGGCGAGATATCCACATCTTACGGACTTGAAGCATACTGTGTTTGATGTATACGCAGTTCCGGGAACAACATCTCCGTTTTCATTAACCACATTTGCCCTCAGACGCATGTACACAGGCATATAGTCAGTGGGAATCTGCGCAGCATCCTGAATGTTAAGCAGCTTGCACATTGCTTCCGCCACAGAACGACGCGTAGGATTAATCTGTGCGCAGTCTTTAAAAATAGTTGAAAGCAGGGCTGAAGCCTCACCTCCCTCTACGGCAGGCGTGGTAAAATCTTCTTTCAGAGCCATTTCAACCTGATACGCAACAGAAGCGGCATAGCCGTATTGCTCAGGTTGCGAACATGTCATATGAAACGTTTCCGAATTGTTGGCCTCAGTTATATCTACTGCCATATTAGCCATTTCCGGCTCATTTAGGAAGTTCTCAACAGGATCGCCTTCGTGAACTCCGAGAACGGGGTTGTCATCCCAGGTTTCGTTACAGCTTGAAAATCCAAGAGCTGCAACCAGGGTGGCAAACATTATAGATATTTTTTTCATTTCGATACTAATTAATGTCTTCTAAATTGCTGCCCGGATATCAATAGCCGGGGTTTTGTTTAAAATCAGGAGATGCCGCAATAACATTCACAGGAATCGGCATCAGGTTATAACGCTCAGGAATATTGTTGCCGTTTACGTCATTGCCCTTCCAAGACCATACCAGCTGGTTGGGACCCGTAAATTTACCGAAACGCACAAGATCCGAACGGCGGGTAAGCTCCCAGTAAAGCTCACGACAACGTTCCGCGAGGAGATTGTCGGCTGTAAACTCACCCATGCTCCAAGTGCCTACACCTGCACGACCTCTGACAAGATTTGCATATTTAAGACCTGTAGTCTTGTCTGCTCCGCCGTTGAGTGCGCATTCCGCATACATCAGATATACGTCTGCAAGACGCAGAAGAGCGAGATCGGTCGAAGAGAACTGCGTTGATATGATATCGCTGCTGAAGATTTTCTCGGCTGTCTGGTTATAACGCGGGAAATAGTCATTGCCCCTGTTGAGACCTGTCCATTTCACACATACATATCCGTCACCCCACTGACCATACTCATCATTGGTAATCTTATATTCCTTCTCCTGTGTATCGCCTTTTTCATCGGTATAAGTCACCTTACCCTTCACCCAAAGAGCCCAGCGCTTATCAGCATTGGTAAATTTCTCAGAGAACTGTTGCGGAGCCTTCATACATTTCCATACGTTTGAGCAACCGAAATCCAAGCCACTCATACCACCTTCATCTGCAAGCACGCCATTTATGAGGAACATAGTTCCTCCATAACTCTGAAGGCGGTCATGGTCAAAGGGCACACCCCAAAGAATCTCATTCTCGGCAGTGTTTCCGCCACCGGGCATATAATCGCTGTTATCACGACAGAAAAGATGCAAATAATTGTTGGCAAGACCTGAATTCTGATAACCGCCGCCTTTATGGCGTTCGATTATATTCTGACAGCGTTCAGCACATTTGTCCCATGCCGCGGTCCCGGTATATACTCCTGCATTCAGATACAGACGTGCAAGAAGAGCCTCTGCACCATCTTTTCCGACACGACCATAAACGGGTATGGCGGCAAGCTTGCTATTATCAGAGAGATCCACGAGCTCCTTCTCAAGCCACTCGTAAAGCTCCACCCTGCTGATCTGCTTTGGAGCAGTGCCGTCGGGAGTGTCAACAGTAAAAGAAGACTGTCCGAAAATGTCAAGCATCCAATAATAACTCATCGCACGAAGAGCACGCACCTCATCTTTCAAAACAGCGATTTCTTCTGAATTATTTCCGGCTGCATCGCTAAGGAACTGGTTGCAGACAGCTATATGTGCAAACAGACGCGAATACGTGCCGTAGATATTTCCGTTGGTGGCATCAAATGTGTTTGTGATCAGGTCATATATACCGTCATCTTTCCATATCCAGATCACTTCGTCTGTAGGAAATACGTTCATCATGAACAATGCTCGTGTATATTGTCCGCGTCCGTTATCCAGACCGGATATAATGGATGAGCCCGGACCTTCCTGACCGGAGGTTGCCATAATCTGATAACATTCCATCGCCTCGCGGACGAGAAGCTCAGAATCTGAAGGAGGCAAAAGATTGGGGTCGTTAGGCTCAAGGTCAAGGTCTCCCACACAAGAAGACAGTCCAAGACTCAGAGCCACACCGCCAAGTATCATATATTTTTTGATATTCATCTTGATTCAAGTTTAAAATTCTTATTGTGAATTAGAATGTGGCTACCAGACCTACGGAATATGTAGTGGAACGCGGATAAACGCTATTGTCGATTCCACCGAACACCTCAGGATCCACACCTTTATATTTAGTGATTACAAACGGATTCTGAACCGCACCGAAGAGACGGATACGAAGATTGCCATTAAGCAATTCAGACCAAGTGTAACCAAGTGTTATATTGTCACAGCGAACGAAAGAAGCGTTGCGCAGGTAATAATCGCTCATGTAACGGGGCTGCTCGAAATAATGGTCATTCTTCACGAGATTGTTCAGTCCATAGCCGTAAAGATCATTATAGACAGCCTTGGTTGAAAGCACATTGTTATAGACATAGTTGCCAATGGATGCGCGGATATTGAATCCGAGATCCCAGTTCTTGTAACGGAACTGTGAACCGAAGGTCATGGTAACCTTGGGATCCGGAGACTTGTTGATGATCTTGTCAGACTCGTCGATCTGTCCGTCACCGTTCTGATCCACATATACACCCTCAAGTGGCGCACCGTTTGCATCATATACCTGCTGGAAGAGATAGAATGAATTTGCAGGATGACCTACGGCATGAATCTGAACGGTATTACCGTTACCACCGGAGATACCTCCCACCTTGAACACAGAATTGCCTGTAAGCTCTGTGATTTCATTGTGATTCCAACCGATGTTGTAACTTACGGTCCATGTGAAATTGTCAGTTACAATCGGTTTTGCCTGAATATTGAATTCCACACCATAGTTTTCAAGAGTACCGATATTGCGATTAAGCATATTGGTTGTAGAAGATCCTGCAGGAACGGCTACGAAAGCAAGAAGGTCGGTGGTCTTACGGTAATAATACTCGAGACTACCGGAAATGCGGTTATTAAGGAAACCGAAATCAAGAGCCGCATTCCAGTTGGTGGTTGTTTCCCATGTCAGATCCGGGTTATAACCCTGCGGATAAACCGGCAGATACCAGCCGTTTGTTCCGTTTGGATAAGAAACAGAGGGAGACGAGATACCGTAAAGCGGCATATAGTTTATCGTGTTTCCAACCTCCTGCTGACCGGTTTGACCCCATCCGAGACGGAGTTTAAGATCATTGAGATATCCTGACGTGCTCTGCATGAAAGACTCTTCGTTGATCTTCCATCCAAGGGCTACAGAGGGGAACATACCCCAACGCTTATCTTTTGCAAAACGAGAAGTCGCGTCACCTCGCACTGTGAAAGTCACAAGATATCTGTCAAGAAGCGAATAGTTCACACGACCGAAGAACGAGAGGAGCTGAAGATGATTCTTCCAATGGTAATTGCCATCAGGAGAAACGCCATCTGCCTGGAACACTGAGCCGACAAGACTCTCTGTATCCGGATTTATATTCATTGTGTAAGAGCCGTTAGAAATAACCGGATAGCTGAGACCCGGAGTCGTACGGTAACCGGCATTACCATTCGCACCCGAATAATGGCCTTCGTTATAAAAACGCTGCCATGAGTAACCGGCTGTCACATCAAGCATTGAATAAGCTGCATCGAAATCTTTTTTGTAGTTGAGATAGAAGTCGAGAAGCGTATTGCTCTTGAACTGGTATGTATCAGTCTGGTAACCGCCGCCGTAATGGTCATGGTTCTTCCATGCCTCTGCCGAGTTTGCAGCTACGGCATTTACCTCATTTGTCTTGCTGACATCATAACCAAGGTTAAGGTTGGCATGAAGCTCCGGCAGGAAATGCATTGAATAATCAAGCTGGATATTTCCGTTGCTGCGGTATACATCCGCATAGTTATTCTTGTTCATCAACTGACCTACCGGATTGATGGAAGCATTGTCGTTCAACTGTGTCACTCCGTCGCCATTTGTATTGGCAACTTCATAATAACCATTGAAAAGATAGCTTTGACCGGAGTTTCCGCCAACGATAGGTATATTACTATGCACAGCATGAGTCGGATCGTAGCTGATAGCACCGCTTAAAGCACCTGCATCGCCGAATTTGTTACGAATATAATAACCTTTTGCATTGGCATTGACACTTAGATGGTCCTGAAAGAATTTAGGAGACAGGTTAAAACCGACTGTCACACGATCCATCTGAGATGTCTTAATAATACCATTAGAGTTGGTATAGCTTAAGTTTACATGATAAGGAAGGATTCCGGCTGTTCCGCCTACCGAAACATTATAATCGGAACTTACAGTTGTGCGGAGCACCTCTTTCTGCCAATCGGTAGAAGCATCTCCCATGGCCCTGTAAGCGTCAGAATCCTCGCCGAATTTCTCGGTGATAAGGGAACGGAATTCATTCGCGCTGAGCACATCCCATGTCTTCTGAGCATGGTTGATATACATGTTTGCGGAGAAATTCACCTGTGGCTTTCCGCTCTTTCCTTTCTTAGTAGTAATGATGATGACACCATTCGAAGCACGCGAACCGTAGATTGCAGTTGCGGATGCATCCTTAAGAATAGTCATGGACTCGATATTCTCAGGAGAGATCATGGCAAGCGAGTTGCCCATACCCTGCACGCCACCGTTATCCAACGGCACTCCGTCAACCACGATAAGGGGATCGTTCGATGCATTGAGAGATGATCCTCCACGGATACGGATGTTCGCGCCACCTTCAGGACCACCGGCAGTGGTAACAACCACACCGGGAGTCTGGCCAACAAGCATATCCTGCACTGAAGTTGCAAGACCTGCCTCAATCTCATCGGGATTAATAACGGCAACGGATCCCGTCGCATCTTTCTTTTTAACACTACCATAACCGATCACCACAGTCTCTGCGAGCATCTGGGCATTGGTCTTCATCACGATGTTAAGGTGTTTCTGACCGTTTACGGGGACTTCCATCGGGTCATAGCCAACATAGCTGACAACCAGGATGGCATTGCCGGGAACATTGATCGTGAAATTACCTTCAATGTCGGCAGACGTGCCGTTGGAAGTGCCTTTTTCCATAATGGTGGCACCGATCAGGTCTTCGCCTTGCTCATCAGTCACGTGTCCGGTGACAGTGATCTTCTGAGCCAGCGAGGGAAGTGCGAGCGTCAACAGCATAACCATTGTCACCCAAAACTTCCTGTTTAGCTGAAAACAGTTGTTCTTCATGTAAGAATGAATTTAGTTTTACATTGAGTTTATTAAGATTTTTTCTTTTTAAGCCAATTAATTAAATAGATACAGGACTCTTCCTATGTACCTAAAAAGTAATATTTTTCATGTAGCGGCTAAGCCGCTACATGAAAACAGCATATGCTGTTTTCTATTGTCAAATTTTCTCCTTTGCCTTAATCCTGGTTAACGAGTCTCATGGCGGTAAGTATGCTTTGGACACAATAAGCCTACAAAGCGCAAAGCATTGGCAAAAATAGACATTTTATGCGTTTGTTTATATTCTTAAATCAATTTTAACAATCTATTTGTTAAAATTTAACATTTTTTAATATTATCTTTTAATCCTCCAAGCCGAATGCACTTTCTTTGAAATAGCGATCAAATTAAAAATAACAATAATAGCGGTAAGCACAATCCCGAGCAGTAACATTTGCCATACTGAGCCGGGGTGTGCCTCCAACCCTTCCAATGCGGGGAGATAATAAAGCCTTAATAAAAGCACGCTGCAGGAAGCGAGAATCCATGCACCCGCAGAGGCGGAGATAACTATCAGACGATATGGCGCCCCCACTGCCTTGACATCATAACCGAGCATCAGGAGTGAATGCAGTTTATCCCGATTCTTCTCCATAAGGAGTGATATTGAAAGAAGAAGGATAAAGAACGACAGAACTGTAATGACAACACCTATGGCAAGCACTATACCCACCACTACACGCAGCAGGAATGATGCGGAAGTGGCACTCTTGTCTCCCGCCACCTCATAATCGTGATCAGACATATAGTCTCTTATAGCCACATCACCGGGACTTGACACCTCTATTATAAGCCGGGACGGTCCCTTTTCGCGCCCTGTTCCCAAAATTCCGTTACTCCAGTCCATAAACTCCTGTGGCACAAGAATAGTATTCAGGCGATTGGAATATCCGGCAACCCTGCCATTGAAGTCAAGACATCGAGTTCCGTCATTACTCACGATAGTGAATTTCAACGGTATCCCGCTCATCAACCCCTCTGACATCTGGGGCAATCCAACAGACGAAGCAAAACCGAAATTATAAAGAGTAAGATAATCTTTGGAAATTATAACAGGTATTTCGTTGTCGCCTTCCCGCCATCCCCACTGCGAAGCGGGAACGTCAACGAAATCTCCCGGTATCGACTCAAAAAACATATGAGTAGACAACCCTCTGCCCTGCTGCATCACAGATGCAGATATCCTATAATCTGCAGAAGAGAAGGGCGCCACACGCTTCGCCCATGGCTGACGGCTTATATCGTCACGTTCAGCCTCAGTGAAGCCCGATGCGTTGCCGAAAGTATTTTCAGATGTGACACGCTTATTGATAACCATATAGTCGGAACGGATGAAGCTATCTTCATCTTCCCATATCGACCGCGCATCAAGAAAGAATTGCAAGCCTCCAAGAATAATCGCCAGTCCAAGGAAATTGGAAAGCATGAATCCGGCAATACGTGCCGGAGATGTGTTTTTACGAAGCAACCTGTCTGCCAACTTCATAACGCCAACTTTTTAAATTCGTCCAATAGAAGCGGATTACCTACTGATGTGGAAATGACCGCAGCCCCCTGTCGTCCGGCTTCACGGGTGATCATGGAGGAAACTATACGGTTGTTGCCTTCGTCAAGGTGGCTGACCGGCTCATCGAGCAATATAAAATCAAACGGCTGACAAAGGCTGCGGATAATAGCCACCCTCTGCTGCTGACCTATCGACATGCGTCCTGCAGGGTAATCGCGACGCGACGCGATCCCCAATTCGTCAAGCCAACTTTCGATAGTACTGTCAGGCACATGACCGGTCAGCTTATTTTTCAGTTGTATATTCTCCCATGCCGTAAGTTCAGGAAAAAGGTCAAGTTCCTGAGGGAGATAAGCGATATGACACCGTCGAATCTCTTGCCATTCAGGAATGGAAAGAACATTGGCATCATTCCCGTCAAAAAGGAGATGCCCGTCATAATCGTTGCGGGCACCGAAAATGAATGAGCACATCGATGACTTCCCCCCTCCGCTCGCCGCCTCTATCAGATAGCGTTCGCCTCGGTTGAAGGTGACTGTTTTTTTCCATATGTCAGACTCGGGTATTGCCTCATTGGCAAATACCCGCGGCAACATATGTTCAAGACGTATCTCCCTTATTTCCTTCATGAAGCCTCTATAATTGACAAAAGAATATTTTTCTTCTGATCTTTTCCCTTCACTTTTATATTCATCTCAAGACCGCCTTTCTCCGGCTTGAAAGTTATTGCGACCAATGACACTGCGCCCGAAGGAAGCATGTTCATATTGCCGGAATATACAAAGCCCGCGAGAGACCCTTTCAATTCCTCAGCTGCTTCGGAAGCAGGCAAATGCCCTACTGCATCACCCTTGTTTATACGCAAAAATTTATCTTCCTTATTGACTTCAAACCCGAACTGACCGAGAGCTTCAACAAGGTCAGAGGTGCCATGCCCTGTTGTGCTTATCAAGCCGCGCATGTTACCATCATCCGATAATGCTACCGCACATGTGCCGTCAACACACGAAACCATTCCGGCAAGCATCCCTATCATCGAAAATCCTTTACCTCCGGTCTCTTCTTTAAGTTTCTTCACCATATCGGGATTCACGGCAAGAGCGCCAAAACCGGCGGCTGTGCCGCCAAGTTTATTGATCACTGCGGCATCTATCTTGGCGGCAGGGAAGTTGAATTTGGCTATACCGCCTTTAGAATTAAGGACCATAACTTCTGCCTCGAGTTTCCCTTTAAGGAAATCAATATTCCACGCAAATTCAACCGCATCCACAAACATAGCTTCAATAGCCATGGTGGCAGAGGCACGAGAGGTGAAATCGAGCCCTAAAGAATTAAGGCAACCCTTTATATCTCCCCATCCCTCAATGTCATGTTCCAGATCTTCAAGCTTTGCTGCTATTTCATTGGAAAGTATGCTCTGTTTCTCGCTCAATGATACAAAATGCTTTATTTCGTTAGCATTGATTGAATTATTGGAATTGACACACCACCAGAAGCGATCACCGGAAACAGCCATATTTCCACAAATCTCCGCATCTCCCTCTTTCTCGAATTTACCTCCAAATTCTTTCTCTACAGAAGCCTTGAATTTATTGGTATCCGAGATGATGCCGGTAAGATAAGTATTATATCCCTCAATAAATAAAGCTGCGGCAGAGGGATCCATCCCGCCATCCTTAGCATTTGAAAGAAACTCTTTGATATTGGAATTGGCGGAAGATTCCATAACCTTTGCAATCCCTTTACCCGGTTTAACCGTTGTCCCATCCACTTCACAACCTGCCTTCTCAAGCACAGACTTAAGGTCAATCACCATCACTGCCGAAGCATCAGAGGGGATAGTGCGGAGAATGCCCTTAATGTCTGCCGTGCGGTCGGAAGAGCAAGCCGCCATCATAACCATCGCCAACGAGACGATGCAATATAGAAATTTATTTTTCATAACTATTTCAAATTTGAAGTAATGTATTGAGAATCCTATTTAACGCAAAGTTCACTCCTGCCATTCACGCGAGGGTTCTGAAGACCGACCATCCACCTGCAAAACGGGATGGTCGCCAGCAACCTCGTACCCACATAGCTTCCTAAGAACGTGAAAACCGCGATTACAGGAATAGCCGCCACAGTGGGCAAAGCCATCTGCGTCTTGAAAATCTTCACACAAAGTCCGAGCCAAAGGATATGCATTAGATACATTCCATAGCTCATATTCGACAATTCCGCGATCCAACGCGGAGACTCCGATTTACGGATACAAGTGAACAAGAGGAACGTGCCCGCCGTAAGCATCACGCAGTTGATCGTGCAGAACGACCAGCCGATTTCAAGCACCGGAGTGGAATGAATCTCTCCCGGCACAGCTTGCAGATAGAATGAAAGGATGGTCCACACCGCTCCTATTATCGTCAACGACATTCCGACAATCATACTCTTCGACCTGTTCCAGTCAAGATGTACGCGGATATAATGCGCAAGGACAAGATAACCGAGATAGCCGGAAAAATACCACAGCATGTGATATTCGTTCCAGAAACATTGTCCCCATATCTCACCGAAGAAACGATTAAGGTATGGCATGCATGTCGACACCAAAAAAAGTCCTATAAAAAATCTCTCTTCGCGCGCTGAAACCTTTGCAAGCCATGGCGAAACCACCGGTATGAAAAGATATAGGCTTATAAGGGGATACATGAACCACAGATGACCCGCCAAAGTCGGAAAATTCAATGGAATCCTCAACAAGTCTTTGATTGAAGTGTCCGTATCGATCTGTCCCCAAAGCGCAGGCACCGTGGAGTATATTATCATGAAGAATAGAAATGCAGGAAGAATCCTTACCGCCCTGCGTTTATAAAACTCCATCGTAGACTGACCCTCCTTAAGCGGCACAAGCAAAAATGCCGAGACAATCATGAACAATGGAACCGCCATTCTCGAAAAACCGTCATAAATGGAAACCCATAACCTGTCAGCCTCATTCAAGAGCAACGACTGCGGACCCGCCATGTCGGTCGAGCCCGGTGCCCCGTAATAGTTTTCACTTGCATGCACGAGCATCACAAGAAAACACGCGAAAACACGTATGTAGTCAAGGAATACAATCCGCCTTGGCATATCTGTTAGATTTTTTCGTTAAAGTATTTACAAATGCTCCACAAAGATAACACTTTCAGCTCAATCCGGCAAAACATCTGCATCTTCTGTGTTCCCGCAAAAAACGCCAACATATCAAGAGCCTGTCCGAAGAAACACGAACAGGCTCTTAAACAGAATTTTAAACAAATTCTAATATATCCTCAGCATCACGGCTCCATGCGGATTGACAGAAGAAGTATGTTCACTGTCTGTCTCGGCGATATCTTTCTGGCGCCATAAATCCCGCACCCGTTTCTTCTCATAGAAGCCGAGTTGCCTGAGTTTGACCGTAATGTCTCGTGGTTTCAGGGTTTTGTTGAAGAGTCCGACAGCCATAGATCCGTCCTCGAGCTGTTTCACATATATTGCCTCCTCCTCATTTTCCACGATTGGAGCACCATGCACGCCAAGCGGATCCTGATTAACGTCTATCACCTCATCGTTGGTAAGTAAGGATAGCGTAAAGTCATCCAGGCGCGCGAGGTCACAGCCTATCAATAGCGGAGAAGCGAAAAGACTCCAGAGGGTCATATGTGTATACTGTTCGTCGGGAGTGAGCCTGGTGTAATGAAGTTTCGGTCCCCATCCCACAAGTCCGACAACAAGCATATCGGCATCCGGCCAATGTCCCGGACCGCTCCATGGTGCCCACCGACTCTGATTGAACCCTATCTTGCTGAAATTCTCCCAAGTGTCGCGGATATCACCCGTAGTCCTCCAGCAATCGGCATATTTCATCAATGCAGGAGCATCACAAAGGGGGGCATTATTGGAAAGGCTATATACCATATCGCGGGCTGTGGAACGTAGCGCGTCATGCATTTCTATTATATGCTCCACGTCGTTAGGCTTCCAGTCGTATTTAAGGTAATCGACCTCCCATTCCGCCCATTGGCGGGCGTCATTGGCAACAAAAGAGTAAGGGGAGTGATACCGCACCTGTTTGCGATATTGCATATAGTTACCTTCCGGCAATGTGAAACGGTAATTCTCATTCATTTTCCCCTCCTTTATCCAGTTATACTCCCCTTCGGGCGTATCGGCATAACTTCCTATATGCGCCGCATATGTCCCGACCCAGGGAGATGAATATATGCCAAGCTTGAGACCGAGGTCGTGCACCTCCTTGGTCAGTTGAGCCATATCGGGGAATTTTGTATTGGGCATGATCGCATTGTATTTACCTCCGCGATTGCCTTGCCATCCGTCATCGATATTGATATATGTCCACCCATGATTCACCAACCCTTTCTCATACATTGCGCGTGCAGACGAAAGAACCTGTTCCTGGGTAACGTCCCTTCCCCAGCAGTTCCATGAATTCCATCCCATGGGAGGAGTAAGGGCAATCCTGTCTCCCACAACAATCTTCAGGTTACGGCTTGCGGAACCCACGGCATTGGTGGCAGTAAGCTCCACTACATATTCCCCCCTCTCGGAAACCTTGCCGGTGATCCGTCCCGTTTCAGAATCAAGATTAAGCCCTGCCGGAAGTCCTTTGGCTGAAAACGTCATGGGGCGAACGCCACTGGCAGCAATCGAAAACAGGAACTGCGAACCCGGACGGACCCCGAACACTCGGGCACCGTTGATACGCGGTTCTTTTCCCGGCTTTGGAGTGAGTATATACTTGGAATAATCGGGCACCTCTACCTTCTTAGGTTTCTGTGCCGTTCCGGTTGCCGCAATAGCAAGCAATCCGGACAAAGCAAAAATTTTGATTTTCATTGACATTTTGTGTTATGAATTGTCGGTCTATGTGCAAATTTACACAAATCCACATAAACCGACAACTCCACCAACATTAGAAACTAATACTATATTCTAATTCTACCTATATTATTATTATTAATCTATTATTATTATTAATCTTCTCAATATCCCGGATTCTGCTCCAAAAGGGGATTGGCATAAATAGCCTCCGAAGGTATGCAGAACACATTGCGCGTATCAGGAGTAGGTTCCTTATCCCACCACGGCTCCGTGGTGAACAACCCCCACCGCACCAGGTCGGTGCGGCGATGCGCCTCTCCGATAAATTCTATCATGTATTCGTCCGCAAGACGATATATGTCAAGATTGGCAGGAGTGACAGGATCCGGATCTGTCCCGTTCTCGAAGTTTCGTTTGCGCACAGAGTTAATAAGTTGTGCGGCACCTTCCTTGTCGCCGCGATGGAAACGGCATTCCGCAAGATTATAAACCACCTCCGTGAAACGCAACACTGGGAAATCAGGATTATAGATCAATAACACATCCTTGTCGTTGGGGACGGGCATCTTGACTATCCTGATTCCTGAGTTTTCATCACCGGCAAGCATATCGCTTTTTTCTCCGGTGATATTGACATAATCCACCAATACTATCTGTTTCCCGTTCTTGAGCTTGGTGCCCTTAACCACTTTACCGGTATGCGGATTTTTCAGCAGCCCCATCAGGAACATACCTTCATATTTCCCGTCTCCGTTATATACATACGGCTTCTTGCGCAGATCCTTGTCATGGAATTTTGCAAAAGGACGTCCCATCTTGGTGGTGTAGGGAACACCCTCCTTCTCAAGCGAGGGAGCGAGCTGGAAACCGTTGTAACATTTGCCGAGGGAACCGCAATCGAAATAATTTTTCGCATTATAGGGATACATACGCGTGTTACACCCCTTAAACTCCTCCTTTGAAGTTTCCGAAGGTATATACCACATCGCTTCGGGTGATTCATGATTGGTGAAACAATGTGGTCCATACCATGTGGGATCAAGCTGATATACACCATATTTACCATCGTATATATCCTGTAATATAACCTCCGCATCAGCATATCTGTCTTCACCGATAAATGCCTCCGCATTGAGATACAGCTGCGCGAGGAGCATAGCACCGGCTCCCATAGTGATATAGCCGTCCTGATATTCCGAAAGCGATTCGCGCCTGTGCAGATTGGGTATTGCCGCTTTCAATGTGTTCTCGATATAATCGAAATTCTCTTTGCGGGTGTTGCGCTTTTTCGGTTTGTCATTGGGACTGGTATAGATGGGAAGTCCTCCGAAGAGATCAAGAGATCGCATATAGGCATAAGCCACAAGGGTGTTGAGCTGATTGAGATGGTCAGCCTTGTCCTGCTCGGTGAGACCAAGCGAAGGATAATCCACCCCAGAAAGCCCTTCGATCGAGACAAGCGCGTGCGACACTATATAGTTCATCTGGTTATACGTGTTCTTCACCTTGCCGTCTTCCGTGCTCCATGTGTGCCCGTGAAGTCTCACCCAGTCTCCGTTATCGTAAAAGTCAGCGGCACGTGCCGGACAACACATCTCGTCGGTGGTGACTTCCTGCAAAAGCCAATAGACACGCTGATTATACATATAATGCCAATGGCGGAAAGGGTTTCTCAAAACGGAATATACGCTTTCCTTGCTGGTATAGAATGTGTCAGGATTTGCCTCGGAATAGAATTTTTCGTCAAGGCTGCAACCGCCGAGAGCAACGGCACACACAATTCCCGAAATCAAATATTTGAATTTATTTCTTATCATATCAATATCACTAAGTAGTTTAAAACTTCACCTGCACCCCGAATGTCCAATGTATAGTCTGAGGATACATCGAGGATTTATTCCTCACCTCAAGCACACTTGGGAACAAGCCATTAACACTCTGTTCGGGATTATAGCCCTTGAATTTAGAGAATGTTGCGACATCCCTTGCCGTGACATACACCCGCAGGCTCTTCACATATTTCTGCCATTTGGAAAGGTTCAGCGTATATCCCAGCGATATTGCGTCAATCTTGAAGAAAGATGCGTCTGAAAGGAAATAATCGCAAGTGATACGGTTCCCCTTTATATGATTGTTCTCCTCATATGCCGAACGAAGCACATTGACTCCCTGCTGGTTCTGAAGTCCGTAATACAGATTCACGGTATCATAGACATCATAGTCGATATAGCTCCTGCAATTGATCCCGAGATCGAAATCGCGATAACGGAACACATGATCCATCGAGAATGTCAGCTTAGGCACGCCATTGCCTACATAATATTTATTATCGATCTTGTCATTCCCTTTTGCGGGCACTATCTCTCCATTCTTGTCATATATCAGCCACTCTCCGTTCTCATCCACGCCGGCGTTCTTGAAAAGCCAGAACTGTCCTATGGTCTGGTTGTTCACGAGCTTATGTGTGTTACCCATGCTCTGGGGAAGTCCGTCGGAAAGTATCTGCGAACTTTCTTCTCCAAGGTTCTTGATTTTAGAGGTGTTATGGGCAAAGCGTACCGTAGCGTCCCAATCAAAATCGGAAGTGCGGAATATACGTCCGGTCAATTCAAATTCCCATCCTGTATTCGACAGGGAACCTACATTTTTCATAATGGTTTTGGCAGTCATCGGAGGTGCCGGGGCTGTAACGGCAAAGAGCATGTCGTCAACACGGCGAGAGAACCAATCGAACTTACCCGTAAGTCTATTATTGAAAAAGCCGAAATCAATGCCGACGTTAAACTCTTTCTTCTCTTCCCATTTAAGGTCGGGATTGGCATTGCGCGCCGATTTATAGGCGGGACCCCAGCTCATTCCACCCGGTGTGGGATACATGCCGTCGCTCGTATATGTGTAGGTGGTATACCCTGCCGAAAAATTGTCATTACCGGTAACTCCGTAACCGGCACGCAGTTTAAGCTCGTCAAGCCATTCAACATCGCGCAGCCATGCCTCGCGGTTGATACGCCAGCCCGCTGACACTGACCAGAAATTACCCCAGCGATGGTTCTTCCCGAATTTTGAACTGCCTTCCCTTCGATAGCTGACCATTGCGATATAACGGTCATCATATGAATAGTTTGCCCTGCCATACCAGGAAAGAAGATGCTCCGTAGGATTTTTTGACGAGGACATCCCTGCCAGACCCATACTAAGGTCTTTTCCGGCACTCATGTCCCAAGGACCGATACCGTCAACCGTAAAATCCCTGTTAGTCATGCTGAAACTCTCCTGACCTGCCTCGCTGAAATAGCTCCATCCCGCCACTGCATCGAAATGATGCACGTCACCAAATTCTTTAGTGTAGGCAAGATAGCCCTCCCAGTTCGTGTTTATACTTTTCTGATAGCCGTGTGTCGCCTCTCCGAGTTTGCCGGAGTCTACGCTCTTGCGGTGAAACTGATTGTAATATATAGTCCTCGTCCATTGGCGACGATCAACGCCTACCGATGCATTAGCCGTGAAACCAGGAAGAATGGTGAACTTAAGATTAAAGTCTCCCATAAACCACTGGTCGGTTCCCTTATATTCCTGATCCATGATATTGGCAACAGGGTTATAGAAATCAGAACCGAGACCGGATTTATTGACATTGTAATGAGTAGGATTATCAGGATCCATCACAGGAATAGTTGGATTGAGCGCAATCGTGTTCTCCACATCATTAGCCGTGTTGCGCTGATCCCTGTGAGCCTCGCGATACTGCATTCGCAAACCTATTTCAAGGCGGTTATTCCAGAGCGAATAGCGACCGTTAAGACGGGCGGAATAATCTTTCCTGCCATCGCCTATCACTATGCCCTGCTGATTTGAATATGATAGTGACGAATAAAGCGACAACGCTTTGGTTCCACCTGTCATGGTTACGGAGTGACGTTGGGAGAAGGGAGTATCGCGACACATCAGGTCATACCAGTCGGTTCGCGAACC
The DNA here is from genome assembly GCA_949123685.1 of uncultured Bacteroidales bacterium. Next base: position 31,112 of record CASBHZ010000009.1, on the reverse strand, counting down.
GAAGTCTTCTCCCCTGCCGTAATCAAGATATTCCTGAGGGGTCAGCATATCAAGACGCTTACGGACACTTTCTACTGAAAACTCTCCGTTGTATGTCACCGTTGCCTTACCTTCTTTTGCTTTTTTAGTGGTGACAAGGATCACTCCGGCGGAAGCTCGCGTACCATAAATGGCACCTGCCGAAGCATCTTTAAGTACATCTATGCTCTCCACATCTTCCTGATTAATGGCACGCAAGTCTCCACCGGGAATACCGTCGATAACTACAAGAGGAGAGGTTCCCCCCTTCACAGATGAAACGCCACGCAACTGATAGCCGTTGGAGGCATTCGGCGAGGAGTTGCCACTGATAGTTAGTCCCGACACTTTACCCTGAAGGGCGGTGGCAATGGTAGAGCCTCCAACGCCCGCCATAAGGTCATCACCCGATATTGAAGTTATTGAAGATGTCACGCGTTTCTTCTGCATCGTGCCGTAGCCTACAACCACCAGCTGATCAAGCGTGAGGTCTTCACCTTTCATCACTACCTGATAATCTGTCTGCCCCGGCTTAACCTTGACCTTCACCGGCGACATGCCGACAAGCGAGACTTTAAGAGTCTGCCCCGGTGCAGCTTGTATTGAAAAATTTCCCTCTAAGTCCGCTACTGCTGCCATGCGTGTGCCTTCCACCGACACGGTAGCTCCGGTAAGCGGCTCTCCACTCCCGTCCGTAACCTTTCCGTTTATTTTCATGGCATGGCTATGCCCCGCAGCGGTCTCCACCTTCTCTTTTTTCTTCGAGATAGTTATAACCTTATCCGAAAGCATCGAATATTCAAGACCCATTCCGGGCAAAACCTCCTTTAGGATTGCAGAGACAGGTGTCTTCGATTTATTTACACGATTTGATATCTTCCGTTTCCCTATCTCGCTGTCATAGGAAAAACGATAGTCTGTCTGACTCTCTATTGCCGCGAATAGACTTTTCAATGATGTGGGTTGCATCGATAAAGTCACCTTGGCATTCTGAGTCCAGCCCGGAACAGCAATCATCAACGCTATCATAAGCATTGAAAAACGCATTTTCTTGTTAGGTCTGTTCATTAATTTTAGTTTATAATGGTTATGGAATCACTTACTTATCTACTACGGTAGGCGCCATGGATTGATTTAATCTTATAGGTTTGATTCATATCGTCAAGAACGAAAACTTTATATTGTCCGTCGGCTGCAACGCGAACCACCACATGACCATCCCAGGATTTGAAACGGTTATTATATGCTGACAATTTCGATCGCTGTCCTTCCGAGACACCCGTGGTGAAGATATTGATATTAGGACATGTAGAGACTATATCCTTTATCGCACCGGGTTTCGGCTGACCATCGCGCCATGTGTTCACAAGAAGTGTCTGTGGCTGCAGACAATCAAGCAACTCCGGACTGTTGGCATTATTATTGCCATGGTGATTGGCTTTCATCACCTCCACATTCCCGACAAGTTTGCATAATGGAGACTCGGCATCCAGCCACGAACGGATTTCCCGGTTGTTGTATTGCAGGTCGCCTCCGGAAAACATATCGAACAAGCCCCATTTGAGCATAATGGCTATCGAATAGATGTTCTCTTTCGGACTCACCATCTTTATGGCATCTACATCCGGAGAACCGTCTTCCTTTATCGGCAGATTAAAACGTGAGGTCTGTCCGCTTCCGCTCCAATAGTAGCCGCTTCCACACAAGATCCGGATGCTGAAATCCGGATAACCGGATGGCTCATGATTCAGTTTTAATTGATCAGTATGCCCTACCTCTGCGGTTTCATAAACAGATCCTTTCGAGCTATGCGTCCATTCCAAAAAACGGATATAATCCTTAAACCTTTTCTCTTCCGAGCGGTCGATTGGGAATGTATATCCTCTGTCGATTATTTTCTTGAAATCAAGGAGCGTTCCCAGTTCGTTGACACCATTCAGATAGAAGTCTCCCTCGGGATGTTTCTTCACGGATGCCGACACGGGGCAGATAGCTGCATACGTTTCAGGGAAATTCCCCATATGGTCCGTATCGAAATGAGAGCATAGCCAATAATCCACTGCCTTACCGTTGGGATTGAAATGTTTCACATAATCCGCGATCGCTGTGGCAGATGATACATTTATTGAAGGACGCGGCGGCAGAGGGTCGGCGGAAACATCGGGATCTTTTGCCACCACATCGTATGTGATCAGCGACCCGGCGGCATCTATTATCATCGATGTGCCATCCGGAAGGATGAAGAAAGAACATTCTCCACGTCCGGTGCTGATGGTGTGGATATCGAGGGTGCCGGGGATCCATGCGGGAAGAGCCTCTCCCACCTTGGCGGGGAATAGTTCTTCCTGAAGCTCCCCGGGTGGGGATACCGGTGGATCCTGCTTGTCAAGACTGCTGCCGCAACCCACAAGACTACATGCAATTGCCATCTTGGTAACTGTATGGATGAATAGTTTTCGTTTCATGGTTGATCAAAAGATGTTTTAGAAGCTATTTAAAACCGTGGTGAATTACCACCTGCATATGTAATACAGACGTGCTTATCGGGAATTGTACCGCGTAATTTTCATGTTGTATAACATAAGGCTGATTTTCTCGGTTTTCACGCGAATGTTCCTATATTTTTACATAAATTTGCACTTCGGTTATGAAGGCAACAAATAAAAATGAGACGATTCTTATCAAGGAACTCAGAAGGGGCTCCGTTGAAGCTTTTGATGCCCTATACGAACTTTATTTCAATAAAGTCTACGCTTATTGCCTGCAGATTTCCAAGTCAGAGCAAAAAGCTACCGATATAACCCAGGATGTATTTCTGAAACTTTGGGAGACCCGGCAATCAATAAAGACAGAGAAGTGCATCAGCCCCTATCTGTTCAGAATCGCCCGCAACCATCTCGTCTCAGCATATAGGGAGACCGCGAACTCCATCACCTACCAAAACTATGTAAGATACAACAACAGTATCGAATATGGACCCCAGCCCGATATCGAATACGAAGAATTTCTGCGCAAGATACGGGAATGCCTTTCAAAGATGCCGGAATCGCAGAGGAAGATCGTGGAGATGAGCAGGTTCAAGACAATGTCGAACAAGGAAATAGCGGCAGCTCTCGGTCTGAGCGAGCAAACGGTGAAAAACCGTCTTGTAATGGGAATCAAGTTCCTCCGCGATTTTCTCGGTGAAGCCAAATATGTTCTGATAATTTCCTCTGCCTCAGAAATTTTAAAAGATATATTGCAAGCATAAGCAAATACTCTCATTAAAACGATAAGAATTACCAATGTTATGAAAAGACTTATAGAAAAATACCGTCACGACAATCTCAGTCCGGAAGAACTGGAGCTGTTGCTGCATGAACTTTCAAAGATGTCGGCAACAGAAGTTGAGGCGGCACTCGAATCGGACTGGAACAATTTCTTCTCAGAAGAAATTGCAGATGATCCGGATAAGAAACAACATGTTCTTGAATCTATACATAACATAATGACACAAAAAAGATCAGCACGGAGACGAAGTCTGTTGATGATGGCGGCGGCAAGCGTGACAACACTCATCATTGTGGGCGTAGCCATACTTATATACAACGGATTCGACAAAAACATGCAAAAACCTATGTCAGTTACGACAGCTGTCGAGGAAATGGCATCTGTCGGACTTCCCGACGGCTCACTGATAAAGCTAAACAGCGCATCGCAACTTACCTACAGCGTTCGTGATTTTGACTCTGGAAATCGTGACATAACATTCTCGGGAGAGGCATATTTCAACATCAGCCATGATAAGCGCCACCCTTTCATCATTCACACTCCAAACCTTGAAGTGAAGGTAGTGGGAACGGAATTTAATTTCACCACAGATGCAGGCGATGATCTCTCTGTCCTCTATCTTGTTGCCGGCGGTGTGGAAATGCATTCAGTAATTACCGGTGACAAGATAATGGTGAAACCTGGAGAAAAAGCGGTGTTCAGTAACACCACCGGTACCTTCAGCATCACTCGCCCGGACGAGAATGAAAACCTCACTGCATGGTATTCAGGTGAAATACGTTTTGAAAGCGAACCTCTTGACAAGGTGATTCAATTCCTTGAAAAGCATTATGGATGCCGCCTGGAAAAGATACAAGTCCCCGATTCTCTTTCCGGAAAGGACTTCTCGCATCTGCGTTTCTCCGGCACGCTGCCAACCGGCAACCTCACCCTCGCGCTCCGCGCCATCGAAGAAGTTTACTCCATACGGCTCTCCCCCGCTCCTTAAACACATATTTTTGACAAGTAAGCGGCAAGGATGTTTTATATTTCCGTTTTTTTTCCTATTTTTGGGGACTGATAACCTATTTGGGGAACTAAAAAAGTGAAATACCGATGAAGAATAACGCAGAAATAGCCAACAAGGTGTTTGACCTCAGCGTGGCAACCTATCACAAGACCGATAATGTTGACGCTCCTTGCGTGAACCCTTTCGAGGAAGGTTCCCTTGAAGCCATATTTTATAACAAGAACTGGGTGGATGCCGTGCAATGGCATCTTGAAGACATAATCCGCGACCCGGATATCGACCCGCGCGAAGCACTTGAACTCAAACGCCGCATCGATCGCTCCAACCAGGTGCGTACCGATATGGTAGAAGACATAGACACTTGGTTTCGCGACCTCTACGAGGATGTAAAACCGCTTCCGGAAGCAACTATCAACACCGAATCTCCGGCATGGGCACTCGACCGTCTCTCTATCCTCGCATTGAAGATATGGCACATGAGAGAGCAGGCAGATCGCACCGACGCCTCTGAAGAGCATCTTGCCAAAAGTCGCGCAAAACTTGCCGTGCTTTTAGAACAGAGAAAAGACCTGACAACGGCTATCGACACTCTTATTGAAGACATCGAAGCCGGAAGGAAATACATGAAGGTATACAGGCAGATGAAACTCTACAATGATCCGGCTACAAATCCGGTGCTATATGCAAAGAAAAAGTAAAATACGTAACATACTCATAAGCCGTTTCTCGGCATTGGGCGATGTGGCAATGACCCTGCCGTCGGTATACAACGCTTGCCTGGCGAATCCCGACGACAGATTCTATTTCCTCACGCGCAACCATCCGGCACAAGTTTTCATAAACAAACCCGAGAACCTTACAGTTGTAGGCATCGACCTTGACAACTACAAAGGATTCTCGGGATTGTGGCGGCTTTCATCGGCATTGAAGTCCCGTTTCAGTATTGATACGTATGTGGATCTTCATGATGTGCTGCGCACAAAACTATTACGCACATTCCTGAAGATGCGTGGCGTGAAATGCAGGCATATCCATAAGGGACGTGACGAAAAAAAGAAACTGACCCGTCCGAACCACAAGGTGTTGATACCTCTAAGACCCACGCCGGTACGTTACGAAGACGTATTCCGTCATGCCGGTGTCACACTCGCCGACAGATTCCATTCCCTTTATGGAGACGGCAAAGGTAATCCCTTGGAATTTAGGGATGTATGCAACCCTAAAAAGGAGGGAGAATATTGGCTCGCGATCGCACCTTTCGCAAAACATCCCGGCAAGATATATCCGTTTGAACTTTTGGAAAAAGTGACTGAGCATTTCGCTTCACGTCCCGACACCCGCATCTTCATCTTCGGCTTCGGAATGCGCGAAGAGCGTCAGATCGCATCTCTTGCCGATAAATTCCCCAACATCATAAACATGGCTTCTGCATCATTAGGCATCGGTGCAGAACTTTCATTGCTAAGCCATTGCGATGCCATGCTCTCAATGGACTCGGCAAACATGCATTTAGCATCACTTGTAGGATTACGCACGGTGAGCGTCTGGGGTGCCACACATCCTTACACCGGATTCCTTGGATGGCGACAAAATCCGGCAGATGCCGTGCAGTTAGATATGACATGCCGCCCATGCTCGGTGTTCGGAAACAAACCATGCATGCGCGGCGACTATCATTGTCTCTGGGGAATCACCCCTCAGATGATTATTCAGAAGCTGCAAACTCCATCAGGTAAGCCTTGATAAATTCATCAATCTCTCCGTCCATGACCCCGTTGACATCGGAGGTCTGATAGTTTGTGCGATGATCTTTGACACGACGATCGTCGAAGACATAACTGCGTATCTGGCTTCCCCATTCAATTTTCTTCTTGCCGGCTTCAATCTTTGCCTGCTCTTCCATGCGATGCTGAAGTTCTTTCTCATAAAGGATAGATTTCAACTGACGCATGGCGTTCTCTTTATTCTTGGGCTGATCGCGGGTTTCGGTATTCTCTATAAGAATCTCCTCCTCCTCTCCGGTATATGGATCCTTATATTGATAGCGCAAACGAACACCGGATTCAACCTTGTTGACATTCTGACCTCCGGCACCGCCTGAACGGAAAGTATCCCACGATACACGTGCCGTCTCTACTTGAATATCTATAGTGTCATCTACCAATGGAGTGACGAACACCGAGGCAAACGATGTCATACGTTTACCTTGGGCATTATAAGGACTGACACGCACAAGACGATGAACACCGTTCTCGCTCTTCAAGAAACCATATGCATAATCGCCCTCCACATTTATAGTAACAGACTTGATACCTGCCTCATCGCCATCAAGTATCTGAGCGATAGAAGTCTTATATCCATGACGTTCTGCATAACGGAGATAAAGACGCATAAGCATCGAAGCCCAGTCCTGACTTTCCGTGCCTCCGGCACCCGAATTGATCTTGAGAACCACACCGAGCTTATCCTCTTCACGGCGCAACATGTTGCGCAGTTCAAGACTCTCAATCTCCTTGATCACTCCTTCGTATTGCGCATCCACTTCCTGCTCCGTGACAAGACCCTCTTTCACGAAATCAAAGGCAAGTTGCAACTCCTCTACCTGCTTTTCAAGCGCAATGTAGGAATCAATCCAGAAATGAAGCTCCTTGATCTTGCGCATCTGGGCTTCCGCCTTATCGCGGTCATCCCAGAAATCGGCAACATGAGTGCGCAATTCCTCCTCCTCAACCTCTATTTTCTTAGAATCTATGTCGAGATATCTTTTGAGCGAACCGGTGCGCTCTTCGGCATCCTTAAGTTGTTCAAGTGTTATCATTGTTTTAGGCTTTAGGCTTTAGGTGTTAGGCTTTAGGTGTTAGGCTTTAGGTGTTAGGCTTTAGTATATAAAAACCCTTCCCTGCATCAAAACCTAACGCCTAATGCCTAAAACCTAAAGCCTCTAATTATACATTTTTTCGATTTCGCGGGCATAACGCGCGTTAACCACTGGACGGCGCACCTTCATCGTATTGGTAACTTCACCGTTCATGATGGAGAAATGATGGGGAAGAAGGGTTATCTTCTTGATCTTCTCAAATTCAGCAAGGTCTGCCTGAATCGGATTTATTTCCGACATCATGAAGCTTACCGTGCGCGGATCGGCACAAAGTGCGGCACTGTCTTCGGTAGGAATACCCTCTTTCTCTGCCCAGCGACGGAGCTGTGAAAGATTAGGCACGACAAGCGCCGTGACATATTTGCGCTGATCGCCAATGACTGCCACTTCGTCAATATACTTATTCTCGGCAAGGCGGCTCTCCATCATCTGCGGGGCAATATATTTTCCGTTGGATGTCTTGAATAGATCCTTGACACGCTCCGTAAGCACCAATGCTCCGGAAGGAGTGAAATGTCCTGCGTCACCGGTGCGGAAATATCCGTCTTCAGTAAAAGCTTTTGCATTTGCTTCCGGATTGTTATAATATCCCGGAGTGACAGTTGCCGCTTTTACAAGAATTTCCCCGTTATCGTCGATACGCACTTTCACTCCCGGCAATGGACGGCCAACCGTGCCGATTTCATAATCCACATCGGGGAAACAGCTGACAGTCGCCGTGGTCTCGCTCAACCCATAACCGATAATTATATCTATGCCCACCGAATGCATGAACTCGCATATACGGTTGCTGAGGGGGGCACCCGCAGTCGGAAAGAAATTAGGATTAGGGATTCCGATGGCATGTTTAAGTTTAGAGAAAATACGTTTATCCCAGAACTGATATTCCTTCTCTACAAGCCATGGAGCCTTCTTTCCTACCCTGCGGTAATCCAGATTACGCTTATGTCCGATAAGCAATGCCCTGTTTACCATAGCGCGCTGGAAACTGCTCATACCGGCAATTTTCTCCCGAACCCCGGCATAAACCTTTTCCCAGAAACGCGGCACGCAACACATGACATTCGGTTTGACCTCATGAATCGTATCCTGAATCAGGCGCGGATCATAATTGACCGCAATCGCAAGACCCCGCGTAATGCAGAAGAAACACCAAGCTTTTTCAAGAATATGCGACATAGGCAGGAAAGCCATCGAAAGGTCATCATCATTAATGCCGCTCAAGAGCTTGATATGCATCTCGATTGCCGCATCATAATTGGAATGGGAGATAACCACCCCTTTTGGCTCCCCGGTAGTGCCTGAAGTATAAATCAAAGTTGCAACATCTTCCGGGAGTCCACGCTCAGCGCGTTCTTCCACTTCTTTAGCTACCTCCTCGGAAGCGGTCATGCCGAGACGCACGAAGTCATCCCAAAATATCGACACGGTGTCATCCTCGCGAAGATCGAGTCCGTCATTCTTGAAAATCACTATCCTGCGAATCTTATCTGGATTCGCTTTCCAGTGATTATAAGCGAGTGGATACTGGTGGCTGTCGCCAACAAAAAGCACGGAGGCACCACCGTCGGCTACAATGAAATCATACTGCGCCTGCGAACTGCTCGAATAGATAGGGATACATGAAAGACGATTCTTGAACGCGCCTAATTCCGTGATCAATATCTGGGGGGTATTTGGAGAACAGATAGCAACCCTATCTTTTTCTACAAGACCGAGCAATGCCAAAGATTTAGCAGCCACTTCCACCTGCACGGCAAACTCCTCCCAAGGAGTCGAAAGCCATTCACCATCTTTGCGCCAGCAGAAGCGGTAAGCCTCCCGGCCATGCAGCTTCCGGGCATTTTCAGCCACTATTTCAACCAATTTATTTGCCATAGGGTCATATGAACCACATGATTACTCTTTTAAAACGGCTTCGCCGTTCCACATAGTTCACTGCAAAATTAACAAATTTCCACCCAACCGCCAAAACCATTTCATCATTGTATCCTCTATAATCTCTACGACCGGCAACAAACAATCCTTCTTTTATGAAAAGAGAAACGCCAACCTTGGAAGCGAAAATACGCCAACTTTGGAAGCAAAAATGCGCCAACTTTGGAAATTATACACACAAACACTTGATTATCTGAAATTAATACATTACTTTTGTATAAGTAAAATATTACCTTATGGATAATTATAGAAAACGAATAATGGACCGAATTATCAAAGACGAACTTGATGCTATGGGCGCAGTTCTGATTGAGGGACCTAAGGCATGTGGCAAGACAACCACTGCTGAACAAATTTGCGAAAGCGTTATCTATATGGATGATCCGGTTAAAAGCGCCCAATATCTGCAAATGATTGAAACTGATATCAGTTATATCTTAGCCGGACAGACACCACGTCTCATCGACGAGTGGCAGATTGCAACTAAAATTTGGGATGCTGTTCGTTATGAGGTAGATCACCGCCATGGTGATGGACAATTCATACTTACAGGATCCGCCGTTCCTCCTAAGAAGGAAAAAGATAAGATGAAGCATTCCGGTGCCGGACGCATATCGTGGCTGACCATGCGACCGATGTCATTATGGGAGTCTGGCAACTCAAGTGGAGAAGTTAGTTTGTCTCAGCTTTTCAATGCTAATAAAAGCACACCAATTAGAGGACAATCCGCATTGAAACTAAGCGACATAGCATTCCTTACATGCCGTGGAGGATGGCCTAAAGCATCGAATAAAGGATTTGAGAAATCTGCTCTGCGTCAGTCAATCAATTATTTCGAGGCAATTGTTCGCACTGATATATCCCGCGTAGATGATGTCGAGCGTGATGAGCAGCGAACACGTCGGATTATGAGATCTTTGGCAAGATTTCAAGGCGCACAAGTAAGTACTCAAGCCATTGTGGAAGACATTAAGGCAAACGATACGACAGAACTAAGCGACAAAACTGTATACTCATACCTCAATGCCCTCAAAGCTATTTTCGTAATAGAGGATATGCCTGCATGGAATCCAAACCTTCGCAGCAAGACCGCTATTCGCACTTCTGACACAAGATACTATTCCGACCCGTCAATCGCATGTGCAGCACTCGGTCTCGGACCTGATGATCTGATTAATGACCTCAACACATTCGGACTGATTTTTGAGACCTTATGCGTTCGAGATCTGCGTGTGTATGCGCAACCCATTGAAGGCGATATATTTCACTACCGTGATAAAAACGGTTTGGAATGTGATGCAGTTGTTCACCTCCGCAATGGTAGCTATGGACTTGTCGAAATCAAACTCGGGGGCGACAAACTGATTGAAGAGGGTGCTGCCAATCTTTTAAAACTTGCTGATCGTCTCGACACTTCAAAGATGAAGAGTCCTTCATTTATGATGGTTATCACCGCTGTCGGTGACTATGCTTACCGCCGGAACGATGGTGTGCTGGTTGTCCCGGTATCAACCTTACGCGATTAATATAATAAGATAACTCATTCAAATGAGTGCCAAGGCACTCATTTGAATGAGTATTTACACACTATAACGAAAATATTCGTCCCCTCAAGAAAAAAGTAGGATTGCGTTGGAACAACCTGTATTAACGCATCTCGGAGTATGGGAAGCGATCCTGATCGGTATAGTCGAGGTTTTCACCGCCCATGCCCCAGATGAACATGTAGTTGCTCGTGCCTGCCGCGCAATGGATGCTCCATTCGGGAGAAATAACAGCTTGTTCGGGATTCATCCAAATGAGACGGTTCTCTTTGGGTTCACCCATTATATGACAGATGCGGTTGCCTTCGGGCACATTGAAATAATAATATGCCTCTACGCGTCGGTCATGAACATGTGCCGGCATTGTGTTCCATACCGAACCCGTCTTGAGTTCGGTCAATCCCATCTGCAATTCGCATGGTCCTTCCTCAAGCACATTATTAACTATCAACTGGTTGATAATACGGTCATTGCTCTCGGCAAGAGAGCCGGCTTTAATCTGATTCGCCTTGATTGTCCCCTTCCTGCCGTCAATGGAAATCAACTGTGTTTTGTAATGCTTGTGGGCACGCGTTGAATTGATATAGAATTTTGCAGGGTTTGAAGAATCCTTGCTACGGAAGGTAACCTTCTTGTTGCCCTGACCCACATACAATGCATCCTTGAAATGGAGTTCATAATCCTTGCCGTCTACGTTGACAATGCCATCACCGCCCGTGTTGATCACACCTAATTCACGGCGTTCAAGAAAATACTTGGCTTTCAACGGATCTATCGTCTCCAGCTCTACGGTTTTAGCCACAGGCATTACGCCGCCATATATCAGACGGTCATACATAGTGTATGTCAAGTTGACCTTATCCGCTTCCATTACTTTCTCCATAAGGAAGTGGGAGCGGAGCTGCCCGTTGTCATAATGCTTCACATCCTCCGGATGGCAAGCGTAAAGTATACGGTAATTTGTTTGTGCCTGCAAAACTCCGCAACCAACAAACATTAACAATGCTAAAAAAGTCTTTTTCATATCAGAGTGTTTATTTTTAGAAGCTATTGAAGGCTTGGATACCCTTATAATAGCATAGATTTATTCTGTTTTCTGTAATTTATCCGAACCTGCCGCGATCATGGCTTTCCGGTTCCTTTCTATCAGGATTCTGTTAAAGATCGCCATTCCCAAAGATACAACTACCAATATGCCTGCTCCCACCCATTTAAGGTTGCATGAACATTGATAGATAATCCAGGCAAGCGGACTTGAAGCGAAATCCAGCGACCCGCCATCGAATCCTCCGGGAATTGCCACGGCTGCGTCTCCCGTGGCATTGAACACGTCATGCGCCGCCACTGTGAATGCGGGAGCCATGTTGGTAACCATATATAGACCGGCAACCATAGCGACCAAACCGGCAACAAAGGTCTTAACCACGTTGCCTTTAGTGAAAGGGAGCATCAACGGGAAGAGATAGAACATACCGGCAAGCGAGGCGAGTGGCAGGAACTGATTGCCGGGAAGTATTACCGCCAGCAACAGTGTTACGGGTATCAGCAGGATTGAAGCCACGAGCGTAGCCGGATGCCCGATCACCAGCGCCGGACTCATTCCGATATTCAAACCGTCTGCACCCTTGAATTTTCTGGCTATAAGACTGCGTGTGGCATCCGAGATAGGCTTCAGACCCTCGATAAACAACACCGTGACACGCGGGATAAGTTCCATCACCGCGCCCATCTTTATACCTAAACCGAGAATATAAGGAATATTGTCAACTATCTCGTTCCAATTCTCACAAGTGAGGCAGCCAATGCCCACACCCACTATGACTCCAAGCAAAAGCGGCTCCCCGAGAACACCGAATTTCTTTTTCAAACCCTCGGCATCTATCTCAAGCTTATTCAGAACAGGTATCCTATCGAATATCCAGTTGACTCCTATCGCAAAAGGCACAAAGCCGGCGCAAAACGGTTGAGGTATGGATATACCGTCCATTCCGTTATAAAAATTCTGAAATTTGCGTGCCGTCATATCCGCAATCACCAAAGTGATGACATAGCACACAATCGCGGCAAAAAAGCCCCACGCCAACGAATCGGATGCAAAATATACCACCGCACCTATAAACGCGAAATGCCAATAATTCCACAAATCTATGTTGACAGTGCGCGTTGTCTTGGTAAACAGCATAAGAAGGTTCACTCCGAGACACACGGGAATCACAAACGCACCGACAGCCGTGTTATACGCTACCGATGCCGCCGCAGGCCATCCCATGTCGAACACTTTGAGTTGGAGATCATAGATCTCGACCACTTTATTGAGCGCAGGTCCCAGAGCTGAAGTCAAAAGGGCGGTGACTATTGAAAGTCCCACGAATCCGACACCGACCTTAAGACCTGATTTCAAGGCATCTCCGAACTTGATGCCGATGCATAGACCCAAAACAGTGAATATAACGGGCATCATCACGGCAGCGCCAAGACCGATTATGTATTTAAAAACTTCATCCATGTTTTTAGAAGCTGTTTAGAAATAAGAGTATACTTGAATTTGACACTAATTATTATGATTACCTGACCGTTATATTAAGCGGATTCCGGATACATTTACGCTTATGTTCCAGGACTTTCCTCCACTCCGTCATTGTGGGCATCCCTCCTTTACTCCATCCGGCACCCCAATAATACGCAAACGGCTCTCCGTTTTTCACCTTCCCTTTAAGGGTTATGTGACCTACTGCATCTCCGGCAGGCTCGGGCAAAGGCAAATATCCCGGAGTCGCATCCGAATCCGCAACCATCCCGAGGAATATGGTACCGTTTCCGGCATCGGCATCCTCTGTGAGATCGGCATATGCAACCACTCCATTATCGGTATCAAGTATATACCCCTCAGGATTCTGCCGATGAACCACCTGCCCCGCTACAACATCCTGCGGCGCGATAAGCCCATGATAAGTCACCTCCGTGCGATTAAGCCAGTCGCCGGCGTCAAGCGTTATTACACGCTCCTCAGCTGCATATATCCCCTTCCCTCCGGTCATTGGAGGGAAGATCAAGCGCACTTGAAACCTCAACGGTCCTTGCTCTAATATCTCATATTCCGAGAAGCTCCAAGGATAAAGGATCGTCCCGTCGGAATCGATAAGCGCAGCCGTGCCACCACCCAAAGTAGGACCCACTGCATAAACATCCATCCCCTCTCCATAATCACGATGAAATGTCTTCCCTTTACGGTTATTCATCATGTAACGCTTCTCGAGGACGAGGTCCGGAACGGATTTGGTCCAGATATCATAGCCGAACGTCCTCTCACCATTACGCTGTTGTCCCGGACCGTACGCACGATATGCGGCAAGATCATTCTCCCATGTCATGTCATCGGCACGTTCCGGGAAAAGCCTGCCGTAAACAAGTGGCTTTACAGGCACCGGATCTCCCGGCACCGCATGATATACCGCCGTGTCCTTGGCTGCAACGTTAACAGGAAAGATAATTTTCCCGTCATGTGTCTTCTGCCATGAAACCTCTTTGCCATTATCGTCATGAAGGATGAAAAAAGGAACACCGAGACGAGATTTTACCAAGCTCTCATCAACTTCCACAATTTCATTCACCCTCTTGAAATCGCCGGGATTATAAACTTTAATTTCCACAGTTTCCGCCTGCACCATTACAGTGCAAGCGAAAGCCATGGATATAAACAACATACGATTCATTCCTATATTTTTTATCAAGGCTGCTTCCCAATATAAGCGAGAATACCGCCATCCACATAGAGAATATGTCCGTTCACAAAATTGGAAGCATCGGAAGCGAGGAAAACCGCCGGGCCCATCAGATCTTCCGGTGTGCCCCAACGAGCGGCAGGCGTCTTGGCAATGATAAACTGATCAAAGGGATGACGGCTTCCGTCAGGCTGAACCTCGCGAAGAGGAGCTGTCTGCGGAGTAGCGATATAACCCGGTCCGATACCGTTACACTGGATATTGGCTTCGCCATATTCCGAACATATGTTACGCGTAAGCATTTTAAGACCTCCTTTAGCCGCAGCATATGCCGAGACTGTCTCGCGTCCGAGTTCACTCATCATCGAACAAATGTTTATGATCTTACCATGCCCTTTCCTGAGCATACCGGGGATAACTGCCTTAGCACAGATAAACGGAGCGATGAGATCGACATCCACAACCTGACGGAAATCTTCAACTGCCATCTCCGTCATTGGGATGCGGCGTATGATTCCGGCGTTGTTAACGAGTATATCCACACCGCCATAGTTCTTTTCAATATCCTCTACCATAGCCTTAACCGACGCTTCATCCGTCACATCGCAGAAATAACCTTTAGCGTCAATACCCGCCGCCTTATAGTTTTCAGCGCCTGTCTGCATGGAAGAATCGGAATGGGCGTTATAAATAACTTTCGCCCCGGCATCATGAAGAGCCTTACCGATTGCAAACCCTATTCCGTAAACACCCCCTGTGACAAGAGCCACTTTCCCTTTGAGGGAGAACATATTTTCCATTATATCTTGATGTTATAGTTTTTAGAGTATATTTCGTGAGCGTATTTAATTTTAACTCACTTATATTATATACGTTTTATCAGAACAAATCACCCATTTTAGTCTTGTCCCCCCTCCAGTGATGATCTTTCGGGAAAGGCTTGCCCGACCATGCTTTCCGGCTTGTCCATTCCTGCGGGGCATCGCTCCAGAAGGGATGTGTTGAGGGAAGACCCAGCGGCATGAACGCTAATGTGGTCATATAAAGAGAACCGTTATTGGTATACCAGTCTGCAATATTAGGCTGACGTCCGGCAAAACCGATAGTCAAGAAGCCCTTTTCATTAAAATTCTCCTTGCCGTCAAACATATTGTGCATCACGGCGGTAAGAGCTGCGCGAACCTGACCCGGAGTCACACCTTCAGGCAGTTTGTCATACCATGCCATCAGAGCAAGAGGCTGCATTGTTGCCATCCTGTAGGGAATCGACCTGCCGAAGACGGGGAATGTCCCTTCCGGTGAAATCAGACGCTCAAGCACCACGGCAAACTTCTGAGCGCGTCTCAAAGCCTGATCATAATATTTTGCGTAATGTATGCGCGTATAGGCACGGGCATCTTTCATGTTCTGCAACGTTTCAAGATACATCGGATGAAACACATAGCTGCTGTAATAATCGAAAGCGAAGTCCGGACCGTCAGCATACCATCCGTCGCCCGTATACCACTCTTCTGTCTTACGTATTGCCGAATTAACCCTATATTGGTCGTAAGGAGCTCCAACCTTTGCAAGGAAACTTTCTATCGTGGAAGAAAAAAGCAGCCAGTTGGTATAAGGAGGATCCACCTTACGCAATTGTGTAAATTCCGTGATATAACGTTGTTTGGTGGTTTCGTCAAGAGGTTTCCACAAGGCATCGTAAGCACGTATGAAACTTTCCGCAACATAAGCGGCATCGACCAAAGCCTGTCCGTGACCGCGCCAGCCAAGATAGTCGGGACTTTCCGGGTTAACGGCATGTACATAACTCTTAAGAGCCATCTCTCGGAGTTCCTTACGTATCTTACCCTCCTCGGTGTCATCATCCGGCAATGCAAGCCATGGGGCTATTCCCGCCATCAACCTTCCGAAAGTCTCCATGTATGTAACCTTTTTGTTTCTGCCATCCCAGTTCGGGCTAACCTCCACAAGCATGTTTTTCTGTAAATTGCCCTCCGACATATTGCTCAAAACGGGATAAGCTATCTTATATGCAAGACCGGTCCAATATTTGCGGTCGGCATTCATGTTCCTTTCGAGATACCTGACGTATTCACATGCAGCGAGCAAAAAAGCTCCCACTCCGAAATCCGAAGTAGACTTCGCATCCACCACCTGACCGGGGATAGCCTTCTCCCCGATAGGCTGCACATAACCTACCGTGCCGTTCTTCTGCAATGCAGTGCCACGGAGATATTTCCATCCCTTCAACGCTGAGTCAATATATTTGGAATCCTTCAGGTATCCGTTGTTCACCCCCCAAAGCAGACCATATGTAAAGAAAGCAGTGCCACTCGTCTCGGGACCAGGAGCATGCTCCGGATCAAGCATGGAACGTGTCCAATATCCCTGAGGCTGTTGAGATGCAACCACGGCATCTGCAAGTTTCACATACTTTTGCCTAAAAAAGTCTTTATGTTTATAATCTTCCGGAAGATCCGCAAGCACTTTCGCAAGCCCGGCAAGCACCCAACCGTCGCCACGTGCCCAGAAATCCTTCTTGCCGTTCACACTTTTATGTTTCGGATAAACATATTTGCCGTCACGGAAATAAAGTCCCGTCTCCTTGTCAAGCATTATGCTGTCGCTCACAAGGATGTAATCGTAAAGCTTATCAAGATATTTCCTGTTGCCCGTGATCTTATACATCTTGGTCATTACGGGCATTACCATGTAAAGACCGTCTGCCCACCACCAATAATCATTCTCGGGGGTAGACATTTGATATTCCATAACCTCGCGGGCACGTCTTATCCGCTTGTCATCGGGAAGGATATTATAAAGGTCTGCATAAGTCTGGAAACATATCTGCCAGTCTCCGAAAAGCACATGCTCGTCTGTCTCCCCATAATTATATTTCCATTTGGTGCGGTCAGCGCTCTTGGCTCCTTTCCATCCGTTATGATCCGCCCATGCAAGGGAATAGTCAAGATACTGCTGGTTACCCGTGAGGCGATATGCTTCCATATTGCCTGTATGGTAAGCCGCGACATGCCAGAACGACCATTTTTCAGGATCATTAGTCTTCTGCCAATTGTTGTTTACCTTCTCGATTATGGATCTTACCTCCTTAGCCTCATCAACGGGCTTCGCCATAGATGTTGCCGGGATCACTGCCATAATTCCGGAAACGATTAAAGATTTGCAAATTAGATTCATCGGTTGTATCGTTTTATTACTGAAATTTTTTCTTATCCAATCATAAAAAGCATATAAACGCCCTTTATTACCTATTAAACAACTATTAGTCAATGCATTATACCTCATGGGGGGGGTATTTGATTCTTTGGCTTCCTGTCTCATGCCTTTTGCATATACAGAAGGCGACATGCCATATTCTTCCTTGAAACAACTGCGGAAATATCCCATGTCATTGAACCCGCTCTCATAGGCAGCTTCCGATACGGAATACCCATCCGCAAGAAGTTCAACAACATGACGCAGACGCAACTTGCGTATGAACTCTTTTCCGGACAATCCTGTCAATCCCTTTATCTTACGATAAAGCGTGGAATGGCTCATGTTGAGATTATCCTGAACAAAAGACATGTCAAAATCCGGTTTTGTAAGATTCTCTTCCACAAGAGATGTGAATTTTTCAAGGAAAGCCTTGTCCAATTTCCCGAGTTTAATCTCTTGCGACTGGACTTGACTATTAGTTAACCCGGTTTCGGAACCATTTTCCGACAACACATGCGATGCGGACGTAAGTCTCGATGCCAACTGGCGACGCATGGCAAGAATATTAAGGATACGGCTGTTAAGCAATTTTGCGGAAAAAGGTTTGGTAAGATACGAATCGGCTCCGCAATCGTATCCTCGTTCCTTATCCTGCAAAGAATCGCGAGCTGTCAGTAACACTACCGGGATATGGCTCGTGCGGATATCCTGTTTAATTTTGGAAAGCAGTTCAAGACCATCCATCACCGGCATCATAAGATCCGTAATGACAATATCGGGATTATTCTTCACTGCCTCCTCAAAACCCTCCTTACCGTTCCCTGCCTCTATCATCCGGAACGTTTTTCCAAGTGAACAGGATATATACTCGCGAATATCAGGATTATCCTCCACGACAAGCACCGATGCACGTGAATCCACCTCTTTGCCGTCCTGTACGGTATCAGCCGTATTGCCTCCCTCCTCGGCATCGCTATGCATAGCATCCGGATATGTATTGTCTTCAATCAGCTTTATGGTGAACACGGTCCCCTCCCCGGGAGTGCTATCCACTTTGAGTATTCCGCCATGAAGATCGGAGAGCGATTTGACCAAAGCGAGTCCTATCCCTGTTCCTGAAGCCTGATGCTTACCCTTCGCCTGATAATATCTGTCAAAGATATGGGGCAAAGCCTCCGGCTCTATGCCATAACCCGTATCGGCAACAGAAATACATACATATTTATTGACTTCGTCACGGCAATGTCTCAGCGAAAGTGTAATCGTGCCCTGAGGCGTATATTTCACTGCATTACTCAAGAAATTATTTAGTATCGTTGAAATAACATCCGGATCGAAATATATCTCATTCCCGTCATTCTCCACATCAATAACGTAGCTGACATTATTGTTATGGTTTAACTCCTTATACCTCAGTCCTATTTCAGTGACATGATCCGCAATATTTCGGCGAGACACACAGAGTTTCCTGTTTTGCGTTTCCGTTTTCCTAAATTCCAATATCTGGTTAATCAGATTTAGAAGCCGCATGGTGCTCGCATGAATTATCCGTATCTTCTCCCTAAATTTGACCGGGACTTCATCATCGGTCACCAAATCTTCCAAGGGACCCAGAATAAGCGTCAACGGAGTGCGCAGTTCATGCGTGATATTTGTATAGAATCTCAGACGCTCCTCATTAAGTTCCATCTCGTCTATATCCTTCTTGCGCTCCATTTCCATGGAAGACCTGCGATTCACCCGCCTTTTATAATACCTTATCCATATAAAAATGCAAGCAAATATCAAAAGGGCATAAATAATCTGAGCCCACCATGTGCTCCACAAAGGCGGGGAGACATTTATACCTACGGAAGCGATGTTCGCCTGATCCCACTCCTCGTTGGGTAGACGCGCCCTTACCTTGAAATTATAACTCCCGGGAGGAAGATTCCTGTAACTGACATGGTTCTCACGCAAAGGTATACTCCAGTCGGAATCTATTCCCTCCAACATCACGGCATATTCCAGGAGTGGAGACTGGGCATAATCGGCAACGGAAAATATTATCTGTATAGAGGAGTCATGACTTATATTTATATCGCTTCCGGGAATATATATCCTTTCAGCATAGTCATCCCTTTCATTATGATCTATGCTTAGACAGTCAACGATACCTACCTTTCCGGTCTTCCGTTCATTACAAATAAAGTCCGGAGAAAAAGAGCATGCTCCACTGCCTCCGCCGAATATTATATTACCCTCCCGATCGCAAGTGACAGCCCTGTCATTGAAATTAGGAAGCACGAACTCAGAGGGAAAGTTCTTAAATTCTCCCGTCTCCCGGATCCATACATGCAGACCGGTATCCGTAGAGAACCACATATTTCCATTCTTGTCTTCTGTTATGGCACGCAAGTTGCCGGCATTATCTATCGAAGGATGTGTAAGTCTCGTCACCCTGACATCATTTGCCGGATCCTTCACGACACAAAGGGAGATATTGGTAATAATCCAGATCCATCCTTTCGAATCAACATACATGCTCTTCACCGTGCCGCTCTTGAGGTAGCGTGGATGAATATGCAATCCTTTTGAAAATGTGCGGTCAAAAATCAATATCCCGTTACCGAACGTACTAACCCACAACCGATTTTTGCTATCACGCACAATCCCGGTAACAGAAATATTATTAAGCATGCTGTTTGACGCGGTAATGAATTTTGCTTCTCCGTTGTCATATTTCAGTATCCCTTCCGAACATCCTATCAGCGTTCCTCCCGCAGGATCATTGAATATCACATTTATTCCTATGTCGGGTCTGCCAAGCGGTATCTTTTCGAGCTTATGTGTTTGGCGATCCAAACGCAAAAGTCCGTCATCATACAACCCCAAAAGTAAATCATCACCAGCCCTGCCCAACGTCGTGACTCTCGCAAAAGGATGCGTAAGGTCAGGATGAAAACTGACAACATTCTCGATCTGTCCGTCGCGGTAAAGTCCGATAGAATTTGTCCCGCCAAGCAACGTAACGCCATCGGTATCCGTGAAAACCGACCACACCACTTTATTGTCAAATCCCTCTGTAGCCGCGCTGAAATAGGGCAATGTCTTGAATGTCGGAGTCATATGACTTATAAATTCAAGCCCGGATCCATAATTGCATATCCACATGTTTCCGAATGAATCTTCAAATATCGAGCGCACGTTACCATTGGAAATTCCTCTGCCTTCGATCTGCCCGAGACTAATATTGCGGAACCGCAGATTTGCCGGGTCACCCGCAGTCAAATCCGAAGGATCGAAAATGCTTATACGCCCCATGTCGCATCCAACCCAAATCAATCCTTTATAGTCCTCATTTATTGAATATACATGATCGCCTGCTATCGACGACGAATTGGAAGGATCGTTAAGGAAAGTATGAAATACTTCCCTCTCCGGTATGAACAGAGATAACCCGTGATTGGATGCCAACCATATATTCTTGTGCGAGTCTATCTTAACGGAATGGATAGTGCCTTTTGGAAGGCAATTCGGCTTTCCGGCAACATGGCTATAAGTTTTAACTTTACGTGTGGCAAGATCCAGAACTGAAATCCCTTCCGTGTTATGGGTTATGACAAGATGACCTTTGCCGTCATCTGCAATAGAAACGAAAGAATCCGGAAGCCCGCATATATCTTTTGACGTATAAGCTGTTTCCTCTCCTCCCGGAGACAAGTGTATAATCGTATTATAATGATTCGATATCCAGATTCCCCCATCGGCAGCAGGCGAAATATCTGTGATATTAAAAATCTGTGCCTCATCACTGAGCCCTATTTTCTCCACCTGACCCGTCTTACAGTCGATACGTCCGATTCCGCTTTTTGTACCGACCCACAATTTGTCTGTGGCACTGTCATGATAAAGTGCCGACACTGTATTTCCGGGTAATCCGAGTGCATTCTTTCCATACCGGGTGAACGAGTGCCCGTCAAAACGATACAACCCGTTATCGGAACCGACCCATATCAATCCCCTGTTATCCTGCTCCACATATGAAACGTAAGCAGTGTTCAATCCCCTGTTTATACCTAAATGTTCAGGCGAATTGAATGCGCCTCCGGCTGCGATCTCGACAAATAACGACACCGCTAACAGCACCGCCATGACGCAAAAGCGTCCTACAGCCGGAGGCGACAATATGATATGGTGAGGAAGTTTCATGGTCAAGACTTGGATAGTTCGTTTACAAAAATAATGATGATTCTCCAAGTCTCAAAGGAAGAATTGAAAAATGAACATTTTCCCTCCTCATTTTGAAACTTAAGGCTTCCATTCAGGAGTCCAGTTCACTATAGGCTCCCCGCTTGAAGAAAACTCGACAGGCATCCACAGATAGCGAGAATTTTTCAAGCTTTCGGGATCCCATTTGTCGAACATAGCTACGAAGGAACCATCTTTACCGGGCACCTTCAATATATAGTTGCTTTGTCCTAAAAATGTCTTGTTCGCATTTTCTCTCCTACATGGGTTCGGAAGTTGCTTCCATTCTCCCATTATATCGGTAGCTGTCATTAGGCGCGCTTCATTAGGAGCCCAGCCTGTGCAACCGGAAGTGATCATCCAATAACGACCGTCATGTTTCATCAATGCGGGCGCCTCGTTGTGACCGCCGGGGAATATGCGGATATATTTTCCCGTATGGCTGAGATAATCATCCGACAGCTCCGCGATATGCAGGGTGAGATTCTCCTCCGATGAATATATGTGATAAGCCTTGCCGTTGTCATCAACAAAAAGAGTCATGTCCCGGCTCATCTGTCCACCGTCAAGATCCCTCATGATGAACATTCCCCGTTCAACCTCCCGACGCCATTCAGGTGTCCACCATTCAATATCTTCTCCTGCCCTGCGGGATGCCGAGTTTACGGCAAGGTTCATGGGCATCTTGCCTGGATTCACACGCCCAGACCTCACAAACCTGAAAGGACCGACAGGCGTGTCACTGACTGCCACAGCACAACGAGCAGGTCCATAACCCTGCCCTTTCAGTTCGAGATGAAACCACATTACATATTTTCCCGTCTTTTCGTTATATATAACTTTCGGACGTTCAATTATACACCCTTTCTCTATGTCATGACCTTCGGCATCACTCGCCTTCAAGGCAAGCCCCTCATATTTCCAGTCTACAAGGTTCGGGGAAGAATATACCGTCACTCCCTCCTGTGGCAACGGACGCACTGCGGCACGATGCTCGCCATACCAATAATATTTGCCGTCATTAAATATTACACACCCTCCGTGGGCATTGATGGTATCCCCCTTTATATCCTTCCATACCTCACCGGGACGTATCACGCCTTTGTCGCGAACCTCAGACACAGCCGCCTGACCCGGAAAACTCATAATAAAACCGGCAATCACTGCTGCCAGCACCAGCTTCACTTTCATGTCTAAACATTTTATTAATTGATAAACTGCTAAAAAGGGGGAAGAAGTCTAACTCCTCCCCCTTTTTTCAACGTGGCAAAAGCCATATTTCTTATGAATGTAATTCACTTATTTCCTTGCATCTGCATCGGCTTCCTGCCATGTGCTCCACATTTCGCAATTAGGATCATAACCGTCATATCCGAAATTCTGCCAAAGCTTCGCCTCGCTGTTTGCAGTCTCTGCAAAGTGAGGGATAGGCCAATAGAGATTATGCTTATCCATCTTATACATGA
Organism: uncultured Bacteroidales bacterium; assembly: GCA_949123685.1. The sequence continues at coordinate 7,818 of CASBHZ010000009.1, read as the reverse complement.
TCTCTATACCGCCGGATTTGAAAGGAATCTCGGGTGAGTTATAGAATGAATAATGCATAAGTCGCTGATACCAATAGCTTCCGCCGTTGCGGTCGGTACCATTCTGACGGTTCCATGTCTCTTTGTCATATACATTGCCCCATTCATCTGGAATACCGGTGTTGGCAAGAATCATAGAGACGCGACCAAGCTCTGCCTTACGAAATTCCTCCATATAAAGCTCGCGGGCACGCTCGTTCATGATGTCACCGATATTGACTGTGGAATACATATACTTGGCGTTGGCGCGACGACGCACTTCATTAACGTCATTTGCCGCCCCTCCGGCATTACCCTGATATAACTTTGCCTCCGCACGAAGAAGATATGTCTCGGCAAGACGGAAAATATAGCAATTACCATTAGCACCGAGAGAAGCTCCCTGGAAATCGTTAGACCCTAAGTTAGCCTCTTTCTCCGCATCCAGCATATATGTCTTATAATAAGGGATATCGAACCAACTGCGGATAGTGTCCGTACATAAAAGCTGTCCTTTCTCCCTGATCACCTTGCCGCTTTTGCTTATCACGTCTTCGGGAGCATAAAGCATTAGGTTCTTACCGTACCACTTCGATTTATTATTGTCATAAGTCATATCTTCCATACGGAGCCAGTTACCCACGGATGGATTATGACGGAGATCCTGATGGTCCTCACGATCGCCATCGAAACCGGGATATACCCAGAGAGTACGTTGCGCCCAGTCTGTGGGACGTGTCACGCCGATACCGCGACCGGTGGCACGCAACCAGTCTGTCTGCACAGAATAATTGCCATCGTTGCGGGCAAGATAAAGAAGTCCGTTGCCCGAAGCTCCGTCGGCAGTGAGGATATTGCCGCGATAATGCGGGAACAATGTGCGCGCCCACACGAGTTTCTGAAATGCTTGTTCGGAAACATTCACAAAACCGAGGATATACTCGGTGTTTGCCGCCATGATCTTGTTTTCAGGACGATGAAGGTCCCAGATCACATTGCGTTCCACTTTCCAGGTGTTGGACTCTCCCGGTTTGATATCCTTGCCGAAAGACGAACGCATGAGTGAACGACCGCTTTGGTCAATAAGGATGTTAGCCTGGTTCTCAGCCTCGCGGAACTGACCGTCGGCAAGAAGCACCTTGATATAAAGATGACGGCAAGCTTCCTTGTTGATAGAACCCCACTGAGTCATGTTATCCTGCGAAGGAACCCATTCCACAGCCTGTTTCAAGTCTTCAACAAGCTTCTTGATTATCTCGCTCTGCGGGCATGAACGATAATTCTTTTTCGGACCCGTAGGGAGAGTGGTGACAAGAGGTATGTTGCCATACCAGAAAGTCAGGTTATAGAAAGCCCAGGAACGATGGAAAAGGGCACGGCCTTTATATTCGTTCTTAACCTGCTCCGAAAGAGTCTCAACCTTATCGATATAGTCAAGGATAGTGTTGGCATATTTAACATGATCCCACATGTCGTTCCATACCCATCCTATCTCAGCACCCGAATTATTGCCGGTCTCCATCCATGATGAAGGGGTAACGTTATCGGCAAAGTTCGCGCGGATATTTGCCGATCCCATATCCGTCTTGGCGGCAACCGTCGTCTCGGAATACAGAAGGTCACTGAGCATACCCATTGAGTTGGTGTTGCCAAGGTCAATGAACATACGCCCCAAATGGCGGTCAGCCATTGCCATTGCCGCCTGGATACCCGATTCGGTAGAGAAAGTGGCACCCGGCTCGAACTCCGACATAGGATCCGGCTTCAGGAAGTCGTCGGAACAACTTGCGAGAGCAGCAACCATGACAGCCGGAGCGGCGAATCTGAAAATTCTGCTATATAATGTTTTCATTATTTCTTTTCTTTAATTGTTAGGTCGTGTTTAGAAAGTTACGTTTATACCGAAATTGAAGAGCCTTGTGCCGAGTCCGTATCCATCCTCAGGATCGCCATAGCTCCATTGGGGAGGATTGATGGTGAAAAGATTCTTGATGCCGAATGTAACGCGCACTCTCTCCATGTATGCCTTCTGTGTCCATTTGCGGGGAAGAGTGTAACCGAATGTCAAGTCGGAGAGACGAAGGAAATTACGGTTGATCACGCGAGGAACGCTTGTTGCACCATTAGGTCCACGGGCATTAAGGCGAGCAAAATAATCGCTTGGATTTTCCGGTGTCCAATACTCTTTCTCATAAGTGTTGAGACCATGGACGATTATGTCTGAAGCATTGTCGTTATTAGCATATGCCCAACTCTGCGACTTGTGACCGAGCTTCGAATAGAAAGTGAAGCTTATCGTGAAATCTTTCCACAACGTGAAGTCATTGCGCATGCTGAGATAGCAGGGTGCATATGACACACCGAGGAACTGTTTGTCCTTGTCATTATACACCGGCGTGCGCTCACCCGTTTCGGGATCTACGATATCATCACCCGTATAATAGTTCTCAATTCTGTAGTCACCGGGTTTCTGACCCACCTTGGCTGCCTCTTCAGCCTGATCTGCCTGCCAGATACCGTCAACTTTATAATTCCAGATCACACCTATAGGCTGACCCACAAACCATCCCTTGCTGGGCTGGTCTATCTCTTTCTGACCTATGATGTTGCCATTCTCATCAAGCACGTTTTCCATCTGATAGTCGATATGACGGATCTTGTTCTTGTTGTAAGAGAAAGTAAAGGTGGTATTCCATTCAAATATGTTGTTGGCGATATTGAGGGAGTTGATGGAAAGCTCGACACCGGTGTTGTCAACACGACCGATATTGGTTGCAACCTCTGTGAAGCCGGAGAATTGAGGAAGTGCCATCTTCATAATCATGTCGTTGGTCTTCTTGTAATACCAGTCTGCACTGATATTGAGACGGTTGTTGAAGAATCCAAGGTCAAGACCGACGTTGAAAGCTTCTGTTTTCTCCCAACGCAAATCCGGGTTAGCCATACGGCTCATTGTTAAATATTTGAGGTCAGAAATCACTTCTCCGTCAGGACCGAGATAATTCATGGTCTTACCTTGTCCGGAACCTAAGTTGGCAAGGGCGATATAGGGGTTGCCGAGATCACGGTTACCATTCTTACCCCAGGAGAGACGTAATTTACCGGCACTCCATATATCGGAGATAGGAGCCATGAATTTCTCATTGGCAAAGTTCCATGCAACAGCCAACGATGGGAATGTGGCATGCGGATAGTTCTGTCCGAAAGCCGAATAACCGTCACGACGCACGGATGCCGTGAACATATATCTGTTGTCGTAGCCATAGAAAACACGGGCAAGGAGGGCATCCGCACTCTCATGGGTGTCATTAGTGCTGAAATTGGAAAGTTCCTTTGTAGCGTTCTGGGTGTTGTGAAAACCGAGGGCGTCAGTGGGGTCAAAACCGCGAGCCTCTATACGGTCGCTCCAATATTTACGATCTTCCGCCTCCTGAGCGAGAGTAACCATTACATGGTGAACATCAGCGAATGTATAATCCCAGTTGATTGTATTGTTGAGTGACCAGTCAAATCTCTTACCCCACTCGCGGTTCACACCCCGGTCTTTCTTTGCCGATTCGGGAAGATCTGCGCTCATGAAGTAACGGTCCCAGAAATATTGATAACGCGGCGAGATGTTGAACTGGTATGATATTCCGAACGGAAGTGTCACCTTTGCAAAAAACTTAGAGTTCAAGACCATGTAACCCTTCTCAAGCTCTTCATAGTTCTGATAGAAGAACTGGTTCTGGAAAGGTTGGAACCTGTTGGTGCCACCCATGGGGAACTGAAGCAATTCACCGGTCTCCTTATCATACATGGAGGCATAAGGAGAGAATTTCATTATGTTCGCACTCTGAAGGTCATCGGAATATGACAGAGCCTTGTCTCCGTCAGTGCGGTGCTGGAAGTTCACGTTCGCTCCGATCTGAAGCCATTTGGTCACGTCAGCGCTAAGGCGCATGGATGCCCGGAGCGTGTTGTAATCATTGCCTTTAACCACACCTTGATTCTTCATGTAGCCTAAAGACATATAATAGTTCATCTTCTCGGTTCCTCCCGAAAGTCCGATATTATAGTCCTGGTTAAGTCCGGTGCGGAATGCATAGTTATACCAGTCGAAAGTCTCGTTGTTCAAGAAGTTCTCAAACACGAGAGCCTCCTCGTCAAGTCCTATACGGCGTCCGAAAACGCTACGTGCCGATTCACCCTCAGCATTAGAAGAATAACCCATCCACTGGTCGAGCGTTATACCATATTTGGCAAGATTAGCCTCGGAAGGATAATCATAGTAACCGGGATTGGTCTGACCGGATTGATAAGCCACATAATTTCCGTTGGCATCAGTGCCATATGTGTCTCGCTTATACCAGTCCGAACGGTAATTCAAGTAACCGTCGGCATCATAATAATTACGATATGAACTTCTGGTGTTGATTCCCCAGTTTGCACTCAGGGTTACAGTCGGCTTGCCGGTGTTGCTACCCTTCTTGGTTGTAACGATTATGACACCGTTGGCAGCCTTGGCTCCATAAATGGCTGCAGAAGAAGAGTCTTTAAGCACGTCAATCTGCTTGATGTCATCAGGATTGATTTCGGAAAGCTCGCCATAGAACTGCATGCCATCAAGGATGATGAGAGGCGACGAATTGGTTCCGAGAGAGTTCTTGCCTCGGAGTTCGAGAGAACCGCCACCCTTTGCAGAGGGATCGTAGCCAACCTGAAGACCGGCGGCACCACGAAGCAAGTCCTGAACGGTCTGCGGATTGGAATCTGCAATCTTGTTCGGGTCAATCTGCGTGATTGCACCGGTGAGGTCTTTCTTTTTCATTGTGCCGTAACCTATCACCACCACATCTTCAAGCACCTCTGCATTCAGAGCAAGCTCGATTCTCAGGGGAGCCGTAGATCCGGTCACCTTAACTTTCTTCGGTGAGTAACCAATATAGGAAATAAGAAGGTTTTGACCTTCAGTGGCACGGATCTCGAAGTTACCGTCAAGATCGGTGCTGACACCGATTGACGTACCTTCCACCTGCACTGTGGCACCTATCAGAGGCTCACCGTCGGAGTCCACCACCATTCCTTTCACGGTGCGTGTCCCGGACGCTGCATGCGCGCTCAGCATGAATAGCTGAGACAGCAACAGAAACATTAGGAAAATTGATTTTTTCATTTAAACTAAGGTTAGTTATTGTTGAGTTTATTTAAGGTTAATCCATTAAAAGAGTATGCATGTCTCCATCCATACTCTTTGAAACAGTCAGACTGTCTCTCATCCTGCTGAAGGATGCGGGGCAACACTGCCGCCATAAGTTATCATCACGTGTTCTTCACCCTGAGCTTTCCAGGCTTAGGAAGAGGTTTTCGCGGATGCAACCACTACCTAATCTAATCTTTCTAATACCTTAATATATTTATTGCACCGTGTCGGTCTAACACCCATATTGCTTAATAGCTGCAAAATTATAATTTACGTCACACACTCAGAATAGTTAAATAATCCTAAAAAGATGGGTGTTTTGTTCATATGAACAATTCAAATGTTTTCAACAGCATCATCGGTCTAAATACCCACCCTATCGCTATATGGCAGACAATAAGGTCATTGATAACATACAGATCGGTCTGCATCTCGAAAAGGTCTATTCGCCCATCACCTATGCTGCAATCTTATTGTAAATTTGCGAAACCACAGAACATGTATGTTTATTACATACCTGACTTGTCTGTTAGAAGATGTTTAAAATTTAAAAACTCAACCTCCACGGAGGGAAACGTTAACCAATATTAATTAACCAAAAATCACTTTTATGAAAATTTCTACTTTACTTTTTGGAAGCGCCATCTTCATGAGCGCCTCAGTGATGGCACAGACCAACATCATGGCGAAAGCCAACGAAGGAGCCCTCGGCGATAAAGGGGCAATGGCACAGAACGGCTGGGAATGTTGGAAATTCCCATTCTCTTATGACGAAATAGACGAGGAATATACGTTCGATACCCCTCAACAGCTTACATGGGATGCTGGTGGCCCGGGCGGAAACAATGTGAGATGGGAAAACAAGGCTTCATCCGTAACCTATAACGAAGCATCATATAACGGCAATGTCGCTTTCATCCGCTGGGACAATGGCAGCATGCATTCATGCTGGTATGTATACCCCGTACAGATCACCGAACCCGGCATATATGAATTTTCGATGCTTGCCGGAGAATGGAGCAATACAAGTTCAGACTCTGATAATTCATATCTGAAAACCGATGGAAATGAAGCTGCCGTAATGGCAGTATTCTCTGACAAGATCGGTCCGGAAGGCGTAACATGGGATCTTGATAATGCTTCGGAAGAAGAACTATCAGTGTCGCCTATCGGTCTTCCCGCAGAGGGCGAGGGCAAGCTTTTCCTCCTTCCTAAAACACAAAACGATAAAGCAACCCTCCAGAAGTGCGTTGCAGAAGTTGACGCCCCCAAAGCCGGAACATATTATGTCCAGATATTGGGATCCCACTCATTGGATGTGTTCTCCGAATTTTCCCTCACGTTCAAGAGTGCCCTGGCTTCAGTGGAAGAATTGGATGTGGAAGGAGAAACCGTTTCGGTGACTTATTATGGTTTAGATGGCGTAGTCATATCCAATCCGGCAGCAGGTTCTCTTGTAATAGAGAAAAAAGTGATGTCTGACGGAACAGTGAAAACCTCAAAGAAAGTGATCCGCTGATACATTGAAGTGATTTAAACAGCTTCTTAATCTTTAAGAACGGGGTCGGTTGCGTCACTATTAAAATTGCGCTTCCGACCCTTTATTTCAAGCATATTTATCATGAAACAATTCAAAAAGCTATTGACATGCTCCACCTTCCTGATTGCCATATCAGGAGCATGGGGCGAAACAATAAACACAGACCTGACAACAGACATGCTTTCGGGGCGTCAGATAGATGTGGCGGGGAAGACAGACGTGCATCTCACGTCTTCAACACCTTTGGTAAACTCAACCATAAACCTGACCGGAGAAGAGGCGTGGCTATATCTTGACGCAGTCAAACCGACAAAAGCTGTTTCAGATTACATTACTTTTATAAGCGTTGACGGTGCTCCTGCCGACATAACCACTAACTTACGCATCGCCGAATATGGTGCAGGCTCGGTTCTCATACCTAACGGTATTGACATATGCAGCCGGGCGCTGACCATATTCTCAGGCGAGAATTTCACCGGAGATTCCCGCACTGTGGCAATCCATGAACCGGTCACTGATCTCGGGAAATTCGACAACAATATTCGTTCGATAAAGCTGCGCAAAGGGTTTATCGCCACAATTGCCAATAATCCTGACGGCACAGGTTATAGCAGATGCTTCATAGCATCTGACGGAGACATCGAGATCCCGGTGCTTCCCGAAGGCTTCGTGACCAAAGACGATACCGACCGGAGCTTCATTTCTTATATAAGGGTCTTAAAATGGCAATGGGTCTCTAAAAAAGGATGGGCAGGATCGGATCAGGCGCAGATGGAGAGGCTTAACGTTACACATTATTACGGATGGGATGCGGGTGGTCCGACAGACCGCATCGACAGGGAGTATGTGCCTCACAGGCATCATATAGGATGGCCCGGATTCGACCAGATCAAAAGCCGCGACAATGTTAGCCATGTTCTCGGACACAACGAGCCGGACAATACGGGGGATGTAAAGGAACATCCGGCAAGTCCGCTGGAGGTGATTCGCGAATGGCCGGAGTTTATGCGCACCGGACTGCGTGCCGGTTCTCCTGCCCCGACAAGCATCTGGGGCAGTTGGCTTGGAAATTTCTTCG